>CAUJIB010000030.1 GCA_963205245.1 Pseudomonadota bacterium
ATTAGTACACGAGCTGAAGCCTGACGTAGGGGAAAACTTAAATCAAATAACTATAGAGGCTAGTGTTGTTAAAAAAAGTCCAAGAACATAGATTTTCTTTCTGACCACACCTTATTAAATAAAGGCAATTTGTAAAATGATTAAAATATTATATATTACTAGTGACTGAGTTATACTAAATAATTTCTCTACAACCATCATTTGTCATCATTATATGGAATCCACACATATTAGCGGACATACCACTTGTCGTGAGCGGGGAACAATAACAGTTGGTTTTCTAGATGCTAATCACACCGGCAGAATAAAGCTTGTCTGCATAAAGTAGAATCTAAAAACTGTTAAATACCAAATTTAGGCAATAAATAATTAGGACGCAACCCAAGCTCAAGGCACATTTCTTTTATTTTTGGAATATCATGCCCTTTCAGAATTCCACCCGTTACCAAAGCACAGTCAATTTCAAAATGCTTAGCTCCCGGAACATCAGTTTCCAAACTATCACCTACCGCCAGAATCTCTTTTTTATCAACGTTCCCAATCAATTTATGAGCATACTCATAAACCATAGCATAAGGTTTTCCAAACCATTCTACTTTCCCGCCTAACTCTTCATATTCTTGTGCAATAGCACCAGCGCATGGAAAACGCTCACCGCTTATTTTTATTACTTCAAGGTCTGGATTCAAACATAACATAGGCAATGAAATCTTGACCGCTTCTTCTAAAACTCCTGAATAATCATCTAAAGTCTGCTCTTCTGTGCCAAAGCCTAGATTCAGGATAAAATCTGCATCTTTCAGATTATAAACCTGTGTAAAATCCAGATTACCAAGCAAGCCAGCATCTTTTTCTGCTGCTATCATATAGTAACGGTTTCCCCATGGTGATATACCGGATTCCAGCCAATGGTAACCAACCTCACCTGAAGAAACTATATGGTCATATAGTTCAGGTTCTATTCCTAAATTAGTAAGTACAGATGCCACTCTATCTGCTCGACGCGGTGCATTAGAGAGAAAAACTATTTTTTTCCCAGATTTTTTTATCTCAACAATAGTATCCCGCACATTAGGATAAAGATGCGAACCATCATGCACCACTCCCCATAAATCAAGGAAGAAAGCATTATAATGCGGTATAATGCTAGAGATTGACGACAGGCTTTCCATTTATAACTACACTAAAAGAATAAAAAACCTATTCTTTCACATCTGCAGCAACCTGCATTTTTATAATTTTATCAGGGTTAGAAACTGACCCATTATTGTCTTTATCACCTTTTTTAATCTTATCAACAAATTCCATACCTTTGGTTACTTTGCCCCAATAAGTATATTGTCCGTCAAGAAAATTTGCTGCTGCAAGACAGATAAAAAATTGGCTATCCGCGCTATTCACATCCATAGCCCGCGCCATGGAAAGAGCACCGCGCATATGCGGCTCTTTGCTGAATTCAGCTTTAAGTTTCTGCCCAGAACCGCCCATACCAGTACCGGTAGGATCACCAGTCTGCGCCATAAAACCATCTATCACACGATGAAAAACTACACCATCATAAAATCCCTGACGTACTAATTCTTTAATGCGTTTCACATGTTTTGGCGCAAGATCAGGGCGCATTTCAATAACCACACGACCATCTTTCAAATCCAAATAAAGGGTGTTTTCCAGTGGGTTTTCTGCGGCCTTCGCAGATTTAGATTTAGCCATGATAGTTGCTCCAAAAATTAAAGAAATAAGTGATATAAAAGCTATAGATAATATAAAATTACGCATAATAAAAGTCCTTGCTGAAAATCAAGCTTGTGTTTGCAAATACTGTGACAACCCCATGCTGTCAATTAAATTAAGTTGTTCACGAACAAAAGAAGTATGCTCACCTTCATTACCGAGAATGCTACGTAAAATCTCTGTACTCAAGTTATCGCCTTCTGATTCGCATAATGAAATTGCAGTTTTAAGTTCTATAGTCATGGCTTTTTCAGTTTCCAAATCACATTTAAGGATTTCTTCTACTGTTTTGCCAATCCGCAATTTTCTTAAATCCTGCAAATTAGGAATTCCCCCCAGTGCCAGAACCCGTTCAACTAAACGATCTGCATGCTTCATCTGCTGGATAGATTCTTTATATTCATTATCGGCAAGCTTCATTACCCCCATATGTTTCATCATGCGGGCATGTAGAAAATACTGATTTATTGCAGTTAATTGGTTACTGAGAACAATATTCAGGAATTTCAAAACTTCTTTTTCTGGCACTGACATAAGCTTCTTTCTGCCGGTATGATAAAATATTGTTTTTTATTACTTAGTTATATAATTAAGTCAAGTATCCAGCGTAAGAATATATTTATTTTGTTACTTTTTGCTCTGTATTTTTCTGGAAATTTGATACATTCCCAACCTTTGCCGAAGCTGCACCAATATGTTCTCTTTCAATAGCTTGCAGTAACTGCAACCTCCTACCAAGAAGGTGCAGGGCATCTGGTGGAACAGAAACGTCATCAAGCTGCAAATCCTTTGCGCAAAACATCAGAGAATCTGAATCCTTCATCTGCCCACCACAGCACCCTATAGTGATATTGGGGTTGGCTTCACGCACAGCCTTGGCGGTAGATTTCATCACTGTTTTTACATCATCACGTAAAACATCATAAGGACTTTTACTATCACCTTCAAAGGGGCGTTTGATGCCTGTAATTTCTTCAGTTAAATCATTCGTGCCAAAACTCATAAAATCACATAATTTTGCAATCTTTGCTGCCTCGGCTGGGTCACAAGCTGTTTTCGTTTCCATCATCGCCCCGATTTGATAATGCCCGCGAGGGAAATCATTTTCTCTCGCTACATTCTCAACCATTTCTTTGAATTTTTCCATCTCACCAGCGTTTCTGATATGCGGAGCCATAATTTGTAGATTGATGGGCTGAGTTAAATCTGCATTCTCATCTTTCACATAGGAAAAAATATTGTTCAATTGGCTTTCATAAAGCCCATTGGTAGCTAAAGCTAGCGGAGTACCACGTATATCATCACCAACTCTATCTCTCAAAATCTTCAATTCTTCTTTGGTAAAAAATTCATCAGGAGGAAAATCAAACAAGCGGATACGCAGCGTCTCATTATTGGCAAATTTATCTTTCGCATCATAAAAAGTACCATTTAATCCATTATGTCTATACGCTCCCAAATGACTAAATTTACTGGAATCATTCTTTAATATACCTTCTTTTATATTTTCTAATATTTCATTATTATACATATATTCTGTGCGGATTAACCCCACACCTTCCGCGCCTAATTGCGCGGCTTCAACCCATCCCTTGTCACCTTGCCGTGAATCAGTGGCAGAATTCATAGTTGCTAAAAATCTCGGATGCTTAAATGGCAATTGTGAACTTATATCTCTTACTTCTTTTACCACATGTGTAACATCTGGATATTCTATCTTCAAATGCCCTTGATAAGCAGCAGTACGGGCAAGGGTTACCTCGTCACCAGCCTTAAATAAAACAATTTTATTTTTCTGAGGATTATAATATTCAGGCTTGGGTGGATTATTAATATCGCTTCCTTTTAACTTCCAGTTATATACAGCCCGTTTTATGGCATGGGAATTATTAATAACAGCAGGCTTACTATCAACTTTCTCTATACGGGAATAATTAATCCACTCTCCCGTTTTTTTATTCCAAATTTCTTGAGATGATTCACTAATTGTAGGAATACCCTTATCAAGTAAATGGCTTCCGCCAATTCCTAAACACACTACACCTGCTACTTTATCTAAAATTGGCGTGTGCCTTTTTATATCATAATCCTGAATAAAAAGTATTGGGTCTTTGCCTTCTTTCCGCAATTTATCAACATCCTCGGCATTGAAAGCAGCGTAGCCATTAATAGGCATATTGTTTGATTTAAGGCAATCAACACGATGGGTTTTATTCTCTTCACCATCTGTTATATTAGGAAGAAGAGATTTTATATAATCCTTGTCATCCCTAAGGTCATAACTTGATAAAACACCCCCACAATTTCCTACACCTTTATTTTCTTGTTTTTTATTTTTATCATAACTGACTATTGTAGGCATAACCTCCTGTCCACAATGCTCCCGTAAAAATATTGTGAAAGAAGTATCTTTCTCTAATGGCAATGGATAATCTGAAACATAATTTCTTAGACAGGAAATATCTCCCTTATGAAGAACCTCTGTATTATGCTTTTTTAAGATAGAATTTCTATTAACTTCTACACTAGCAGCATTTGTTGATGCGGTTACCATAAAAGGCTTCGGAGAATAATTATTATCACACCTGTTTATACGCTTTAGAAATTTTATAAATTCTAAAACTTCTATAAGATGCAGATAACCAACAGCTCCACTCGGAATAACTCCTCTTGGAATCCTTTTATATTCATGCCCTATCATGTAATCAGCAGTTATAGCATCAGGACGAAACCCCTTTTTAAGTTCGTCAGTTGCTTCACCGTAATTTTTAACTATTTTATACTCTAAATTAACATTTTTTTAGCTAAACTCGTTTTTAGAGGAGCATACATGTGCTCCTTAACATCTTGTGGATTATCATCTATAGCAAGAATTCTGAGCGTTTTGTTCATAGTTAATTATATATATCATAAAACTTAATTAGAATGATGTTATATTTATTTTTATTTACCAATCAACAAAATAAACTGCAACCACAACAACTTGTAATAAAATAAACTTGCAATAAAAGTAAATAATACCATTATATTGATACTCATAAAAAGTTTCACGGAGAAATAATATGAAAAAAATAGAAGCCATTATTAAACCGTTTAAGCTGGATGAAGTTAAAGAAGCCCTGCAGGAAATCGGGCTGCAAGGCATTACTGTCACTGAGGCACGGGGCTTTGGTCGTCAAAAAGGTCATACCGAACTATATCGCGGTGCTGAATATGTGGTGGATTTTCTACCAAAGGTAAAAATGGAAGTAGTGGTAGAAGATAATATGGTGGATAAAGTCGTTGATGCTATCATTAACGCCGCTCGCACTGGACGCATTGGCGACGGCAAGATTTTTATCATGCCTATAGAAGAAGTAATAAGAATAAGAACTGGTGAAAAAGGCGCGGATGCCATTTAGATTTTCTTTACAAAATTATTTGGCTGCTATAAATACCGTAAATTGTTATTTTATAATAACTCAATAATTACAATTAAAGACCATACAGGAAGGGTTTCTCATGTCTTCTAAAGAAGTTTCTGCCAATAATGTTTTTGCACTTATCAAAGATAATGATATTCAATTTGTTGATTTCCGTTTTACCGATCCTAAAGGAAAATGGCAGCATACCTGCTATGTAGCGGAGCAAGTGAATGAATCAAGCTTTGAAGATGGCATCATGTTTGACGGATCATCTATTGCTGGCTGGAAATCAATCAATGAATCTGACATGATTTTAATGCCTGATGCAAGCACCGCCTTTGTTGACCCCTTCTCTGCCCAACCGACTTTGGTGATTTTCTGCGATGTGGTTGAACCTTCCACCGGACAACCTTATGGTCGTGACCCTCGCTCTCTGGCGAAACGTGCTGAAGCTTATCTGGCCTATACCGGCATTGGCGATACCGCTTATTTTGGTCCTGAGCTTGAATTTTTCGTATTTGACGATGTACGTTTCAGAACCGCAGGAAATTACAGCTTCCACCAGCTGGACAGCGAAGAACTTCCAATTAATAATGACCGCGTTTACCAAGCTGGAAATATGGGGCATCGTCCACCAACAAAAGGTGGTTATTTCCCAGTACAACCTGTGGATTCACTTGCTGATTTGCGTGGCGAAATGCTTTCTACCCTCAAAGTTGTAGGAGTTGAGCCAGTACTGCACCATCATGAAGTAGCACCAGCCCAATGCGAACTTGGAACTATGTTCTCCACTTTGCTTGGCACTGCTGACAATATTCAGAAATATAAATATGTGGTGCATAACGTAGCCCATTCTTATGGTAAATCAGTAACTTTCATGCCAAAACCGATTTCTGGCGACAACGGCTCTGGTATGCATGTTCACCAATCTATCTGGAAAGCAGGAAAACCTTTATTTGCAGGTAATGGCTACGCTGATTTATCAGAGTTAAGCCTATATTATATAGGTGGGATTATTAAACACGCGAAAGCCCTTAATGCTTTCACCAACCCTTCCACCAATAGCTATAAACGTTTAATTCCGGGTTTTGAAGCGCCGGTATTACTTGCTTATTCTGCCCGTAACCGCTCTGCTTCTATCCGTATCCCTTATGTTGCGTCTCCAAAGGGCAAACGTATTGAGGTACGCTTCCCAGATCCAACCGCAAACCCATATCTTGCTTGCGCAGCTATGCTAATGGCTGGTTTGGATGGAATTGAAAATAAAATCCACCCAGGGGACGCGATGGATAA
This sequence comes from Pseudomonadota bacterium, assembly GCA_963205245.1. Taxonomy (GTDB): domain Bacteria; phylum Pseudomonadota; class Alphaproteobacteria; order Rickettsiales; family SXRF01; genus SXRF01. The sequence goes on from CAUJIB010000030.1 coordinate 6,432, forward strand.
AAACCTTTATGATCTTCCGCCAGAAGAACTTAAAAACGTTCCAACAGTGTGTGGTTCACTACGCGAGGCACTTTCTGCCCTTGATGCTGACCGTGCATTCCTTAAAAAGGGCGATGTATTCAGTGATGATTTTATTGATTCTTATATTGATCTTAAAATGCAGGATGTTTACCGCTTGGAGCATACTCCATGCCCTATAGAATTTGAAATGTATTATAGCGTATAACCTGTACTATAGTTAAATTATTAAAATAGGGGGAGAAATCCTCCTATTTTTTTATCTGCTTGACTATATTCACAACGAATGTTAACAAAAAGTAATTTATTAAAATAATTAAACCATCAGTAATATGCGCTTATTTCTATTTATATTCTGCCTTTTTTTATACATTTCCTCAGAACAGGCGAAAGCAATAGATTATAATGATCCCGCTTTACATAAAAAACGTTTCGCTCCTGCAAAACAGTATGAATTACAAACTGGAAATTCATACAAACCTACACAACAAGAATATTTCAAAGAAAGAGTCCCGTATAATTCATTTATTGAATCCAAGGACAGTAATTATGAATTAAAAGCAGGTCTAGCTACTGGTTATCGCACTAGCCAGCTAAAATTCAACATCGCCGGAGATAGTTCAGGAGAAGGCATATCTGCACCTAATATATTATCAGAACTTACATGGAAAGATGTAAATGGTTACGAAGTTAAACCAAATGTTGAATATGTAAAGAAAACCGGTGTATTAAAAGGATTATACCTCTCAGCATCAGCGAATAAAAGCATAACAGTTTCCGGTAAAAATCAGGATTCTGATTATATAGGAAATGACCGTACAGGTGAATTTTCCAGAAGTGTAAACGGTTCTGATTCTGGTCATGCGGAAGGGTTCTCAGCAGCTATTGGTTATGCAATGGATTTCAACAATGTTTACGGTGTATCATCTGTCCGAACCACAGCTTTAATCGGATATGAATTCCAACGTCAAAAATTTGCTACACAGGATGGAGTTCAGGTAATTCCTTCCCTAGGTGCTTTTGACGGCTTAAAAAGCAGCTATACAACTGAATGGAACATGCCTTTTGTTGGAGCTGAAATCACAGGATATTTCTCTAACAACCAGCAGCTAAAACTAAATGCCCGTTACTATCGTGGAAAATATGAAGCAACCGGAAACTGGAATTTACGCAGCGATCTAGCACATCCAAATAGCTTTACTGATGAAGCAGATGGTAATGGCTTCAGAGCAGGTCTTGAGTATGGATGGGAGTTTTCTCCTCATTGGCAACTTACATTATCAAGCGATTTTTATCACTTAAAAACCTATGGTGGAACAGCAATTGCCAATGCTGCCAATGGAGCTTCTTTTTCAAGTAGGTTTAATGAAGCTGTATGGAAATCATCCAACTATATGATCGGTATAACTTATAATTTCTAAGCTTATTCCTGATACTTCACAGGATCTTTAGCATTGTTTTCCCTAAAACCTTTTAAGCGCAATTGGCAAGCGTCGCAATGACCGCAAGCATTGCCATTCTCATCGGGGTCATAACAGCTGGTGGTAAGACTATAATCAACACCCAGTCCATACCCTTTGCGTATAATTTCTGCCTTGGTTAAGTCAATAAGCGGGGTATGGATTTTTATTTTATTATCTCCAGCGACACCGTAGGCAGTAGCAAGATTAGCGGTTTTCTCAAATGACCTAATAAATTCAGGGCGACAATCAGGATAACCACTATAATCAAGTGCATTTACCCCGATAAAAATATCATAAGCTTTTAGCACCTCAGCCCAAGCCAATGCAAATGATAAAAACACCATGTTGCGGGCAGGAACATAAGTTACAGGTATTCCATGGGAGAGCGAGGCAGCATCACGATCCTTTGGTACAGAAATACTTGATTCGGTAAGCGCCGACCCACCGAAGCCACCTAAATCAATGTTAATTACCCGATGTTCAAATACACTCATTTTACCAGCGATGGTTTTTGCCGCTAAAAGCTCAAAATTATGCCGTTGCCCATAAGCAAAAGATAGGGCATACACGGAAAACCCCTGCTCTTTAGCAATTGCCAGTGTAGTCGTAGAATCCAGCCCACCACTTAATAATAATACCGCTTTTTTAGTCATACACCCAACTCAATACCATAATATCTGAACTTCCTTATAAACTCATTTTGGCAAAAAAGCGCGCAGTGGAGCTTCCTTAAAATATGAGTGTATGATTTATACATGACATATTTTAAGGAAGCTCCACTGCAAGCAGATTTGAAGTCAAAATGAGTTTGGTCTATTCTATTTTCAATATCTTATGCGTTTGCAGCGACAATCTATAACCATATTGCATAGCAAGAGCAAGGGCAAGCTCGGTATTAGCTGCATTTTTAGCTGCACTCCCCTCATCCATTGGCTGCACAAATACGGGAATATTATATTTACTCTGCCCCACCTCACCAATATTCCTATAATTATTCTCACTTGCAGAAATAATAAATTTCAAAGCTGAAATCTTCTCCAGTAAATCGCCACGGATTGGCATATAGCCTTGCCCCGTGTTTTTTGGAGAACAAATAATATCTATTCTTTGCGGCAAGTTACGATATAAAGTGCCGTTAGTCTCAATCTGCACCATAAATCCATTCGCAAGCAGCTTCTCACAAAATTGGGCTATATTCTGTCGCAACGGCTCCCCGCCAGTGATAACCACCAACTTCCGTACGCATACCCCATCATCATTACGGGATAATCTATCCACTTGCGCCAGAATATCGGCAAGCGGCATGACAGCTGCATCTTCAAATTCAGTATCACAAAAACTGCAAGCCAGATTACACCCACCAAGACGTACAAAAACTGAAGGAACACCAACATAAATTCCCTCACCCTGCAAAGTAGCAAAGATGCTTTTAACCTCTAAATTTTGCCCATCATCCAAAACTGGGGGGCGTATAGGATTTTTTCCGTGCATCGTACTTGCGCCATTGTTTTTACTGGATTATTAATAAACATCTATTTAGCTAAATTGTCTATACTCAAAGAATGAAGAAAAACGCATGAAAAAGAAGAAAATTCCCGATAATTGCAGCGTAGAAACCAAATTAGTGCGCGGCGGACGCTTACAAAGTGATGCTGGAGAAACTTCTGAGGCTTTATTTCTCAACTCCTCATTCAGCTACGAAACGGCGGAAGACGGTGAAAAACGCTTTAGTGGAGAGATTGAAGGCTTCAAATATGGCCGTTATTCCCACCCTAACCTTGCTATGTTGGAAGAACGCCTTTCCCTTATGGAAGGGGCAGAAGCCTGTGTTGTTACGGGTTCGGGGATGTCTGCCATGTTCGCTGCGCTTATGTGCCAGCTTAAAACTGGTGACCATGTAGTGGCAAGCAGCGTTCTTTTTTCCTCTTGCAATTATATCATAACCCAGATTTTGCCACGCTTTGGCATCAGCTATACCCTTGTTGAAACAGGCGATACTGAAGGCTGGAAACAAGCGATTACAGCCAAAACCGCCTGCGTTTTTATAGAAACACCAGCCAATCCAACTCTGGAACTGGTGGATATTGCTTTTGTTTCCTCACTTTGCGAAGCCAATAATGCGTGCCTGATTGTTGATAATGTTTTTGCTACTCCATTGCTGCAAAGCCCACTTAAACTCGGGGCTGATGTAGTGATGTACTCCACCACAAAACATCTGGACGGGCAAGGCCGCACACTTGGCGGGGCTGTTCTTGGCAATAAAAAATTTATTGATGAAACATTGCTGCCGTTTGTACGCCATACCGGCCCGCATATGAGCCAGTTCAACGCTTGGCTACTCCTCAAATCGTTGGAAACCCTGCATCTGCGGATAGAACGCCACTGCCAGAATGCCGAAAAAATCGCTGCTGCCTTAGACGGACATCAGGCTATCTCCCGCCTGATTTATCCCGGCCTTCCCAGCCACCCGCAATATGAGATAGCAAAAAAGCAAATGTCCGGTGGCGGGGCAATCATTGCATTTGAAATAAAAGGCGGCAAAAAATCAGCATTTAAGTTCATGAACTCCCTAAAAATCATTGATATTTCTAATAATTTAGGCAATGCTAAAAGCATAATAACCCACCCTGCCTCCACCACCCATGCCAGCCTTGGAGCAGAAAATCTCAAAAAAATTGGCATTTCTGATTCTCTGCTGCGCCTTTCTGTTGGTATTGAAAATGCAGATGATTTAATTAGAGATATTTTAGGTGCTCTAGCGGCGATTTAATAAGAAGGACAAACAGTAAACTTATGACCAAACAAAACCAGATAATTATTTTTGATACCACCTTGCGTGATGGCGAGCAATCTCCTGGCATGTCCATGAACCTTGAAGAAAAAATCATGGTTGCCGAAGTGCTGGACGCTATGGGGGTTGATGTTATAGAGGCTGGTTTTGCCATGGCCAGCAATGGTGACTTTGAATCCGTCCGCGAAATCGCAGGTCGGGTAAAAAACGCGGTAGTTTGTTCATTGGCACGCGCTAAATCAGCAGATATTGAACGGGCAGCCGAAGCCATAAAACCTGCTAAACGCGGTCGTATTCACACTTTTATGTCCACCTCAGAAATCCACCTAACACACCAATACCGCATCGGGCAGGATGCCTGCCTTGAGATGATTAAAGACAGCGTTACCTTAGCGCGTAAATATACGGATAATGTGGAATGGTCGGCGATGGATGCCACCCGCACAGAAACAGGCTTCCTGATTAAAGCAGTCGAAACCGCAATCAAAGCTGGTGCAACCACTATTAATATCCCAGACACAGTTGGTTACGCCACCCCTGATGATTACGGCTTACTGATAAAAACTTTAATAGAGAAAGTAAAAGGCGCGGATAAAGTTATATTTTCTACCCATTGCCAGAATGATTTGGGACTTGCTACCGCCAACTCGCTTGCTGCTATCAGAAACGGCGCACGCCAGATTGAATGCACCATTAACGGCATCGGCGAACGGGCGGGAAACACTGCGCTTGAAGAAGTGGTTATGGCCATTAAAACCCGCGCCGATATGTATAATTTCACGACTAATATTGACACCACCCATATAATCCGCGCCTCCCGCCTGATCCAGAATATCACCGGGGCAATGGTGCAGGTAAATAAAGCCATTGTCGGCGCAAATGCCTTCGCCCATGAATCCGGAATCCATCAGGATGGTGTATTAAAACATGCTGGAACTTATGAAATCATGACCCCAGAATCAGTAGGCCTTTCTAAGTCTAATCTGGTAATGGGTAAGCATTCCGGCCGCCATGCTTTCAAAGATAAAATTGCGCAGCTTGGCTTTTTGCTTGGTGATAACGCTTTGGAAGACGCCTTTACCCGTTTCAAGGATTTAGCGGATAAGAAAAAAGACATTTATGATGAGGATTTAATTGCCTTGCTTGACACTGAATCCCGCCGTGATGACACCATCCACCTAGAATCACTACATATCACCTGCGGCACAGTTGGCCCGCAAACCGCAATGCTGTGCCTACGGGTTGAAGATGATATCCGCCGTGCCACCGTAGAAGGCAATGGGCCAGTGGATGCTGCATTCAACGCCATCCGCGCCCTTGTCCCGCATACAGCAACCCTGAAGCTTTATCAGGTAAACGCCATTACCCAAGGCACTGACGCTCAGGCAGAAGTAACCGTACGGCTGGAAACACCAGACGGCAAAATAGTAAACGGTAATAGCTCCAATATTGACACTGTAGTGGCTTCAGCCCTCGCTTACATAAGCGCATTGTGCAAATTGCAGAATATCAGCGCGCGTGAAGGCTTATTACCTTCTCAATTCAACAACAGTTAATTTTAGTAAATTAATTTGACAATTTAACTATAAACTGTATTATTTCCTCCTATTAATAGGCAGCTACACCAACAAAAAGGGGTTTTATGAATCATCTAGAAAATAATCCAAGTCAACAAAATGCTATGGAACAATTGGTACAAAAACAAATGGCAGACCTTACCAAAGCTATAAGGATGGGAAATATACGCGATAGAAATTCTGCTATGGAAAAACTATTAGCTACGGATGAAGGAAAAGGGGCAATTGAAAAGTTTTTGGCTGATAATGATCCTAAAAAACACTCCAATGATATGGGAGGACCAGAGTATATGAAAGCAGCTCACCTTACCACCGAAGTAAATAGAGCAATGGCGCATTTTATACCAACCCATAATGTTTATAGCGTAATACAACATCGCAATAAATCTACAGAACAATTACCCCAGACTCGCTAATAGCAATTCTCAAGCCGCAATAGCTAAATCATCCTGATTGCTTCTATTATCCATACCCAAATCAAAGGTACGGTTATAGAAATCTATAACCACTTGCTTCACGGCCTTAGAGTTGGAAATTGTGTTGATTTGTTTGCGGTATTCGGCTGATCCATAAAGCCCGCTGGAATACCAACCGAGATGTTTGCGCGCAATCATAACCCCATTTTCTGTTCCGTAATGTTCTAGCATTTCCTCATAATGCGCTAGCACTACTTCCAATTGTTTTTCTAAACTAGGAACTGCGATTTTTTCACCAGTTTTCAAATAATGGCAAACCTGCGCGGGAAACCACGGACGCCCATAACTACCGCGCCCAATCATAACACCATCCGCGCCAGACTGGGCAAGGGCAGCATCCACATCCTCAAAATTATTTATATCGCCGTTCACCACCACAGGCAGGTTTACCGCCTCTTTTACATTACGCACAAAGCTCCAATCCGCATGTCCTTTATACATCTGGCAACGGGTGCGGCCATGGACAGTGAGAAGTTTTATACCCACATCTTGCGCTATTTTAGCGATGGTTGGAGCATTGCGGTTACTATCATCCCAACCTGTACGCATTTTAAGTGTAACAGGAATTTTTACGGCCTTCACCACCGCCTCTAAAATTTTAGCAGCCAGAGGTTCATCCCGCAGCAAAGCCGATCCAGCATTTCCACCCACCACTTTTTTAACAGGGCAGCCAAAATTAATATCAATTATATTTGCGCCACGGTCTTCGTTAAGCTTCGCCGCCTCCCCCATAACTTCAGGATCACAACCGGCAAGCTGAACGGAAAAAGGATATTCCATAGGCGAAAAACTCGCCATACGCATAGTGTTTTTTGTTTCCAGAATCATTGCGCGCGAAGCAATCATTTCTGAAACCACCATTCCTACGCCAAAACTCTTCACTAATTTACGAAATGGAAGGTCAGAAACACCGGTCATCGGTGCCAGCCATACCGGATCTTCAATTTTGATATTATCTATTATTATAGTCATAAAAATATTTATTGTTTTCCTAAAAGAGGATAGAATAAATTGTTTTTTGAATAATTTCAAGGATTTCACGAGCAGAACATGTCGGAAAAACACAAATCAAAAACCATTGCCTTGCTAGTTGCAGCTGGCCGCAGCGAAAGAATGGGTGAAAGATTGCCAAAACCCTATATGCAACTAGACAATGAAGTGATTTTACGCCGTACTATCAAGACCTTCCTCAATCATCCTGAAATTGACGGAATAAGGGTAGTTATCCGCCGTGAACACCACCCCCTCTATAAAAAAGCTATAGATGGGCTAACTGTTATCCCCTGTGTTGTTGGCGGACATTCCAGACAAGAATCCGTAAGAATCGGCTTGGAAAGCCTTTCCTACATCAAACCCGATAAAGTGCTTATACATGATGCTGCCCGCCCACTTGCAAGTGCAGAACTTATTTCTGATATTATTCATAGCCTTGATACTCACAAAGCTGTTATTCCAGTACTGCCGATAAATGACACTATAAAACATGTACAAAACGGCAAGGTAATAAGCACCATCCCGCGTGAAGGTGCAGCCATTGTACAAACCCCGCAAGGATTTGACTACCAAACCATAATATCCGCTCATAATAAGTCAATAGGCGAAAATTTAACCGACGATTCAGCAGTATGTGAGTTTGTTGATATTCCGGTTTTCACCATTGAAGGTGAAAGGGATAATTTCAAAATTACCAGCCCAGAGGACTTGAAACACATGGAAAACACCCTGAATCTTCATAATGAAACCCGCGTTGGAATGGGGTATGACGTTCATCAGATTGCTGCTCATGATACAGAAACTCCATTATCACAGCAAAATATAAAAATTTGCGGTGTCCGCATTCCTTTTACTCATTATTCAGTTGGTCATTCTGATGCTGATGTAGGACTGCATGCTTTAGTAGATGCCATCTTAGGAGCAATTGGCGCAGGTGATATAGGTACACATTTTCCAGCTAACGATATAAAATGGCAGGGAGCAGATTCTGCCCGCTTTCTGCTTCATGCCTACGAAATGTTAAAAAACCGTGGTGGAGAACTAGTAAATATTGATATCACCATAATATGCGAACGCCCTAAAATTGCCCCTCACAGCAAAATAATGACTGAATATATTGCCAATATTCTAAAAATAGATAACCACCGCATCAGCATCAAAGCTACTACCACAGAAAAGCTTGGATTTGAAGGACGTGGAGAGGGAATTTCTGCACAGGCAATTGCAACTATTAGATTACCAAGAAACCAATGATAGATAATTCAAAAAACAACCAGACTATAAACTCCAGACTCTATATTAATAAAATATGGTGGCAGATCGCCACTTGGTTTGGCTCCGGCCTTGCCCCTAAAGCCAGCGGAACTTTTGGAACAATTGCAGCACTGCCTTTTGCTTGTATAGTACAATATAATTTTCAAAGCCAAGGGCTTTTTATTGTTGCGATCATAATATTTTTTATTGGCTGGTGGGCATCTAACCAATATATGAAACACTACCCTGAAAATCATGATCCGAAACAAATAGTGGTGGATGAGGTGGCAGGTATATTTCTAACACTCTCCGTACTTCCGGCAACATGGCATGGGTATGTAGCTGGATTTATCGCTTTCCGTTTTTTTGATGTTCTTAAACCATGGCCAATATCACTTGCCGACCGTAAAATAAAAGGCGGTTTCGGCGTGATGTTTGATGATATTCTGGCAGCTATGTATGCTATACTAACCGCGTATACAATACTACAGACTGTTATATCACCTACAATTATAGATTAGATTAGATTAGATTAGATTAGAATATAATTAAAACCGCTCAATATCTTTGAGCTTACCGGTTAAAAAACCGCGAGGGCTGAAACCAAAATCACGTCTTGCATCATCATAGAAAAACACAAGATCATCATTCATCCTTCGTGCTATTTCGCCATTGATATATTTTTTACGCGATATTTTACCAACCATGTCCAGAATAAAAGGTAAAGCCGTACTACTTATTATTTTTGATTTTTTATTATAAATAGCAAATAATCTTGCTAACATCTCACGATAGGTAAGTACTTCCCCACCGCTTAGATTGTAAGATTTATTATAAGTATTCTCATTATTAACAGCCTGCATTACCGCAGCTGATAAATCATCAACATGCACAGGTTGTCTCCTCCCGAAGGCTGGAGGATAGACACACATAAAACCAAATTTCCTGATAATTTTTGCTATAGCCGTCACACCGCAATCAAGCCCTACACCATATATCTGGGTTGGTCGGAAAATAGTGTACTGCATATCCGAGACAGAACATTTTTCTTCTAATATTTTCTCAGAATTTTGTAATTTAAGCACAAAATTCTTTTCAAAATGATTAGCCGCCAGCAAATTAGCAAACATCGCCGTAGAACTGAAAGCAATAATACGCTTTGCTTCCGCATGTTTTAGCAAATCTAAAATTGGCGGCAAATGCCAAAGTGGGGCGCAATGCACCACCACATCTACGCAATATCCCTCCAAATCAAATTTCGGGTCTGTAATATCACCTTTTATCCAGCGCAAATGTGGATGGTGATAAGGTATTGCATCCTTTCTACTCACTGCAATAACCGCCGCACCAGAAGCTATCAAATTCCTTATTACTGAAATACCAACTTGGCTGGTAGCCCCAGTAACCAATATAATCTTCTTAGCCATATTATTGTTTTTCTCAATTTCTACAGCTCCAAATGCAAGCAGAAGCAAACGCTTGGCAGCAGCGTCTTTTACAAAATTCCCATTATTTCCTGACGATTGGAAAAAATTAAGAAAACCACCAACAACAACTTTAAGTGCAAGACGCATCCCGATTAAAATATTGAGCATAAACAACACACCGAATGGTAAGTGTGCTGCAAAAAATTTATTAAGATAACGCACTATATTTTCTGTTTCGCGCAATTGCTGCAATACAGGAATATGTTTATTATAATCTGCAGAAAGATGGGTGATTTTTACCATAGGCACACAAACCACCCTGCCTCCTACCTGCTTTACCCGCAATGGCAAATCAAATTCTTCATCCTGCTCGTAAAAATAATCGTCAATACCGCCAAGTTTTTTATAATCGCTTGTCCGCACGCACATACATGCACTGGGAACGCTGGCAACATCCAATGGCTCTATTGCGGTTTTTAATCTAGTAAGATTATTACTGATTTCCTGTCTATAGGATTTTTCTCCAATTACAGAAAACAGCACTGATTTCGGTGTTATTATCCTGCTGCGTAAATTAACCTGTAATTCAAGGTCGTAACGCTGCACAAGACCGCAACTCATCATTATCCTATTTTCTTCATCAAATACAGATATAAGATCCAAAATAGCATTTGGTGACAATAAATAACCTGATTTCAAAAATAATAGATATTCAGATTTTGCCTGCCTTGCAGCAACATTACATGATTGAGCATAGTTAATATCACCATTGCCCTCAATAATTTTAAGGCGTTGCTCAGAAATTGACATCTGCTGTAAACGGGAAATAACAGCAGGCGAATTACCATTATCAACAATAAGCAACTCAGAAAGTTGTTTTTGCTGTAATACGTTTTCAATCGTAGTAAATAATAACGCTCCCCCCTGTCTGGCGGAAATTATAACACTACAAGAATTCACGCACCACCCTCCCCAATATTTTCCCTATACAATATAGATAAGTAATGCCTATGAAAACAATTCACAACCATATTTTCGTATTTTATTTTCATCACTGAATTTGGAATTTTACCGGAATCAGAAACTCAAACATCTCTCCGTCAGGATAGCTATCAGGCACAGCAGGAACAGGATTTGCCCTCCTTACCATATCAATGGCAGCACGATCCAGTTCATCATAGCCGGTGCTTGCTTCTAATGCGCTATAACGGATATTGCCCCGCCTATCTATACGGATGCGGACAATTGTATTTCCCTGCATTTCTTGATTACGGGCTGAATCAGGGTATATTTTGAATTTTTGAATCCACAGAGAAATTGTTTGCTCATAACGGGTTTTAATAGCAGCTTTAGCATCTTCGCTATTTCCAAGAACAGTACCATCGCCTTTGCCAGCCGTTTTCTCCGCCGGCATAGACCGTACAAATTGGCGGGGAGAACCATTTTTATCTGGAATAGTGGAGGTTTTATCAAAAACATTGCGTATTTCTTTTGCTTTAGGTAACTGAGGTGCTGGCGGCACTTTTTTTATTATCTTTTCTTCTGTCTGTTTGCGTATCAGCTTTTCTATAACAGCTTCCATCTGTTTAGAATTATCTACAGAGGGCTGGGGAGCAATTTCATCAGCCTGAAATTGATTGGCATCAGAATCACCAAGACGTATATTAAGTGTCCGCACAGGAACATCTATAATACGGATATGTGGCATCATATTAATTCCCAAAAATGCCATCCCATGTAAAAATACAGTAAATAAAAATGTCACAGCAAAATAGCTATAGCCCATATATTCAATTGATGATGCTTTTGCTGTTACCTGCATAATCTTTTATTTGTCCATTTTTGCTATGGATTGGGTAAGTACCGACAAATGTTTACCTCCCGCAAGCTTAATTGCATCCATAATTTCAATCATCCGGTTAGCGGGCACAACCGCATCCGCCTTAATAGTTACCACCTTCATAGGATTTTCTTTTAATTGTGTGGTAAGGGTTTTCTGCATTTCCTCAATAGTAACAATTTCATCACCCAAAATAATTTCATCATGACTACCGAGTAAAATTGAAACATGCCCCTCATCCATCATATTGCCGTGCCGTGAAACTGGGGGTTCAATCGGTATAATTTCAAATTTTTCTATTCTGCCAGCAACCATAAAAAATATTAACAGGAACATTGATACGTCAATAAGTGGTATCAAACTAATATCTATTTTTTTACGACGGGTACGCGAAAATTCCATTTTTCACCTATTAACATTTGTTGTTTGTTGTTCTTCTTGCTGATTTGTATTTTCCCATTTACGTACAAACAAACTTTTTCCACCTGCGCCTGTAACCTTATCCATTACCGCCACCAGCTGCTGCATAGTAACTCCATCAGCAGTAAGCAACATTATCGGAGATGTGGGATCAGAAGAAAAAATCCTAGTCAGGGTTTCACTTAATTCATCCGGTTCAACCTTACGTTTACCCAATATAATTTCACCATTGGCATGGATAAAAATATTTGTTACCTCCCTTTTATCAGATGCCTTGCCAGCCGACGGCAGCATAAGCTCCAAAGACTCAATACGCATAAACGATGTAGTAAGCATAAAAAATATTATAAGTATAAACACTACGTCAATTAGCGGCGTAAGCGGCAAACTCAAACTACGGCGTTGGGTGCGTTCAAATTCCATAAAACCACATTCTTATTTGTAGTTATGTTAATAAATTAATTATTGCCTGAATATTTAGGGCTAAGTAGATGCAAAGTTGACATTTTCTTTGGCGCATTATTACGCTGCTCCTCAATATCAGCATTAGCTCTAGCTTGCTGCTTCTTCAGTTCTTCTTCCTTTTTACGACGCTCATCTTCAGCTTTCTTAGCCTGTTCAACAGCAAACAAACGCTCATTGCGACGGAACTCATCTTCAAGGGCTAGAATTTGCACAGATACATCTTTCATACTCGCCCGTACTTTTTCTATTACCCCATCAAGAACATAATGAGCAGCAAGTGCTGGAATAGCAACAGCAAGGCCACCAGCAGTTGTAAGCAACGCTTCCCAAATACCACCAGCAAGAACCGTAGGGTCAACATGTGTTCCTGCCGAGCTTAATTTAGAGAAAGAATTAATCATCCCGATAACCGTTCCAAGAAGCCCCATAAGAGGAGCAATCATTGCAGTCATTTCCAGCCCTCGCAAATGCGACTCCAGATAACGGATATCTGCTGAGCCAATCCGCGCTATTTCCGCTTCTTTACTTTTTTGTGACATTTCGCGGTTTGCCACACATTCGAATGTAACCCGCATAATACGCGCCACCGGACCACGAATATTTTTTAGGGTATTTGTAGCTTGCTCCCTATCACCATGTTTAATATCACGAAGTGCCGGTTCAATAAAACTACGGTCAAAAACATTGGATTTTCTAAACTGCATCACCTTAAAAATAATTACCGTAACCGCATACACTGACAAAAGTGCCAGCGCATACATTACAAACCCACCTTTACTAAAAACTGAAACTTCCATATTTCACTCCGCACTATCTTATGATAACAAATGGCAACCTATACGGATAGTTCTACTACCCATGTTGCTACCGGTCTAGCATTATTAGAAAGTTTTTATGCTTCTATAAAACGAACCGTTTCACCAATTTTTAGATGCATATCTTCTGCTGTATCTGAATCTATAAAAATCCCATTTTTAATTTCTTCTAAAGCAGCAAACCCGATACGGAAATCTAAAAGTTTATCAGTTGCAATCATGTATTGAGTTGTAGTTGCAAGCGGTTTTATACCTATAATTTCTGCTTTTTTACTTTTACGCACCGTCCTGATTTGCGAACATTCTGCCTGCACTGTAGGACCGGCATCAAACACATCTATATACCCTTGATACCGGAATCCTTCACTTTCTAATAAATGCAGAGCTGGCTTTGAAGCAGCAAGCGGCACACCGATAACATTCTGCGCCCGCTCATCAAGTAGATTAACATATATAGGATATTTAGGCATCAGGTCGCTTATAAACTGGCTACCGCGGGTGGCATTGGTAAAATCAGCCTTCTTAAAATCCATCTGGAAAAAATGCTCTGCAAGATTCCGGTAAAAAGGTGAGTCACCATTTTCATCCTGTACACCACGAATTTCAGAAATCACTATATCAGAAAACAGTTCAGGAAATTCTGCCATAAGTAAATAACGGCAACGCGATAAAAATTTTCCGATTCCATCACGCCTATAATCAGCAAGAAGAAATAAAGAACCAATTTCACTCGCACCAGTATAATCATTCACCATGTGCAAAATACGCTGGCGGGAATAAACCCCAACATCTTCTGATGCCTGCACAATAGTAGAAAGTTTGTAAGAATAAAAAGGGTGTTTAAGCCCAACATGCGCTACCACACCTGTTGTTCCAACCAGTTTTTTTATTTTAGTATCTTCCAGTACAAACAAAAAATGCTCATCACCTTTTACTTCAGGCGAACCGGAAAAACTGGCAACTGCATTGCTTATTTTTGCCTGCAACACATCACTATTAGCAGGAAGTGAGGTCATACCTATACCAGCCTCACGCGCTAAGGCTAGAATTTCAGCGTGGTCAGACATAGCAACAGGGCGTACAAGCATCATAGAATTTTTTCCTTACTTAATTCCTATTGCTCTTCAATTATTCATCATCATCATTTAGAAGCAAAATTACTTAGACACAAACTCCGCTATAGCATCTTCTAGGCGTTTGATACCCTTTGCCAATTCATTCTCCTTTATTACAAGCGGCGGCAGGAAACGAATTACATTTGGCCCCGCCTGCAATACCAAAACACCATGCCCACGGGCAAGATCGGCAACATCCCCTGCCTTTCCATGATATTCAAGCTTTAATTCAGCTCCAATCATTAATCCGCGTCCGCGTATTTCGCTAAATACAGAGTATTTTTTATTCAAGTCTTTAAGAGCAGAAACAAGCTGCTTACTGCGTGCATTTACATTGGTTGAAATTTCTTTGGATTGAAGAATTTTCAGTACCACCCGCGCTACCGCACAAGCCAGCGGATTACCGCCAAAAGTTGAACCATGGTTACCAAACTGGAAAGTGTTTTCCACTTTCTCACCAGCGAGCATCGCTCCAATAGGTATTCCACCACCAAGTGCTTTCGCCAGTGTAACCACATCCGGTTTAACACCCTCTTCAGCAAAATGCGAAAATAACTTACCAGTTCGCATCATACCGTCCTGCACTTGGTCAAGCATAAGCAAAGCATCATGCTTATGGCAAAGATCCTGCACATGTTTAAGGAAGCCTTTAGCAACAGGCGTAACACCACCTTCACCTTGAATTATTTCTAACATTACCGCACAGGTTTTATCACTTATCGCTTTTTCAATAGCTGCAAAATCATTGAACGGCACGTAGGTAAAACCAGCGGGCAACGGCTCAAAACCTGCCTGATATTTAGGTTGGGCAGTAGCAGTTATAGTTGCCAATGTACGCCCATGGAAAGAACCTATAAAAGTAATTATTTCCCGTTTTTCCGGAGGACGGCCTTTATCAGCCGCATATTTGCGCGCAATTTTAATTGCCGCTTCATTAGCCTCCGCCCCTGAATTGGTAAGGAAAGCACGCTTAGCAAATTTGGATGCTTTTACTAATTCCTCTGCCAGCAAAACCGTTGGCTCACAAAAAAATACATTGCTGGTATGCCAGATATTTTTTGCCTGCGTAGTTAGTGCCGCAATTAATTTCTTATTATGATGACCAAAGCTCGTAACCGAAATGCCGGAACCAAGGTCTATATAATCATTGCCATCCGCATCCCATAATTTAGCACCAGTACCACGCGCCAAAACAATTTCACGTGGCTTATATGCCAATGAATAATATTTTTTGCCTTTAGCCAATAAATCCTTGGTTTTTTTTGTTACCGGCTTTTTTTTCATATTGAAAATACCCCATAGTTAATTAACCACAAATACCATTACTTAACTAAGTTTTTTGGCATAAAGCAGGGTATTTTGCAATAATCTTATAATGATTATATTTTATTAGACTGTGCAACTCTATCTAAAGGAACTTTCGGAGTAAAAATTTGCTCAAGATTGCTCTCGTTACCTAAGGCTAGACGACCTTCACCAGTAATTTTTCCAGCATCTTTTAATTTATCTACTACATTCTTAATTGCTTCAGGAGACAGTTCAATTTTATCTCCAACATTCACTTTATTTATATTTTCTTTCCCCATACTATCTGCCATAGCGATAGACATCAAACGAAGCACATCATGAGCTTTAGCATTTTCACCTAAATATTTACGCGCTTCATCGCGCGCTGCCTGCATATCTGCATCCCTTGAATCAGCAATCTGGGATAGAGTCTCTCCACGCCGCACTGTGCGCTGCTCTTTATCAGCTGCAGGAGTATCAATCGGCTTTGCAGATGTCTTGTCTTTTGGCAAAGCTTCTACTTCTTCTGGCTTAGAAACTTTATCTTTATCAGCATTTGGCTTTCCTTCGCCTTTATTGTTATGTGCATAATATCTCGCTGAATCCTCTCTTAATTGCTGTGATGGAACAGGAATACTTGGATCCACCGGAATCTTACCGGTTGTTTTTTCACTTTCACTATGTGTAACAACAGTTACCTTGGCATCAGTTTTCAATTGTGATTGCGGATTATTATCGGTCACATTTTTTTTGTCATTAACCAAACCGGCAGCTGTATCAGCTACAGCAGTAACAGTCTCAACTACTGTGAAAGCACCAACTACAACCCCAACAACTTTCGCAACCGGATGAGGTATGGCCTTTATAGCATTTGCAACCTTCTTTGGCGTTACTTTTTCTAAAACTACCCCTACTGAATCTTTTGCTTTATTAAAAACCCCTTTGGTTTTTTCTAAAAAACCACCCTGATTAGGAGCTTTTTCTGTCCCATACATCCTGAAATTATCACGCGCATTAATTTCTTCATGAGTTTTTATTCGCTGCGCTTTTATTTTTGGGTCTTTTTCTTGTTTTATCGCATCTTCTCTAAGCTTTCTGTTTTTTTCTATTTCCTCTAGCTCTTGCGCTCTTTTATGCGCTCTATCTGCTTCTCTTTGTTTTAATTCTTCTTCCGTTGGCTTTTGTGTCTTCTGTTCTTGAGCCGCTTTCTCCTGCGCCGCTTTCTCCTGCGCCGCTTTCTCCTCCGCTGCTTTCTTTTTTTCCTGTTCTTTTTTGTATTCTTCTCTAAATTTTTCTGATTTTAAGTTCCTATCAAACTCTTGTCTCCTTTAAGGATTAGACAGAGTATCATTGGCTATATTAACATTTTTCATCACCTCCCCACCAGCTTTGCGCTCTGCTTCAGACAAAAGAGATAATTTATCAGGATGGTACTTACTGGCTAATTTCCGATATGCATTTTTAATCTCTTTTTCACCAGCGTTTTCTCTTACACCCAAAACTTCATAATGATTTTGCTGAAGTGCCATCTTACTTACCCCAATAATATACGTTAAGAACAGATTATTTTATATACACCATAAGACTATCATAAATATAAAGATTATTTTATGACATTTCTGTTAATATTATACAAAATACCGCTTAGAAAGGATTTCCTAGCAGCCTAATCATCTGTAAAATAAGAATTATACAAAAACGTATCATTATATCCCACCATCTTTAGTGGGATATAATTAATATTTAACTCTATAATAAGATAACTAGGCAGCAAACAAAACCTAGCACAAATTCTTAAGCAAACATTTTGCCAAAACTGCGTTTTGCACGTTTTTTCCAGTGGCCACGATGATAAGCATCAGATGCCAGAAGCGGAATAACGCTGCCAGCTTCGGCGAACACCATCTGCTCATAGGCAGTATCCACCTTACCCCAAGAGCAAGCTTCTTTCAGAGTGCTGGAGCTGCAAGCGCCATCACGTGAATCGGCAACGGTAATCTGCACCGCATATTTATGCATATCAACCTCTTCACCCATTATTTCGGCACAAACTACTGTATCCTGTACAAAATTTTTCGGCACACCACCGCCAACCATCAACAAACCAGTTGTTCCGGCTTTAATTTTAATTTCGGTAAGTTCATGGAAATCAGCAATTGAATCAATTGTGATATAAGGTTTTTTAGATTTTCTGCGCTCCACCTGATGCACTACCAAACCAAAACCAGCAGAAGAATCAGTGAATGCTGGACAGAAAATCGGAACATCATGCTCATAGGCAAGCTGCACCAGCGAATCTTTTTTCTTAGCGTTTTTAGTAAGCCACTTACCCATTTCACGTATAAATGCCCGTGATGAATACGCACCGGCAGTCAAACCATCCGCTATTTTTTTGATAGTATGGTCACAATTCTGCAATTCTTCTTCATCAATATAAGTATCATAAATCCGGTCAATATAATTATCACGTAAGTGCTTATCATCAACAAACTGGCTGCCTTGATAATGCTTAAAGCCAAGAGCCTCAAAAAAATCCATATCCACAATCGAAGCACCGGTTGCAACAATCGCGTCCACCATGTTGTTTTTGATTAGGTCAGCATATAGTTTCATGCAGCCGCCAGCCGAAGTTGAACCAGCAAGCGTAAGGAAAATAGAGCATTTTTTATCAGCCAGCATCATGTTATAAATCTCGGTGGCCTTTGCCAGATCACGGGAAGTAAATGACATATTAGCCATCTGATCAATTATCGGACGGGCATCAAAAGAAGTAATATCAATATGCTTCACTGGCTTGGAAAGCATTTGCTGCTTAAGGGTTGGCTTCTTTTTCGCGGCTGTTTTTGTCATTTAATTCTCCATTTATAGTGATTTATACTAGGCTTTACCTAGATATATAAATCATGATTATATAAATGGCGAGAATATTTTAACACAAAACCTATAAATAATGCTACAGCATGTGCTGAACTTTATAAGTATCATTCTGGAATACATACTGCATTCCAAGCTTTTGTTTTACATCTACAAATAATGGGGCTCTGGCATTAACGGACAGACGTACACTATCTGGACTGCGATGCACCGACACTATAAGCAGCACAACAAGATCGTCATAGGCAATCTGCAAATCATCCACTGCACCACGGATATCAGCGATATTTATTATATTATTGGTTAAATCCAATGGCAGGGTAATAAAAGAAAGCTGCAGCTCATCCAACGACTGTAAAAGCTTAAACTGCTCCATCTTTGGACTGTTAAAATTAGTAAGCACAAAATTCGATTTATCAGGCATTCCCAAAAGACCGCGTGGGAAAGTTATACTACGCGAAGCATCAACCATAATCTCACCAAACCGTGATTGAATAACCTCGGGAAATACGACTGGTGTGGCTGTTTTCCCAAATGAGATAGCTGATTGACTTAGCATAGATGCACCCCTTTATGTTTTGTTGTGCCATTTTTATGGATAATATAACACAACTTTGTTAGTTTAGCGTAAAAAATCTGATAGCTTCAAGGAATTAATTTTAGCAAAAGCTTGAAAAGCAGCTTGCAATATCCCCTGATTTATTGCCACTTGCGTAGAAACCGAGACTAGGTCAGCATTACCAATACTCTCCTTTACCTCTTGAAAATAAAGCTTAAATGATTCATGACGGTTATTTATAGTATCAACAGATATTTTATTCTGGTTAACTATAGCACGGGAAGAAATTACCCCGTCCAGCCCTTCCTCCACTAAGTCATAAGCTTTGGATAATTCTGCATCTGATACATTATCATGACCTTTCATTGCCATAGCAAGACCGGCAAAAATCTTTTTTATTCCTTCATCATCAGCCCGTACGTTATATGTAATTTCTGTATTATCATCAGCCCGCAGGTTTATATTTTCTTCGCTTCCCTGATAATAATCGTCATTTGGCACCTGATCCTCACCGATAGTTGGGAAAACATCGGGATTTACAGGAGCTGTATCCGTACGAGTACCGGAAAACAAATAACGACCTTCCATGCTGGTATTTAATTGACTAACCAATGACTGCCAAGCCCCCCTTAAGGTTTCTGGAAAAGCCGCGCTATTGGAAGCAGCATTACGCCGCTGTGAAATCAAACTTTTTAGATTGGACGCTGTTTCAATTACCTGACTCAGAATATTATCAGTAGCGTTAAGCCTAGTAGTTACAATTTTATTATTATTCAAATAAATATCTGTCTTAGCAATTTTATTTTCTAAAAGCAAAAATTGCTCTGAATCATTACCGCCCAATCCAGCAAAATCCTGCGATTTTTGTCCACTTGACAATTGCTGTTGCAAATCCGCCAGATTAACCTGCGCTTTACTGGTATCACGCAATGTAGTCTGATGTAATGCAAATGTGCTTATACGCCCTACTGCCATAAATTTTCCTCCGTATTTCTACTATCCATTTCTTAATTCCCCACCGCTTGAATCAATGTATCAAATAACGTACTCACCACCGTAATAATCCTTGCAGATGCGCTATAAGCATTCTGGTAAACAATCGTATTGGCAAGTTCTTCATCAAGATTAACACCGCTGATAGAATCAGAGCGTTGGCTATATCCATCAAGCAATGTCTGAGAATTGGTTTGCTGGGTCTTCGCGATATTGGCACTGGTTGCCGCCGCACCTATAATCTGTCCGGCATACGCCCCAAGCGACTGCTTGGTCTGACCCAACCCACCAGACGCAACAAAATCCACGGATTGGATACCAAGCTTGGCTATTTTCTGGATAATGCTATTATCGCCAACATTACGCTCATAAGTATAAAGTGGTGGCTTAGTTGGATCATTAGGAAGCGGGCTAACATTCAAACCACCAAGGGAAATCAGGTTTGGATTAGAAATTAAACGTGATTCAACACGTAAAGCCGCAGCACTACCCCGAGTTTTTAATTCCCTTGCACCTCCATCATCAACAAAAAAATTGTTAAGCCCCAGATAATGGGCAAAACTACGGTTAGTCGCCGATGTAGGAGGTGTATCATTTGGTCGCCCTTCCTCATTGCTGTCTAAATTATCAATAGCAAGATAATAGCTGCTATTGCCTGCTTCCAGCTTAAAATAACCTTTCTGGCTGGTAGTATAAGCACCATTTACAATAGTAAGCTCTTTACCATTTTCATCAACTAGGGATGCTTTAGCTATAGGACTGCGCGAGGTCGGATAAACAATTTCTGCATCACCAGTCGCAAATGTCACCGCATAACGTGTATTAATTAAATTAGTAGCACCGTTGATTACACGATAGCTGATAGTAGAATTTGAAACATTTCCTTCACCATCATCCACTAAAAAATTCACTTTTATAGTATAATATGGCGAAGTAGTATTCCCGCTTAAATCTGCGGTAATTGTCCCGTCATTTTTAGTACGTACTAAATCACCAGCTTCAATTTGCGTATATCTTGGAATTGCGGTTTGCCCACCTACCGTAAAACTTCCTCCTGCTGTAGCGTCAGTGGAAACTGTAACGTCAAAACTGCCGGATTGTACATTACTTACCGTAAATAAACGCGCA
>CAUJIB010000031.1 GCA_963205245.1 Pseudomonadota bacterium
ATGGCAGGTGCTATAGTGTTTATTCAGCTCTATAGTTTTCGTATTTTTCATACGCAATCACACTATAGGGATGGATGCAGGTGTCACGCCGACCTAGATGCGGCTTTCCATGGAATGTCTCTGACCACAAAATGATTATAAGAACCAAATTAAATGCTCAGGAAGGGGGATTTTGAAAAAAAATGGTAAATAACCGTCATTGCGAACGTAGTGAAGCAATCCAGTTCTTTTATTGAGTTAGATTTTTACTGGATTGCCACGGAGTTTGCGCTCCTCCCAATGGTACTGATTATTTGTCTTCTACAGATTTTCAATCCGAATCATATAAGGATGGTCGCGCATGAAGTCCAGCTCTGCTACTTCATTAATTGCCGCGAGCATTCTTGATTCCTCGGTTTCATGGGTAGTAAGTACCAGCTGCACAGTTTCATTAGGTGCGTGGGAATGCTGTAAGAATGAACGAAGTGAGATGCTATGTTTTTTGAAAATATTTGTTACTTCTGCCAATACCCCTGATTTATCTATTACGCTAAGGCGCAGATAGTAGGAACAACGCAGGCTATTAATTCCTACAAAATTTTCGTGTGGTAGCGAAGCAATAGGCAGGGTAAAAGGTTTGTATTTTACGTTGCGGGCAATATCCATAATATCAGCAACAACAGAAGAACCTGTAGGATTTGCACCTGCACCGCGTCCTTCCAAGAATACCCTTCCAACAAAATCACCTTCGACCAGTACTGCGTTATATACGCCTTGTACTGTTCCAAGCATGGAATTTTTCCCTACCATGCAAGGATGAACGCGCTGTTGGATTCCAGTTGCGGTTTGTACCGCGATGCCAAGTAATTTAATGGTATAGCCCAGCTCGTCGGCAAATTTCATATCACGCAGGGAAATGCGCCTAATTCCCTCAATATAAACGTTATCAATTGAAGGGGCGCAACCATACGCAAGACTGGTTAGAATAGAAATTTTATGTGCTGTATCAATCCCGTCTACATCAAAGCTTGGTTCAGATTCAGCGTAGCCCAGTGCTTGCGCTTCTTTTAATACTTCCTCAAAACTACGGCTGGTTTCCCACATATTGGTGAGTATATAATTACAGGTGCCGTTTAGTATTCCTATAACTCGGGAAAAGCGATTGGCGGCCAAACCGTCACGCAAAGTTTTAATGATAGGGATGCCACCAGCAACGGCGGCTTCAAATGCCAGCACCGCGCCGGTTTTTTCTGCAAGCTCAGCCAGAGCAACGCCGTGATGGGCAATCAGGGCTTTATTTGCGGTGACCACGGATTTGCCATTTGCCAGAGCTTTTTCTACAAGTGTGCGGGCAATACCATCAGTGCCACCGATTGATTCTACTATAATATCAATGTCAGGATCATCAGCGAGTGATGCCGTATCATCCACCCAGTGCAATCCGCTTAAATCAATATCGCGCTTTTTGTTTTTATTGGAGGCTGATACTGCCACGATTTGCAGAGGGCGACCACAACGTATTTCAAGTAACTTTGCTTGATTGCGTAAAATAGTGAGCGCGCCACCACCAACAGTGCCGAGTCCGGCGATAGCGATACGAAGGGGGGAGCTCATCCCGCTTTTTCCAGTTTATGTATTTGTTTTTGTGGGTCGGAAGTCAGAAAATGCTTGATGTTGCGTACTGCCTGACGGATGCGGTATTTATTTTCCACCAGTGCAATGCGCACATAACCTTCACCGCCATCACCAAAACCAATGCCTGGGGCAACGGCGACATCAGCATGTTGCAGCAGCAACTTAGAAAATTCAAGGCAGCCGATATTTTTATAAGCATCAGGAAGGGCTGCCCATAAGAACATGGAGGCATCCGGTACGGTTACATTCCAGCCTGCGTCTTTTAGTCCATCGGCCAATATATCGCGGCGTTCCTTATACATTGCCCTAAGGTTAGTTACATAGTCCTGTGGGCCATTAAGGGCGGCAGCGGCGGCAACTTGTATGGGCAGGAAAGTACCATAGTCTAAATAAGATTTTATTTTAGTCAGGGCGGAGATAAGGGTTTTATTGCCGGCAGCAAAGCCAATGCGCCAACCAGCCATAGAATATGTTTTACTAATGGTGGTGAACTCAACCGCAATATCCTTAGCGCCTTTGACTTGCAGAATAGAAGGCGGTGGGTTGCCATTATAATATAATTCGCAATAAGCAAGGTCAGACAGTACATAAATTTGATAATGGCGGCAAATATCAATTACGCGCTCATAGAATTCCAGACTTGCACTTTGTGCGGTTGGATTGCATGGATAATTTACTACCAATGCAACTGGTTTACGTTTGCCGTCTTCAAGCACTGCCTTCAGTGCAGCACAAAAATCTTCCCCTGTGCTGTTAGGAATAGAAACTACTTCTGCTCCAGCTATAACAAAACCCCATACATGGATAGGATAACTGGGGTTTGGTACGATAAACCTGTCATCCGGCCCTGTTATTGCCTGTGCGAGATTAGCAAGACCTTCTTTAGAGCCGATTGTAACAACAATTTCACTTTCAGGGTCAAGCTCTACGCCAAAACGTCTGGAATAATAGCCCGCCTGTGCTTTGCGTAGGCCTTGGATGCCGCGCGATAGCGAGTAACGGTGTACTTTGGGGTCTTTCAGTGTTTCCCGCAGTTTTTCAATTACATGCTGAGGGGGCTGGGAATCAGGATTACCCATCCCAAAATCAATAATATCTCGCCCTACAGCCCTAGCTGCGGCTTTCATTTTATTTACTTCAGCAAAAACATAAGGAGGTAATCGTGAGATACGATAAAAATCTTCTTGCATATAAAACTATTGCCTAACGATTAGAGTTACTTTGTTGCCTTAGACTTTCATAACGCGATGGGCGCATTGTCTTGATAATATCAGGAGATGGCAGGGCAGAAGTGTCTCCAATAACCTTAGAGGCGGGCTGGAAATTTGAATATGGATCAGATTTATTGTCGCTATCTGCGCTTGTTGATATTTTATCATCAGATTCTTTTACCGGTGTTACAACATCATTCTTAAAATTGTTCTCCGTTATTGTTTCACTTATTATTGGCTTAGGGGCAAACTCAATGACATTAGTTTCCTTTATTGTTTCTTCTTTTTTTGGTTCAGGCTTTGCATCAGATTGTACAGTTGAATCTGAATCTAGGGATTTCATAATGCGGTCAAAATAAGAGGATTTTTGTTCATCGGCAGGAATTTGTTCCGGAGTTGGTTTTTCAGGAAAAGGGGTTGAATAAACAACGGTTGTTGGCTCGGAAGAAGGTTTATTTTCCATTGTGCTTGAGTTCTGGAAAAAAGCCGGTTTTTCCTCAGTGATTGACGTTGTAGTCTTTCCTAAATTTGTTTCAGGAAGTGGCTCTTCACTTTTTGGTTCTGGTAAAGACATGATTTTCTGTGTGAGGTCAGGTTGTTTTAGGTCTGTTTTCTTTTCTTCAACCACGATCGGTGCAATTGAGGGAGGTGTTAAAGAATTAACAGATTTTTCTGGAGTCATTCCTGATACTTCACGCTCTAATGATTCCTTTTCCTGAGTTGCAATCGTACGTTCAAGTTTCAGGTCATCAAAATTTTGTTGTTTTTCATTTTTTATAACATCAAATTCTGTAGGTTTTGGTGGCACAGAAGATATTTCCGGACGTTCGCTGGTTGCTGGCATGTTATTAAAATCAGAAGTTGCATTATCCAGTTTTTTTTCATCAGAAAAATATGAACCGATTCTATCAAAAAAATTCTCTTTTTGAGGTTCAACAGAAGATCTTTTTTCAGGTTCTGACTCCTTATATAGTTCAGATTCCTTTGCAGAATTATTTGCCGGTGCTGTAATAAGAGGAGCTACAGCAGTACCTTCAGGAGAATAGGGGTTTCCTGCTAATGGCTTGCGAAAAACCGGCTCATTATTGGATGCAGGTAAAGGTTCTTTTGGTGTGACCGGTTTGCTTGAACTAAAATCAATTCCAGTTAAATCAGTAAAAAAATTACTGTTTTTATTTGTTGTGGAATCAGTTTTATCGCTGCTGATTTCATTGCCGTTTGCATCGTATTTATCAAAAGGGTTATCATCAGATGGTGGGGATGCCGGCTGCTGCATTCTTACCGGTTCTGGCTGCCTGATATTATTAGTATCAACCGCTTCTACACGGGCTGCGTTCTCAGTATTTTGCGGTTGTTCTATTTTTGAAGGCATTGCCCGATGTGGATTAAGAGTTGGAATCCTACGGCTTCCAGATACTACCTGCTGGGCACGTGTTCCTGTAAAATTTTCCCAATTTTCTGATACCGCGCTACAGCCAGTTAGCAATAATGCTGCGATCCCGCCCACATATAAACTGGTGCGTGTTGTAAGATGGTTTTTATCAGAAAACTGCTTATTTTTCATTGCGCTGCCCTAATCACATACTTAATGTTTCAGAAATTTTAATTTATAAGATATATAATAGCTGGAATGGTTATGCAATTATCATTTGCAATTCTTGTTTATAATTATCATATTATGTATTATAGCTTAGAGAAGCTTCTAGAAAATATATATAAATTTAAGACAAGATGTCCCAAATGCAAAAAGAAAATAATTCTGATGTCCCTCCGCATACCCCGAATGAACTTGCTGAAAACATGGCAAAGGTTGCGGAAAAATGCCAATTAATCATGCAGGAGTTTTTGGCGCGACAGGCGCAGGATATAACTAATACACCGTTAGATCCCCTTAATATAGGTAGTGCTTTTACAGAATTATTATCACGGATGATCAATGATCCGTTCGGGATCGTAGAAAAACAGTTTAACTTATGGCAAGATTATATGTTCTTGTGGCAAAGGACTGCCCAGCGTTTTATGGGTGAAGAACAAGAGCCGGTAATAAGTCCCGATAAGCGGGATAGACGCTTTAAGGATGAGGCATGGGAACAAAGCGCAGTTTTTGATTTTCTTAAACAGTCATATCTATTATCGGCGCGCTATATCCAGAATTCTGTAAATTCTGTGGAAGGGCTGGAGCCGCATGATGCGCGGAAGCTGGATTTCTATACCCGCCAGTTTGTGGATGCAATGTGCCCAAGCAATTTTTTAATAACTAATCCCGAAGTGCTTAAAGCTACTATTAATAGTAATGGTGAAAATCTTGTTAAGGGATTGGAAAATTTATTGGAAGATATTGAGCGCGGCAATGGTAGTTTGCGTATCAATATGACTGATGATTCCGCTTTCTCCCTAGGAAAAAATCTTGCCCTTACTAAAGGGAAGGTGATTTTCAGGAATGATTTAATAGAGCTTATCCAGTATGAACCGGTTACTAAAGATGTTTATAAAACCCCTGTTCTGGTAATGCCGGCATGGATAAATAAATATTATATTCTGGATTTGCAGCCTGAAAATTCCTATGTAAAATGGGCGGTGGAGCAGGGGCATACGGTGTTTGTAATTTCTTGGGTGAATCCAGATGAGAAATTAAGCCAGAAAACTTTTGATGATTATATGTTGGAAGGACCTCTTGCTGCAATGGATGCTATTGAACAGGCAACAGGTGAGAAGCAAGTCAGTATCATAGGCTATTGTTTGGGTGGTACATTGCTTTCAATTACATTGGCATGGCTGTATACCAAGAAGCAAGAGCATCGCGTTAAATCTGCGACCTACCTTACTACTATGATAGATTTTTCAGAGGCTGGTGAGCTTTCGGTGTTTATTGATGAAGAGCAGCTAAAACTCTTAGAAAATAAAATGTCGCAGCAAGGTTATCTGGAAGGTAGTGAAATGGCGATGACCTTTAATATGCTGCGGGCGAATGATTTAATCTGGTCGTTTGTGGTGAATAACTATTTGCTTGGTAAAGACCCGTTCCCGTTTGATTTGCTCTATTGGAATTCAGATTCTACCCGCATGCCTGCCAATATGCACAGTTTTTATCTGCGGAATATGTATCAGAAAAACCAACTAGTTAAACCTAATGCCCTGACTATTGGTGGTGTAGCGATTGATTTACGCAAGATTGCAACACCAGCTTATATGCTTTCAACTAGGGAAGACCATATCGCGCCATGGAAATCGACTTATGCTGCCACCCAGATCTTTAATGGTGATATTCGTTTTGTGTTAGCTGCTTCTGGTCACATTGCGGGGGTTATTAATCCGCCAACTAAACAAAAATATTGCTATTGGATAAATGAAAAATTGCCAAAATCCGCGGATGAATGGTTAAAAGAAGCGAAAGAATATGCTGGATCATGGTGGTCGGACTGGAATAATTGGCAGAAGCAATTTGCCGGTGAGAAAGTTCCTGCCCGTTCTATTGGTAGCGGTAAATTAAAGCCTTTGGAAGATGCACCGGGGAGTTATGCTAAGGTTAAAGTATAGTCTCTTAAACTAGTTAAGCACTTCTCCATATAGGTTGCCGTTTTCATATCTGGTGATTCGGGCAGTTACAATTTTTCCTGCCTCACAAACTTTATCTAAATTTACTTCTGCGAAATGTAGGGTTTTGCCTAGTTTTTCTTTTTCAACCAAAATTTGGGTTGTTATACCAATTTGTGACTTCAAATATTTTTGCAGATTTTTTTCTCCGGATTCCCGCAGGGCAGCGGCACGCTGTTTACGGATTTCTTTTGCTACTTGCGGCATTTTGGAGGCAGGGGTGCCGTTGCGGGCGGAGTAGGGGAAGACATGCAGATATATAAGCCCTGTTTCTTTTACTAAATTCAGGGTGTTTTCAAACATCTCGTCAGTTTCAGTAGGAAAACCGGCGATTATATCCGCGCCGAAAACAACATCGGGGCGTAATCCACGCAGCTTAGCACAAAAATCAATTATATCCTGCCTATTATGACGGCGTTTCATTCGCTTTAACACCATATCATCGCCGGCCTGAAGGCTGATATGTATATGTGGCATCAGGCGCGGCTCTTTAGCAAATAAACGCAACAAATCGGCATCCACCTCCACTGCATCAATGGAAGAAAGGCGCAGGCGCGATAGCTCCGGTACTAAAGCCAGCAGGCGGCGGCACATTTGCCCAAGAGTGGGACTCCCCGGTAAATCCTTGCCATAATCGCTGATATCAACCCCAGTCAGTACAATCTCATTATAACCTGATTCTACTAAGCTGCGCACTTGCGTTACAATTTCACCCATAGGTACGGAGCGGCTATTGCCGCGTCCATAAGGGATGATGCAAAAGGTGCAGCGATGGTCGCAGCCATTTTGCACCTGTAAGAATGCCCGTGCTTTTCCCTCAAACGATGCCACTAAATGTGAAGCAGTTTCTTTTACTGACATGATGTCGTTGACGATTATTTTTTCGTCATTGCGAGCGAAGCGAAGCAATCCAGAACTTTCTCCATTCTGTATTGCCACGTCGGCTACGCCTCCTCGCAATGACGAATAAACATCTTTTTTCAATTTTTCTTCATTGCCGATGACGCTATCAACCTCACTCATATCAGCATATTGTTTGGGGTTGATCTGTGCACCGCAGCCAGTGACGATAATTTTTGCGTCAGGGTTTTCCTTGCGGGCTTTGCGGATAGATTGACGCACCTGTCGTTCTGCCTCGGCAGTAACCGCGCATGAGTTAAATATCAAGGTGTTCCCCAGCCCAGCTTCTTTAGCCTGTTGCTTGATTATTTCGCCTTCGTAAATATTAAGGCGGCAGCCGAAATTAATTACTTCTATTGATTTGTTAGCAGGATTATTTTTCATCAAAAAGCAACCCCATGGTCAGTACATTTGCGTAAACGCCATCAGTTCTGCAAGCGTTACGTTTTTTACCTTCAACTTCAAAGCCAAATTTCTGGTAAAGTTTTATAGCGTTTACATTATCTTCGCGGACATCCAGTTCAACTCTGGTTAGCCCCATTTCCTTGCCTTTATCCAGCACGATCTGCATCAGTTTTGTGCCCAGACCAGTTCCGCGACATTCCTTGAGGACTCCCATACGTAACACGCCAGAATGGGCAAAAGCAGGGCGGTTGAATGAGGCTATATCACACCATCCCACAATTTTATCACCAGCTATAGCAATATAATGCGGCATTTTATTTTTTAACTGTTCCAATATAAAAGAACGCACCTGTTCCATAGACGGTGTGTCCATTAATGCCAGATATTTTCCTTCTTTGGCAACTGTGCCAACGGCATCTCGGAAAATTTCTATATGCTTTTCTTCAATAGGGATTATTTCGTAGTTCATATTTCTATCGTTTCTTCAAATTCTTTTTCTATTTTCCCGCCCAATAAAATATGTCCGTTATGGTCTAGTTTTACGGATACATTTTCATTTGAGTTTTGGAAAAATATAGTTGCCTGCGTCAGCGTATTATCTAGTTTGTTTGCTGCAACTAAAATTGCACAAGCCCCAGTGCCGCAGGCTTTAGTTAGTCCTGCGCCGCGCTCCCAGATTTTGGCATCAATTTTTTCATTATGTTTTTTGGCAAAGCTTACATTTACACGTTTTGGGAATATTTCTGTAAAATTTTCAATTTGTGAGCCTATTTTGGTGACTTCCGCATCGTTTGGTATTTCATCCATGAAAAACACCACATGTGGATTGCCCATACTTACAAAAGCCGGATTTTCTAAACCGCTAAATCCTTCAATTTTTTTTGTTGCTTCCTCTATAGGCATGGCAAGTGGAATATCCTGCCAGCCGAATTTTGGTTTGCCCATATCCACCAAGATATAATCATCCTGCTGTTGCATGCCCTGTAAAATAGCTGCATTAGTTTTGATGGTTACAGGTAACCTGCCCATTTCTTTGTAGAGCACATCAGCGATGCAGCGCGTGGCATTGCCGCAGGCATCAACTTCGCCTCCGTCAGCGTTATATATACGCATGAACACATCAGCCGCATCTGACTTCTCTAATATAAGCAATTGGTCGCATCCACCTGTTATTTCGTTGTTGCGCGAGGAAAGCTTGTGGATTTGTTCTAGCGACAGCGAAACAGTGTTGTTCCGTGCATCAATAACCACAAAATCATTGCCTGCGCCGTTCATTTTTGTAAATTTTAATTTCATATAGATTCAAGTAAATCGTAGGTTAAGCGCCGATTATACTGCGATATAAACAAAAGGAAATCTTATTTTATAGTTGTATTTGCTGATTTTTCATATAGTTTAGTTATCAATAATTAATAATTATAAAAGTGAGAATGTCTATGAAGTTTGTTGCAGAAGTCGGTGAATTGGTAAGTGCGGGCGGCAATCATCATGAGGTAAGGGTTTCTAACCTTATAAACCATAAACAGGTGCTTGATTTGGCAGGATTATTACCAGAAAACAAGGGCAATGGGGATGGTTTCAAAGTTGGTTCTGACGGTGGAAATATTAGTTTTACCGCCCGTTTTGCAAGTGATAATGCCGCTAAAATGTTTGCAGATAAAGTAAGTGATATGGGGAAATCAAATTCCGAAATTAGTAGATACAGGTAAGAAAAGTTGTTTTTAGCAGTGATAGCTTAGTAAAGATAGAAAGTAGCAAAATTTTATTGCACATTGAGAGATGAAAATAATCATTTATCCTTTTTCCATGGAGAAAATAGCAGTCGGAAGAGCGCAGAAAATCTAGAAAAAATAAAAAAGTGAAAAAAAAGTGAAAAAAATGCATTTTCTTGCTTGACTATAGGGAAGAGATTCGCCATAAAAGCCATCCCGCAGACAACTGGTCAAACAGAATGTCTCCGCTAAGAAGCGGTTCTTTCTTAGCTGTAATTTGATAGTGTGAAGAGCATTTAAGCGCAGGTGGCGTTGTGTCACTGCAACCCAGTTCTTTCGGAGCTGGCGAGTAGTTGAAATTAACAGCACAATGTCACTGCGTTACATATAACTATGCAAACGCAACATTATATAAGTAAATCCAAGGCGTTTTATATAATGGTGACGTTGTGCGTGTTTCCGAAAATTAAAGTCCTATAGAAATATAGGCATTTTGCGCAAGCGTTTATATATTTCTATAAACGATTGCCGGAATCTAAACTTGAGAGTTTGATTCTGGCTCAGAACGAACGCTGGCGGCAGGCTTAACACATGCAAGTCGAACGATGTAGCAATACATAGTGGCGCACGGGTGAGTAACGCGTGGGAATATGCCCTTTAGTACGGAATAACGTCGGGAAACTGACGCTAATACCGTATACGCCCTTCGGGGGAAAGATTTATCGCTAAAGGATTAGCCCGCGTGAGATTAGGTAGTTGGTGGGGTAATGGCCTACCAAGCCTACGATCTCTAGCTGGTCTGAGAGGATGATCAGCCACACTGGAACTGAGACACGGTCCAGACTCCTACGGGAGGCAGCAGTGGGGAATATTGGACAATGGGCGAAAGCCTGATCCAGCCATGCCGCGTGTGTGATGAAGGCCTTAGGGTTGTAAAGCACTTTTGTCAGGGAAGATAATGACGGTACCTGAAGAATAAGCACCGGCTAACTTCGTGCCAGCAGCCGCGGTAATACGAAGGGTGCTAGCGTTGTTCGGAATCACTGGGCGTAAAGCGCGCGTAGGCGGCGTAACAAGTCAGAGGTGAAAGCCTGGAGCTCAACTCCAGAACTGCCTTTGAAACTGTTGTGCTAGAGTGTCGGAGGGGATAGCGGAATTGCTAATGTAGAGGTGAAATTCGTAGATATTAGCAGGAACACCGGTGGCGAAGGCGGCTATCTGGACGACAACTGACGCTGAGGCGCGAAAGCGTGGGGATCAAACAGGATTAGATACCCTGGTAGTCCACGCTGTAAACGATGGGTGCTAGCCGTTGGGAGGATTCCTCTCAGTGGCGCAGCTAACGCGTTAAGCACCCCGCCTGGGGAGTACGGTCGCAAGATTAAAACTCAAAGAAATTGACGGGGACCCGCACAAGCGGTGGAACATGTGGTTTAATTCGAGGCAACGCGAAGAACCTTACCAGGTCTTGACATGCCCTCTATGGGAAACAGAAATGATTCCCTTCACCTCGGGTGGGAGGAGCACAGGTGCTGCATGGCTGTCGTCAGCTCGTGTCGTGAGATGTTGGGTTAAGTCCCGCAACGAGCGCAACCCTCATCCTCTGTTGCTAACAGGTAATGCTGAGAACTCTGAGGAAACTGCCGGTGATAAGCCGGAGGAAGGTGGGGATGACGTCAAGTCCTCATGGCCCTTACGGCCTGGGCTACACACGTGTTACAATGGCGGTGACAATGGGATGCGAACCCGCGAGGGTAAGCGAAACTCAAAAAGCCGCCTCAGTTTGGATTGTACTCTGCAACTCGAGTACATGAAATTGGAATCGCTAGTAATCGCAGATCAGCACGCTGCGGTGAATACGGTCCCGGGTCTTGTACACACCGCCCGTCACACCATGGGAGTTGGTTCTACCTTAAGCAGCTGCGCTAACCGCAAGGAAGCAGGCTACCACGGTAGGGTCAGTGACTGGGGTGAAGTCGTAACAAGGTAGCCGTAGGGGAACCTGCGGCTGGATTACCTCCTTTCTAAGGATTTTGTTTATTCGCATCCATGGAATTATTCTTTGGCTCTGACGTTAAACGGATCATTATACATGATGCTTCGCCATCTGCGCCTAAATGCTCACACACAGATTACTAAAAAAGGCTCTGGATTAATTTTCAGAGCTTTTTTTATTTGTATTTTTTATAATGCGCTCGCTATCGTGCCTGCTGGCACTCACATAGCGCGTAGCTTCGCTAGCTGATGGCTTAATGACCTGCTGGTCATTACTAAAAAAGCCTTAGAAGATTTTCTGGGGCTTTTTTATTTTAGAAATTATATAAATGATGATATTTTTATTGCATATGGCAAAAAGAAGGAAAATAACTGAAAAATAGAATGATACTGAAGATGGGCAATTATTATCTGCCGCCTTTGTTATTATGAATTTTTTTATTGCGATGACTTTTTTGCAAGTGCGTATATTTATAAAATTATGGATATAAGAAGTTGTCGTTTAGATATGCATGTAAGAAACCATATAGATTTAATAATAGATATAATATTACATACGATGTGTTTTGTATTTTATACCATCCCTAGCTATAAACAAAATATGGTTGGTAATATTTTCTTTGTAGTTTGTGGGACAATTTTTTTGCTTATTTCCTGGTCTAAGTTCCGTAAAATGAAAAGCTATAAAGATATAATGAAATAGAAAAACGATTAATACATGCGTTGGAAGCAGTTGAGCGTATTATACTCCTCCAGCTTGGATTATAAATTCCCAAAACAAGGCAGCTTTAACGGTGGACTGTGGGGTGATTTTGTGATAATATTTTTTGCATAGAATAAATCCATAAAGCAATAAAGTTAATTATTGGAGGCAGGTATGCATTCGACAGCTAAAAAACACGAGCATTTAGAGCATCAGGTTGTTGTCGAAACTACTACCGAGAATATCGTGGAATTCGTTGCTCGTAGCCGTTTGATAGCTATACAGGCGGAAGAGGCTTGTCATCTTGAAGGCAATGTAAATTGTGACCTTGACGCTTTTGCTGAGAAATATGGCATTGCCTGTTTCGCTTAATTCTGAGGAAACTCGGATTTTTAATTGCCGCAAAGGTTAGATATTTCATATAGAATTATCTTAAAAACAAAACCCCGCCTTGTTATCAAAGCGGGGAGTTGGTTTAGCACTGATCTAAAGATTAGTGTGTTACAGTTTTTTTCAGTAGCGTAGTATACGTTGTAAGCAACATATATAGCCCAGAAAAACCAACCAGAACATTAATTATATGGCTGAAACCGCCAAATAATACACCGATCAGGTCAATATGTAGCAACGTCACTAGCCCAACATTGAGGGCTCCAATTATGACGAGCAACAAAGTGATCTTGTTGAACATATGCTTTTTAACCTCCTCCCGTATGTTATGGGGTTAAAATTTCTTCTAACCCTAAGTTGATATTACCACAGTTTTCTGTGGATTAAAAGCATAATATATTGTTTTTTATAACTATTTTTGCTGCGATGCACAACAAAAACATCTAAAAACCAGTTAAAAATACTTCCGTATCCATTTGAATTAACTGATAATATTGGGAAGGCTAGGTTGAGTGCTGTTTTGCAGCATGTTTTTATAAAAAACCCATGCATTAAATTTTTTTATTCAGGACGCGGAAGATTCTTCATAAAAAGAATATAATCCACCGGCTAGAATAGGCATTGCCAGAGGAATAGGGAATATTAGGGCAATACAGACTAAATATAACAGCATCAGGCAGGATAGTTTTACTTGTGATTCAGTATCCAGCTTTTTCAATAATCCATAAGTTTTTTTTATGGTTTCCATAGCACCTAAATTGTAATCCAGAGCGATCATTGGAATAGAAGTGCAAATCAACATAGCGATTGCGCTGGGAATAATTAATAATGGTAATCCTGCCATAGTGATAAAGGCGAATAAAACAGAAATAAGGGATAGCTTCCCGAGGAGTGGGGCAAGGGTATAATCCAGAAAATCAAGATTAAGATTCTGCCCACGGTAAATACGTAAGGAAACCACTAAAAACGCGCTTTGCATGATCAAAAACATTATCCAGCCGGTCATTATGCTGGTAGCTATGTTATGAGATATTTCATAGGTTAATATACCTACCAACACAGCGAGCAATAATATAGCTCCGGCAAGTACAGACATGTTCTGATGCCCAGCGGTAAAATGCCATCCTTTGTCCAGTATATGGATAAGAGATAATCGTGGAGCATTGTTTAGTTCTTGCCGCATACTTTCTACGGGATTATTAAAAAACGAGGATAATTCATTTATCCTATAGGCGGGAATGAGTTCTTCCCCTTGACAGATCAGTGTATCGGGGATTATTGCCCCTGAGCGGATACGACGCATGATTGTTACCAAATCATGCGGACCGTCTTTTTTTTGTTGTGAATTTATATAATGATAATATTGCATAGACCTGTAATTATGGAATTAAAATGCTAAGAAAGTGTTATTTTTCCTAGCTTATTTATATTTTTATAGCTATTTTGAATTGCGTTAATTTTAATAAATGTTTTCTATGGCTTGCAGGTAAAATTTTATGATAGATCTAAAAGATGTGTATCCGGAATTGAATAATGTTCTAATGGATTTGGTAGATTATAGTAGAAAACAGAATAATAGCATAATCTTGAAAAATAAAGCTGAGCAGGAGGTTGTAGAGCAGTTAGGGCTTAGTGCTTATGGGGATGGCTATCCAAAAGTTAGTGTAAATTTTCGCGAGAACAGAGAAAATAGTAATACTGATGCTATTGAATTAAAATTATCACGTTCAGCTCATGATAATCGTGTGGTTAGTTTTTCATTACACGAAAACGGATCACAAAAAACATTTGATGCCGAGCAGATTCTAAAAGGATTACAAGAAATCAGAGGTAAAGGAATTAAGCTTGCTATGGAGTTTGTGACATATCAAGGTAAAAACC
This sequence comes from Pseudomonadota bacterium, assembly GCA_963205245.1. Classification (GTDB taxonomy): domain Bacteria; phylum Pseudomonadota; class Alphaproteobacteria; order Rickettsiales; family SXRF01; genus SXRF01. The sequence goes on from CAUJIB010000031.1 coordinate 14,406, forward strand.
TTGATTTGCCGGTTGAGTTAGATCCTGTGATAAAGAAAATTCAGCAGGGAATCAGCCAGAAAATAGGTGGTGATATTGGGGAAGTTAATAATGTTAGCGCAAATAAATTTTCTGGGGAAAAAATTATAGGCTGAATCTTTCCCCAAGATATACGCGGCGGACATCAACATTATTTACTATTTCTGCCGGCGTGCCTTCCATAAGGACATAACCGTCATGCATTATATAAGCGCGGTCAATAATGTCTAAGGTCTCACGCACATTATGATCAGTTATTAACACGCCAATGCCACGGTTTTTCAAGTGTTTTACAAGGCCGCGAATTTCTTCAACCGCTATTGGGTCAATACCGGCGAGTGGTTCATCAAGCAATATAAATGATGGTCGGCTGGCAAGGGCGCGGGCAATTTCTACCCGTCTGCGTTCTCCGCCGGAAAGGGTAATGCCTTGGGCGAGGCGGAGATGGGTTATAGAGAATTCAGCTAGTAATTCATCAAGTTGTGCGTGCCGTGAATCCAGATTTTTTTCATGTATTTCTAAAACGGATAAAATATTCTGCTCTACTGTAAGTCCGCGGAAAATAGAAGCTTCCTGCGGAAGGTAGCCAATACCCTGACGGGCGCGGCGATACATCGGCAGGCGGGTTATGTCCTCACCATCTAGAAATATTTTGCCAACATCTGGAGTAATGAGGCCGGTAATCATATAAAAGCATGTAGTTTTTCCTGCCCCGTTTGGCCCTAATAACCCTACGGCTTCTCCGCGTCTGACCCGTAGGCTCACATCACGTACCACCGGTCTGCCGCTATAACGTTTTCCTATATGTTGTGCTTCAAGCCCATTATGAGTGGTTACAAGCCTCGGTGCGTTTGTTTGCCCTGAAAATTGTTCACTGGAAGATTCAGCAGTGGTTTTCAGCTTTTTACGGGGAGCATTTTTATTTTTGAATAATGACATGACCATAATGCTACTACCTTTCCTTCTTGAAAGGAACTTTTTCATCAGAATTTGGGACGAATAATGCTTTTACACGCTGCTTTTTGTCCGGATCTTTTGAGTTAGCTGAGTCAGATGAGGTAAGTTCGCTTTTGCCGGTATCAAAATCATAAACTAGTTTATTGCCTTTAAGTACGTTTTTATCGCGTGTTAGAACCACATTATCATTAAGATAAATCTTTTTATCTATCACATTATATATACCATTTGCGCCGCTGGCTGTTTCTTCAGGAGTGGATAAAAAAACATTTTTTTCTACTATAATTTTTTCTATGGAGTTTTTCTCTGAAGCAGCAGGGGGGCTAATTAGAGATTTTTTAGCGGGTTTTTCTGCATTTTTTTCAGATTGTTTGTAAAAAACAACCATTTTTTCAGATTTTATTTTAACATTATCCTGAGTGGCAATTACATGTCCGGTAAAAATTGCTTTATTCTCCTGCTGCAAGACCTGAAGAGTATCAGAAGTTATCTCAATTGGTGCATTGGTTTTATGTTTGTCACTGTTGTTTGCGGCATAGGAATGCTGTGTAGTGCTGATTAGCACTAGTGCCGAAATTGCCGATAATAAATTTTTATTTTTCATAAACACACCGAATTAACCTACTACCTATACAACAACATTCTTACCGAACCGTTAAAATTTATAATATTTCCGCGCTCCAATATAGTGAAACTATTAGCTTGTATGGTGCCGGCTCCGCCTTGCCCCTCTATATGTTGATTGCCTTTTACCATACCCTTAACTGTATCAATATGCGCACTTTCAGTACGGAACTGATACCCGCCCTCATAAAATATCTCAACTCCTTTTGAGAGCTCCATTTGCTTTGTTATCGTATTCATTTCACCATAGCCGGAATTAAGTGCCATCCATGCGTTATTATCTCCGGTCATTTCGGAGTTAATATTATTAAGGGTAACGGTGTCCTTATCTTTTTGTAGACCTGTTTCTGCCTCAATAGTGTAGGGGCGGTTATGAATGTCAACACCGTGATATTTAGGCTTTTTCATTATATTCTGGGTTTCTTCAGTTTTTTGTGCGCTGGTAAATACCATCCTGCCCCCATTGTCAGCATTATTATTGGAAGCAATCCAGATAACCAACGCTATTATCCCTAATGCCATTAGCGACAAAAAATTTTTTCCAAAAAAAACAAAGCGCGTATATTGTTTCATATGATTTATTAGGCAATGCCAGACCGAAGGCAATCATGAATATGTAAAATACCGACAGCTTTCCCATTGTCTGTTACGAATAATCCGGTAATGGAATGTTGGTTCATTATGGCAAGAGCTTCTGCTGCCAGAGCTTGTGGGCGAATAGTAAGGGGAGAATTTTTCATCACCTGACTTGCGGTTTTTTCCAGTAAATCCGGCTGCATGTTACGGCGTAGATCGCCATCGGTAATAATGCCTGATAAGTTGCCTATCTTATCTATAACTCCTGCACAACCAAAACGTTTTGAAGTCATAACAAGTAATATATCGCGCATTAAATCATCTTCTTTTACAAGCGGCAGTTCGTCGCCTGAATGCATTAAATCCATAACCCGTATAAAGGCTTTGCCAAGCTTGCCGCCCGGATGGAATACAGAAAAATCCTGTTTGTTGAAACCGCGTCTAGAAACTAGAGCAACGCTGATTGCATCTCCAAGTGCCAGCATCATAGTAGTTGAGGTAGTTGGTGCGCCTGTAATGCAGGCTTCTGGAGTTTCTGGTAAAACCATTGCTATATTTGCAGCATCAACCAGCATTGATCCTTTGCGGCGAGCAACTCCAATAAGTGGTATAGAAAAACGTTTGCAATAAGCGATTAAATCGGCAAGTTCTGCGGTTTCGCCTGAGTTAGAAAATGCCAGCACAGCGTCATCTTTGGTAATCATTCCCATATCGCCGTGGCTTGCTTCGGCAGGATGGACAAAATGGGCTGGTGTGCCGGTAGATGCCATAGTTGCTGCAATTTTACGGGCAATATGACCACTTTTTCCCATTCCGGTGGTGATTACCCGCCCTTTTATATTAGCAATGGCTTCCACCGTATCGGCAAACGGCTCTCCCAGTTCTTCTATCAGGGCTTGCAGGCCCTTGATTTCCTGTGCTAAAACAGCTTTGCCATGCTCTATATCGGTATTTTTATTTGTCATCATCAATACCTGTTAAAGTGCCCATAATTTTTTAGCTATGTGCGAAAATATCTTCATTCTCCCAGCCAGCCAGATCTAATTCTGCACGGTAAGGCAAAAAATCAAACGCGGCTTCGGCAAGTTCTGTTCTTCCTTCACGCGTAAGCATATCATCCAATTTTTCCTTGAGTTTATGTAAGTGCATAACATCTGAGGAAGCATATTCTATTTGTTCATTTGTCAGGGTTTGTGCTCCCCAATATGAGCTTTGCTGTTGCTTGGAAACATCAATGCCCAGCAATTCTTTGCAAATATCTTTATAACCATGCCTGTCACTGTAAGTGCGCACCAAACGTGAAGCTGTGCGGGTACAATAAACATTGCTAAGCCTGATCCCGATATAATGGCGCATTATGGCTAAATCAAAGCGGGCAAAATGGAAAATTTTAATACGTTTTGGGTCAGTCAATAGTTTTGTCAAATTGGGAGCGTTATATTCTCCATTTCTAAACTGTACTAAATGAGCATTGCCATCACCATTGGAAAATTGTACTAGGCAGAGCCTGTCACGCTTGTTATTCAATCCCATAGCTTCAGTATCAACAGCTAGGTCGCCGTCAATAATAAAATCTGCTGGCAGGTCGCCAATATGAAGAGTATTAGTAATAAAAAATCTCCTTAACTAGTTACAGTTATTTATATATTGGGATTATGCTGAAAATCCAGCCAACAGCAAGAGTTTTTAATTGAATTTCCATATAAAAAATACGCCAGAATCCGGTGAGGGAATTCTGGCGTATTTTTTGTGATTAAAATCTAATTATTACTTAGATTCTTCTACTGCAGAAGCTTCTGTTTCAGCAGCTTCTTTTTCCGCGTGCTTTTTAGCATGTTTTTTAGCATGTTTTTTAGCGTGTTTTGCTTCAGCTTTAGCATCAGCTTTAACATCTGTGGTTTCAGTTGCAACAGCAGCGGTAGCAGCGTCTTTATGTTCGGCAGCGTGAGCCAAAGAAATAGGAGCTACAAGAGCAAGTGCAAGAGCAAGAGCGGAAAGTTTGTTCATAACAATTTATCCTTATTATTTGTAAGATTATGGATATTCCAACATGAAAATACCCGCTCATTTTTTACTACAGCTAAAATAATCTGTATAGGGAAGTAACATTACAAATTTTTAATGTTGGGTCGGGTCTTGTCCGTCAAAATTTTCCGGTATTTCATCGTCTTCAACAGCTGGCACGCTATATTCGCTCTGAAGCCATTTTATAAGGTCAATGTTGGCACAATGTCTGGAACAAAAAGGGGCAGTTTCTTTAACGGTTTTTTTGCCGCATACAGGGCATTTATTCATGAGCGTAAATTAGCGATGTTTTTTGCGTAATCAGAAACATTGCCGGTAAATACAGCCGATCCTGCGACTAATACGTTTGCTCCTGCCTCTATAGCTGATTTTGCGGTTTGTGGGTTGATTCCGCCGTCAATTTCAAGATCAATATTACGGCCGGTTTTATTAATCATATCTCGCAGCACTCTGGTTTTGTGTAGTTGCGACTGAATAAAAGATTGTCCACCGAATCCCGGATTGACGCTCATAACCAATATTAAATCCACGTCATCCATTACATATTCCAGCGCAGAAGTCGGCGTGGTTGGCACCAATGAGACGCCGCATTTTTTACCGAATGATTTTATAAGCTGCAGCGTACGGTTCAGGTGAGTGGTTGCTTCAGCATGGACGGTGATAATATCAGCCCCAGCCTTGGCATAAGCTTCTATAAACTGGTCAACCGGTTCAATCATTAAATGTACATCAAAAATAAGCTGGCTGTGCGGCCTGATAGATTTAATAACGACAGGGCCAATGGTCAGGTTTGGCACAAAATGTCCGTCCATAACGTCCACATGTATATAATCAGCTCCAGCTTTGGTGATGGCAGAAATTTCTTCACCCAAACGGGAAAAATCAGCTGAAAGGATAGAAGGTGCAATTTTTATCTTGTTCATTATGATTTTATAGCTCAGGAAAAAATCTTAAACAACTAGGAATTTATACTATAGTATAGTTAGCGCGCAGCTTGCGCATCCTGCTCTTTTTCTTTGGCATTTATTTTGTTCATCAGGCTTTTGCTGTTGGCAATGGTAAGAATGGCACCCAGTGTGAGGGTAGCAAAAGTAAGGCCAATCAGCGCAGAATCAACTCTTTGATCCCTGTGGATGCCGCCTAGTCTTTTAGAGAAACTAGTAAATCCCAATTCTTTTAGTTTGTTGTTGTAAACATCTGTATTTTGCCTGTGGAAGGCGGAAAGTTTTTCTGCCACTTTTGAGCGGATTGTTGCTGTTTCTGCTTTGAAATTTTCTTTGTTTTTGTTTAATCCGTCACCTAATTCGTCTAAACCCTTTAGGGTGTCGTAGAGTTTATCATTTACAGATGAAACAAACGTGAATGCCCCAGCTCCTATCGCAATTGGATAGGCGGCTAACTCAAGAATTTTGCTAGTTTTGCTGGGCTCTTGGTAGATTTTTATGTCATTGTCGCTCATTCGGGTATGCTAGCAGCTTCTGTGATTTGGGACAATGTAAGAAAAATTAAAGTTTTGTGACAGGGTTTTTGGTTGTATAAGTGGTTGTAAAATATTATTTTTTTACTAGAATAGCGGCATAAAATCCATCCATGCCCTGTGATTCGGCAAGGAAACAGGGTAGGGTGCGTATTTCACCGCGTCCAGTCACCCATTCTTTCATCCCGCCAATTACGGATGGATCAGCCGGTATCAAAGATATATCATTACGCTCAGCGAGTATTTGCGTTATCTGTTGTTCACCTTCTTCCGGCTGGAGTGAGCATACAGCATAAACCAGAATGCCGCCAGATTTTAGTATATCAAGTGCATGGTTAAGTAATTTATGCTGGGTTTGTGCTAAGCGGATTATGTCATCCGGTTTTTTATGCAGGGCAACATCTGGATGGCGGCGGAGTGTGCCGGTGGCGGAGCAGGGAGCATCCAGCAAAATAGCATCTGGGGTAAATGACGGAGTCCATTTGCAAGCATCAGTAGTGACATATTCAGCTTGTAATTTCAGCCGGTGGATATTGGTTTTTAATATAGTTATACGTTCTTTTGAGCGGTCAATTGCGGTTACTTTTGCGCCTGCGGCAATCAACTGGGCGGTTTTGCCTCCTGGTGCAGCACAAAGGTCAAAGACATGTTTATCTTTTATATTACCAAGAAGGCGGGCAGGGATAGAAGCGGCGGCATCCTGTACCCACCAGTTACCATCAGGAAAGCCTTTAAGGTGGGTAATATTTTTAGCATCGTGTAATCGGATAGAAGCAGTAGGAAGAATAGTGCCGCCTAATTCCTGCGCCCAGAATTCCGGATCGGATTTTGCTGTAATATCCAGCGGTGGATCGCTCATGTGCATTTCAGCGATTTTTCTGGTATTTTCTATGCCATAAGCTTTCTCCCAAGATTTCCATAGCCACTCTGGGGTATTGAGTTGGGCTGCATCCTGCTGTTCAATGATTTTCCTACCCTCTTTTACAATTTTTTTTAGTACGGCATTTACAAGCCCGCTAAATTTTGTAAGCTTTATTTGTTTTGTCATTTCCACTGAGGAATGCACAGCAGCATGGGGTGGGGTTTCCAGCCAGATCAATTGTGCTATTCCTAGTCGTAAAATATGTGTAACCCGCGAAGTTTTACTGGTGATAGAATGCTCCAGTAATTTGCTTATAAGCTCGTCAATTTGTCCGAGATGGCGAAGTACAGTTTTTACCAATAATTGGGCAAAGGCTTTATCCGATGGGCTCATGGAGGAAAAATGCCGATCAGCTGCCCACGCTGTATCAAGGGGTTTGCCTTTATCAATGGTGTGGACAAGGGCAGCTAAGGCACTAAGGCGCGCATTGGAAGCCACAGGGCTATCTGCTATATTCTGGTTTCTGGTAGCCATTTTAATCGTTATGTTTTATATACCGTGGAATATTATCTTTTTATGACATAAGAATAATAAATAATGAAGTAGCTATTTATGGAAAAAAATAAACCAGAAGTAAAAAATACAATACCAGATAATGGAAAACTATATGAAAAAGAGAACAAAGTTGAACCAAATCAACTAGCTGTAGAAGTTGGTGGACGCGGTGGGCTGGATCCTGTGCGCTTCGGGGATTGGGAAATAGCTGGTAAGTGCGTGGATTTCTAGCTTTTTGCTAAAATTACTAATAAATGATAAATAATTCGCTGTTGAAAAACGTAAATAGAATAGTTATCATTAATAGATTAACAATTAATTTTGGTGTGTCGTAATAATGCAACAACAAGATGAACTAACTGGTTTGCCACTTATCAGCCGTCGTAAATTTATTGGTGGTTTGGCTGCGGTGGCTGGCCTTTCAATAATGCCCACTTCTTCCTTTGCTTCAATTCCTAAGCCTAAAGCTGGAGTTTTAGCTAAGCCAGCCCGTTTCTTGGCGTTTGATAATTTGCATACCGGTGAAACCACTAAATTGATTTATTGGGAAAAGGGGCGTTATATAAAGGGCGCACTCAGGGAGATAAACCATATTTTGCGTGATCATCGTACTAATGAGGTATCGCGCATTGATCCTACGCTTCTGGATGTATTGTTTGTTTTGCATAATAAACTCGGTTCACGATCGGCTTTTCAGGTGATTTCCGGCTACCGTTCACCTAAAAGCAATGCCATGCTGCATGAGCATTCCGGAGGGGTTGCAAAAAGAAGTATGCATGTGGAAGGAAAAGCTATTGATATACGTTTGCAGGATGCACGGCTTATTAACGTCCGCAATGCTGCACTTGCTATGAATTCCGGTGGCGTTGGCTATTATCCCGAGTCGCAATTTGTACATATTGATACGGGGCGCGTACGCCGCTGGTAACCAAGCCATTTGATTTAAGTTTTCCCCTACGTCAGGCTTCAGCTCGTGTACTACGAAATCCACATGCGGGATTTCGTAGTACACGAGCTGAAGCCTTCCTTGGGTAATTCCTTTCTCAAATAGCTATATTATTTCATAGCGATTTTAGTTTCATCTTCCTTTGCGGTTGTATTACCCTCCGCTAGGTTATTTGCCGGTGTTTCCAGTGCTGCTATAATTTCATTTACCCGTTTTTTGTCACGTCCATAAATGTCATTCTGGAAATGAACCTTACCTGTAGACTCATCTACCCAACTTGTCCAGTATGCTAGATAAACCGGTACAGGGATTACTTTCATGATTCTGGAAGTGCTGCTGTCGTATAATTTGCTTATCCGTTCATCATTCCAGCCGTTCAGCCCGCTCATAACGAAATATGCCAGTTCTTTTGCCATTTCTACCCTGATGCAGCCATGACTCAAGGCACGTTCGGATTTAGCAAAAAGTTTTGGGCTGCCGGTTGAATGCAGGTAGATATTGTTGGTGTTAGGGAGATTGAATTTAACTTTGCCTAGGGCATTGCCATCGCCTGAACGTTGGACGAATTTATAATTATGCCCGCTTTCATTTTCCCAATCCACTTCACTGGCATTTACTATTCCACCATCACGGTTTTTGACAATATAATTACCTTTTTCCAGATAATCGGGGGTTGAGCGGATTTTGCTGATAAATTCATCACGGGCAATCCGATCCGGTACATGCCATTGCGGATTAAAGCTTACATCGGTAATCGGGCGGTGGAAAAGCGGGGTGGCATTTTTGGGTGTGCCGACTATAATACGTGATGTAAGTGCAATAGTGTTTTTATCAACTGCTTTCAGGTAAAACCCCGGTACATTGACCAGTACATAACGTTCTCCCAAATCCGGCATTTCATGCATGCGTTCTAAGGTGGCATGTAACTGCGCCAGACGTGCTTCTGCAGAAACGGCAAGAGCTGCTTGGGTTTTTGCACCTATTGCCCCGTCCGTATCAAGGCCATGGCGTGCTTGAAAAATTTTTACTGCTTCAGCTAGCTCTTTATCCAATATTTCTGAATACTGGGTTTCGGTGTTTTGATAATCATTTGTTACAGCAAGGATTTGGCGGATAATTGGTATGCGGGTATCTTTTGCCCCGATTTTAATGGCTTTGCCGGTTTTGAAATGTGGCCATCCACCGTTTTCTACAATTTTCTGATACTCACCTATCATTTTTTCCATAGAAGTGATATAGTGGTCAGCGCCGTTTTCTGATGATTCGGAGGGAGATTTCTGAGTCGCGTTTTCTGCAAAAGCTACTATAGTGGAAAATACAAAAATAAATATGGGTAATAGAAAATAAGCTATCCATATTTTTATATTATCTATAGGGGTGGTTTTCATGGGGGCTCCAACTATGCTAACTTATAGTAATATAATATCGCGCTTGAATTAATCTTTAGTTATTATTATCTAAAATTTTATGTAATATTTTTTGAGGGATTAAATGGTTAAAATAGCCTGTTTGCAACTTACCAGTGGTACTGATTTACTGGGAAATATCAAAAAAATTGAAAATCTTGTTGCCAGTGCCGTTGCGCAAGGAGCAGAGTTTATTGTCACTCCTGAAAATACATTTTTAATGGAGGAAAATGGTAAAAATTTGGTTATTTATAATCAGGATGAGCATCCGGCCGTCCGCGCATCGGCAGATATGGCAAGGAAATATGGTGTATGGCTACTTATCGGTAGTGTTTTGGTGGCTGCAGGTAATAATAAAAGCTATAACCGTTCTCTGCTTTTTAACCCACAAGGTGAGTTAGTTGTGCAGTATGATAAAATCCATTTATTTGATGTAGAGGTGGGGGATGGGCAGGTTTATCGCGAATCAGCTAGAATTGTTGCTGGGGATAAAGCGGTTATTGCTAAGTTGCCATTTGCTAAATTAGGTTTGACAATTTGTTATGATTTGCGATTTCCTAAGCTTTATCGCACCTTGGCTAAGGCTGGTGCAAGTATTATAACCGTACCAGCGGCCTTTACTCAAGTGACAGGGCAGGCACATTGGCATGTACTGTTGCGCGCCCGTGCCATAGAGACTGGATGTTTTATAATTGCTCCTGCGCAAACTGGAATACACGAAAATGGGCGTAAAACTTATGGGCATTCTCTTATTGTAAGCCCTTGGGGAGAAGTTGTTGCTGATGCAGGAATAGGTGAGGGTGTCATTATAGCTGATATAGATTTATTAGAGGTAGAAAATGCCCGAGCTAAATTGCCAAGTTTGGAGCATGATCGGGATTTTATCACCAATAACTAAAATTATCCTCTTCCAGTACGTGAGATAACAGGATTTTGTTATGCTGACCATAGCGAAGCAAAAGAGATTTGGCTTACTAGGTCATTTTTTGCCGCAAATCAAATAATTAACGGCTAAATCCTTATTATCTAAATGCCATTTCCACGTAAGCGGGTTCATCACCATTCCGGTTAGGTTCTTTACTTCTATATTATTATTTTCCAGAATATTATATAATTCGCTAGGGCGGAGGAATTTTTTCCAGCTATGCGTGCCGACAGGCAGAAGTCGCATAATATATTCCGCACCTATAATAGCCATAGCATAAGATTTTGCAGTGCGGTTTAAGGTGGAAAGAATTATAATTCCATTCGGTTTTAGAAGTTCATAAGCAGATTTAATAAATAGTTCAATATCAGCTACATGCTCTATTATTTCTAACGCCAGTATGACATCAAACTGTTTGCCGATAGTAGCTAAATTTTCAGCGGTGGTATATTGATAATTTATATCAAGCCCCATTTTTTCTGCATGTAATTTTGCGACTTTGATATTCTTTTCGGAAGCATCGATAGCTGTTACATTTGCGCCAAGGCGTGTCATTGGTTCGGCTATTAATCCACCTCCACAGCCTATATCTAGCAGTTGTTTGTCTTGTAATGTTTGTTGAAAATGCTCCGTTATTTGGGTCTTTATATATTCAATCCGGACAGGGTTCATACTATGTAGGGGGGCGAATTTTCCCTTTTCATCCCACCATTCGTCAGCGATGCGGGAGAAACGTTCTATCTCGTCGTTGTCTATAGTGCTGTGTTTTAGATTCTTTGTTTGCATTTGTGGAAATAACTTTATAAATTGGTAAAAATATTATATTAAAGGAGTATAATATATGCCGCATCAAGAATCTCCCAAAAAAAGTAATTTTGTAGAAAATATACATTCATCAATTAAAACAGAGATGAAGAAAGGTGTTTTTGGTAGGAAATTACAACGATGGATGCGTGATACTTTTGCTTTTATAATAGACTTGAAGAGAATTCAAAATATTACCAAAAATAATTATGAATTAGGTAAGAAGCATTACGATCTTGGTAATTTTGAAGATGCAGTGATGCGTTTCAAATTTGTTACATGGTTGGATTCTAAACAGGTTATGGCGTGGTTCTGGCTTGGTAAAAGCTATATGGCGTCTGGTAATGTGCAAAAGGCAGTTGTGGCTTTTGGGAAATCACTGGAATTAAAGCCGGAATTACAGGAAGCAAGGGATTTATTGAAATCCATAAATGAAGCTAAAATTAATGGTAGCCCATAATTTTACCATTCGTGCAGTAGCACAAGAGTCAGCGGAAATACTTACTCATATTCATGAGCAGTGTTTTCCGCGCTATTGGAACAGAGAGGCTTTTACAGATTTTTTTGTGGTTGATGGTACGTTTTCTTTCCTAGTGGAAAACGAATTTGAACCTGTTGCTATGCTGGTATATCGGGTGGCATTTGAGCAAGCTGATATACTGACACTTGCGGTTCTTCCGTCGTGGCGCAAAAAAGGCATAGCAAAATTACTGGTAGAAAAAATGTTGGATGGTTGTAAGGGGTTGGGCGTAAAAAAAATATTCTTGGAGGTGGAGGTTGGGAATGATCCGGCCATAAAGCTTTATGAGGATTATGATTTTAAGCATATCAGCCGTCGGAAATTATATTATCAGCAATTAGATGGCTCGCTCACTGATGCTCTGGTTATGAGTAGGAAGATTAATTAGAAGATTGTCTGCTAGCAGTGATTTCTACTGGAACAGAGCTGCGTTTGCTTTCCTCTTCATCAACGACATTCCAGTTAATTTCTGAATTATTATTCGTAATCTGTTTTATAGCATCACGGAGTTCGGGAACGGCAAGTGGTTTTGGTGTTTTTGCTTTAGCAATAGTATCAGCCTGCTCTTGAGTAGGCAGAACTTCAAGAAATAGCTTATTATCATGCCAGCCGAGTTTATAATGGTTATCAACTACTGTAACTTTTGTGCCGGCACTCACGGACTTAAATAATGTTTCTATATCTTCTGGATATAGCCGGATACACCCGTGGCTGGCGCGTTTGCCAACACTGTATGGTTTATTGGTGCCATGAATTACAAAATTTTCCCAGCCTAGGTTCATAGCATAATAACCTAACGGATTATCTGCTCCGGAAGGAATAATGTCAGGAAGTTCCGGATTTTCTGCACGGATGGATTCTGGCGGTGTCCATGTTGGGTTAGCACGTTTATAAATTATTGTGGTCGTACCTTTTCTGGTTTCCCAGTCTTTTTTTCCTATGGATATAGGAAAAGTCATGACATTGGAGGAATCAGGAAAATAAAAAAGGCGTAATTCTGATAGATTTATTATAATCCCTTCACGTGGTTCGGTAGGTAAAATATGTAATGTGGGGATGGTGAGTTTTGTACCAATCTTTGGCTTCCAGATATTGGTTTTAGGGTTGGCAGCAAGCAGTTCTACAATGCCAACATCAAATTTTCTGGCAATTGCATATAGATTGTCGTTTTTGTTTACTTCATAATATTTTATTTCACCCACTACATCGCTGTTGATACTATAGGTTGCCGCGTGTGATATATGTGGTGATATATACCAGTATAAAGCAGCAATAATGATAAGAAGTAAGGTATAAGGGCGCATATGTGTTATGGTTGGAGGGGAATATTTTAGAAAAATTATGTGTAAACCTGAATGAAAAATTCATAAAAACCAACTAAATATAAGCGCATTGTAGCATAAAATAGATGTTATGTCAGTTCACGATTTTTTCTGTTTTGAGTATGTAAATATGAGGAGTGATATTTACAGAGGATACAGAGATAATTTATTTTCTATTTTAATAAATATTGTTTCTGAATTGCTTTAATTATTTATAGAAAAATTATTCCCTTGACAGTGTTACAATTCAATATCTTAATTAATATATTGAATTGTAACACTTAAATAAAATGTTTGTTTTTTATATTTTTTTGTTACAATGCGGCATCTTTCTGGTTTTCCGTTATATTATAAATTATAAGGAATTAATCATGATAAAGCTTTCTCTTGCTGATGTTGTAGAAACCCTGCCGTTATTTGCTGAGATAAGTGGGAAAGAAAAAACAGCATTATTGCAGGTCGCAAAACTTCGTAATCTAGCACATGGTCAGCTTCTGTTTATTCAGGGTGATCCGATGATTTATTTCCATATTATTTATAGTGGCACTATTCAGTTGTTTCGGGAAACGGCAGATGGTTATGAAATAACTCCTGCAATTCTTATTGCAGGTGATTCACTCTGTCCGGCAGAGGTGGTGGAAACTGCACCTTTTTATCATGTTAATGCAAAGGCGGTAGATGATGCAATTCTATTTGAAGTCCCTATGGATTGGTTAAAGGCTAATTTGAAGGATTTTAATCATTTAATACTAAAATTATTTTCAGATGTTTCGCATCGTTTGCAAGAAAGTACTTTGGAAGTGGAGCGTCAAGCAACTATGTCGGCAGTACAGCTTGTAACCTGTTTTTTACACGATATATGTGTACGTTATAATTTTGATCCAAAAGGATTTGAATTGCCTTATAGTAAAACTTTAATAGCTTCCCGTTTAGGTATGGAGCTTGAAACTTTATCACGTTCTTTGCATAAGTTAAAAGATTACGGTATAACAGTACAAGGTACGCATGAATCTTTTCATGATGCTCAGGCAGTTGAGGATTTTGCCTGTGAATATTGCGCAACTCCGATTAGTTGCAATAAGCATAGTGAAGTAAAAAAGAAGGTTACGCATATTCCACAAAGTGCATAAATAATGCTTACTTATAATAAAAAAATCCCCACAATATTGGTGTGGGGATTTTGATTAGAAGTAGTTTATCTGCATGCTTGTCGGGTTGCATCCAGATTTAAGTTCTTTTTAATTGCATTAAAATTCATGCTGTTTGCCTTAGAGCAAAACTGGGATGTGTTCAGCTTATACTCTGCGACGAACACTGCTTTACCGGCTTTTATGAATGGAGTAAGTAGGTCGCATTCATTGTATTGGAAGCATTGTTCATTAAGAGCCCAGTCGAAATAAGGAACTAATTCTTTCACCTGATCCAAATCATTTTTTAGACCTGCTGATAAACCTCTGGCATGAGCTTCGTTTGCTAGGAATTTGTTATATGCTAGCTGATCTTCAGATGTTAATGGGAATCCTGTTTTATTTGTATATCCATCAACATTATCAAATTCAACGGCATCAAAACCTTTTGATTTACATAAATCTAGGCGAGCACGAATAATAGGGGCAAGAAGTTCAATTTTACGTATATCAAGCCATTTTTCACCAGCCCAGCCATTGCTTGCTCCAAGTACTGAAGCAGGGAATTTGGAGGCATCCGGACGCCAATTTTCATATGATCCGGCACTCATATAGCAAACCACTTTGCGACCCTTTTCTTTTAATGAAGCGACAACACTGGCTGGATTATCGAATAAATCAATATTGTACATATCCACATTAACCGATTGATTAACGGGAGTTGTCAATTGCCATTGCCAGCTGGTTACTAGAGGAAAAATTATTTTTGATCCTGTGGGCGGCGTTGGCGTTGGAGTTGGAGTGGTTGTTGGTGTAGTTGGGCATGGGGACGTCTGGGCAAAAGCTGATGTACATACGGTTGATAACGCTATTACGAGAAAATATTGAGCCATTTTATTTTTTATAGAGAAATAATTCTGTATCATACTAATCCCTCTTGCGATTAATTAATTTTAATTTATTTTTATATTATTTTAATATTAATATTGGTTAATAATTAAAGCATAATTTCAGAATTTATTCAAATCAATTATTTTTTTAAGGAATTAATCATATTTTTCATGCTGTTATTGGCGATTGTTGATTTGTGATGGTGTTATATAATGCATATCTGAATCCGTATATATGGAGCAGGATTTTATTTACGCATTGCTTAAAGAATGTGTTTTAATTAAATCACATTTTTAGGTGTTTGATTAAATCTTTGCCAGCGTAATGGGTTAAATCCTTGGGATATTCTATACGTATTTTTTTTAATGTATGCTCTTCCAGATTTTTCTTTAGATCTCCAAGCATTTTAGCTGGCGCAACCATGATCAAATTGTTGAACATTTTATTTATTGATGCTCCATTAATTTGGTCTGCGATGTGTTTTGCAAAATTTTTCCTAATATTATCTTTTATGTAAGCATGAGGTTCAGCAATATGACGGGCGGTAGATGAGTTTTCAGGTATCGTGGCGGGTTTATTGCGGCCTTTTTCATATGATTCATCGGGTTCAGCTTGCCATTCCATGTTATTTACCGGTAGTAATTCGCGTATTAAAGTTGCCTTATAACGCGGATGCCCATAATCTCCTCGTATGGGAATGATTTTTTCAGTTATAGAATTTTTATATATTTGTGCCTGTTTTCCATCAGCTACCAGCACCCAAGTTATTGGAGATTTGATTGGTAGTATTTCTTTCCTTGGCATGGCCATCTCCATTTACTCATTAAGATTAATGTGACAGTAACAATGGAATTTCTGCATTTTCTAAAACATAATCAGTGATACCTCCCAATATCATCTCCCGCAGGCGGCTATGACCATAAGCTCCCATAACCATAAGGTCGGAATCCAGCTCTTTGGCGCGTATCAATAACGCTTCGGCAGGCGTGCGGTTGCCGGCTGTTACAATAATTCCTGTGGCATTAATATTATGGCAGTTAAGATATTCTATGATATCTTCTTCTGCCTTGAGGTCATAATTAGTTTTGCTGTCTCGTATGGTAAGTAATTTGACGCTATCGGATTTTTCTAGAAAATCCATTGCATTATACATTCCCCGTGCAGCTTCTATTCCTCCATCCCATGCTATGGAAATATTTTTGCATTGCCATTTGCGTGCTTTAATTTCAACATCTTTGTGTATGGGTGTTATCAGCACTGGACGTGCGGTTTCAAATAATGCTGAGATAATTGCCGAATCATAAACCGCACTAGGATCATTGCTGCCACGGCTTATTACGATAATATCGTGGATACGTCCCTGTTG
Organism: Pseudomonadota bacterium; assembly: GCA_963205245.1. GTDB lineage: Bacteria > Pseudomonadota > Alphaproteobacteria > Rickettsiales > SXRF01 > SXRF01. The sequence continues at coordinate 30,807 of CAUJIB010000031.1, forward strand.
TGCCACTATATCTTTTATATCGCCGGTTAAAGTTATCAGTTCGGCGCTAGCGCAATTGCTTCTTTTATTCTTGTTACTGATGACCATATTATTTTTTTCTAAAACAGGGATGTTATATTTACTGGAAAGGGAATTTATATGTTGTTTGGCATGTTCCAGATGCGCGCTTATTTCTTTTTCTATAGCGGCAATAACATATGAGCTTTCTATAACTCCTTCGCCGTATATTCCTACATAGTTGCTGGGATTAGGGGAGATATGTAATATGGAAAGTCTAGAAGAATAGGCTTCAGCCAAAGCAAAAGCAGTGGAGAGTGCGCCTAATTCTTTTTCTGTGCCAGCAAAAACACATAATACTGATTTAATAGACATATTGTCCTCCGAGAAAGGGGTTATAAATAGTAAATGATTTTATTGGGAAATAGGTTTGATTGTAATCAAGCTGGAACTGATATATTATACGAACCGCAAAAATGGAGGGCAATATGAGTGATCTGTTTTGGGAAATGATAGCTAGTAGGCTTGGGTGGCGTACACGTTGGAATAATGTAAATAACTCTGATTTCTGTACAGGTGTTATCCGTTGGTTTTTAGGTGGTGAACTCAGTGTTGCAGAAAATTGTTTGGACAGGCATCTCAGTACTCAGCCCGATAAAATTGCAATTATCTGGGAAAGTGATGATGGCAAGGAAAGCCGCCTTATTACTTACCGTGAGCTGCATCATGACGTTTGTAAAGCGGCTAATGCTTTGGTTGCAATGGGTGTAAATGCAGGTGACAGGGTAACCATTTATTTGCCGATGATACCTGAAGCGGCAATTTCTATGCTGGCTTGTGCGCGGATTGGCGCTGTGCATTCAGTAGTATTTGGAGGATTTTCAGCCCAGTCTTTGCAGGGGAGGATAATTGATGCGGGTAGCCGTATAGTAATTACCGCTGATGAGGGATTACGCGGCGGCAAGCATATTCCGCTTAAAGCTACGGTAGATGAGGCTATTGAAGGTACAAAAGTTGAAAAAATATTGGTGGTGCAGCGCACAGGAGTTGATATAGCTTTTAACCGTGGGCGTGATGTATGGTGGCATGAAGCACTCGCTATGGCGAGTGCAGAATTTCCGGTACAGTTTTTTGATGCCGAGCATCCTTTATTTATTCTTTATACTTCCGGTTCTACGGGAAAGCCTAAAGGGTTGTTGCATACGTGCGGCGGCTATTTGGTATGGGCAGCATACACCCATCAAGAAATTTTTGATTTGAAACCGGATGATATTTTCTGGTGTACGGCTGATATTGGCTGGGTTACGGGGCATACTTACACTCTTTATGCTCCCCTTGCCAATGGAGCGACTATGCTGATGTTTGAAGGAGTGCCGAATTATCCCGATCCTTCGCGTTTCTGGCAGGTAGTGGATAAATATAAAGTGACGATTTTTTATACTGCACCCACTGCAATCCGCGCCCTTATGCGTGAGGGTGATGAATGGGTAAAAAAATCCAGCCGCAAGTCACTGCGGATTTTAGGTTCGGTCGGTGAGCCTATTAATCCTGAAGCATGGCGGTGGTATAATGAAACTGTGGGTGAAAGACGTTTGCCGATAGTGGATACTTGGTGGCAGACAGAAACTGGCGCCACCCTTATCAGCCCGCTGGCAGGGAAAACTAAAACCAAGCCGGGTTCGGCAACTTTACCGCTTCCGGGAATCAAGCCGGTGCTTCTTGATGAGCAGGGTAAAGAGATTGAAGGTAAGGGCGAGGGGGCATTGTGCATAGCAGAACCGTGGCCGGGGCTTGCACGCACTATCTATGGTGACCATGAGCGTTACCGCCAGACTTACTTCGCACCTTATGACGGCTATTATTGTACTGGTGATGGTGCAAGGCGTGACGAAGATGGTTATTACTGGATAACAGGACGGATGGATGATGTGCTGAATGTTTCAGGGCATAGGCTGGGAACAGCAGAAATTGAATCGGCTCTGGTTGCTCACGCGAAAGTTGCAGAAGCGGCGGTGGTAGGAGTGCCGCATGATATTAAAGGTGAGGGTATTTATGCTTATGTTACACTTAATGGCGATGTGGATATTTCAGGTGATAAAGAGGATCATATTAGGTTGGAGCTGAAAGCATGGGTACGTGCGCAGATTGGTGCAATCGCCATGCCGGATTTTATACAATTTGCGCCACAACTCCCCAAAACCCGTTCGGGCAAAATCATGCGCCGGATTTTGCGGAAAATAGCGGCCGGACAAACCGACCAGCTTGGTGATACCTCAACTTTGCTTAATCCTGAGGCAGTGGAAATGCTGGTGGCAGGGAAAGGGTAGAATTTTTATTTGTCATACCGTATTTGTTGCGGTATCTGGAGATAAAAAATAAATTAGTATTATTACAGACCCCGCAATAAATACGGGGTGACAAATTAGAGTACTCTAAAAATGAAAAAAATGTTTGAGAAAAATCCTTTTGCCCAAGCTGCGGTATATTGGCAGGTGTTGTTTATGCTGCCGGCAAATGCGGTGGGGACGGCTGAAGAAGCATTCAGCGATATTAGCACTTCGGTTGCTAATTTTGAAACTGATGAAGAAAATGGCATTTGGACATTCGAGCTTATCTGCGATGAAAAACCGGATGCTGATGAGATAAACAGGCGGCTCTTGGTGATTACGGCGTTGCATAATATCCCTATGCCGGAAATAAGTATAGAGCAGCTTGTGCAGGCCGACTGGCTGTCGCAGGTGGCAAGGGATTTCCCACCTCTTTCTATCGGGCGTTTTTTTGTACATGGATCGCATGTGCCTCCATCACCAAAGCCTAGCAGTATTTCTATACAGGTGGATGCTGGCGCGGCGTTTGGCTCAGGAGAGCATGGCACAACCCGTTGTTGTCTTGAAGCATTGGAATTTTTAGCGCAAAGCCGGAAATTTCCCAAAATCCTAGATATGGGAACTGGTTCAGGGATTTTAGCTATTGCGGCTGCCAAGCTTTGGAAAACAGATATTCTAGCGGTTGATCTTGATCCGGTTTCGGTGCGGGTGACGGACGAAAATACTGTTACTAATAAGGTGCAGAAATTTATAAAAACTGGTGTATCCGATGGTTATAGCGCGATGCTGATAAAACGTGCTGCTACGTATGATTTGATCATTGCTAATATTCTTGCCCGCCCGCTTATTGCCTTTGCCCCGCATTTGAAGGGAAATCTTGCAGAAGGCGGTGTGGCGGTGCTTTCCGGATTGCTGGTGTCTCAGGAAAAACAGGTGCTGGCCGCTCATCGTGTGCATGGGCTTGTCTTAAAAAAGAAATTTACACATCAAGGCTGGTGTACTCTAATTATTGGCTAGAGAAATATATTTCTAGCGTCTTAGTTGTTATATTATATCATAATTCAACTTTATAATATTATTATAATACAGATACATGGCAAAATGCTTGCCGTATACTGTACCTTTTTAATCCTTAATTAAACAATTTATGATTGAATTTATAAATTGAAAAGCAATTTTAAGTTTAATTAAGATGTCTTTTTTATAGGAGGTTATATGGCAGATCTTGATAAGGTTTCCAGCACTGATAATGCCCCAATCGGGCAAGGTGAAATACAAGGTGGTTTTGACCTTTTAACGGTTTTACAGGATGCGCCTGTAAGCGATTTGTCGGCAAAAGTATATTTTGCAGAGGATTTAGTACCATTTGACGGTAATCCGGCGGCGGTGACATCCGCTCTTGACGAAATTATAGGAGTTCGGGATGGGCAAGGACAATTTAATGATGCAGTTATAAGGGGTATTCAGTCGGATAATGTTGTTTATAGTTCTGCGGGAAGAGAGGCAAGCCAATCTCAGGAAGCGGCAACACTTTCTTCATCATCAGATGTTGAAACAATCAGCAATGGCAATACAGCTGAAATTAGCGAAAGTGATTTAACTCCGGTTACAAATAACGCTAATTCTGCTCAAGCCTTTAACCGCTCTAGTGAGGGGCAAACCCTACCAGAAATGACACCTGACAGTAATCCGGCAAATGATATTGAAGATAATGGTGGAGATAATACTGGTGGCGGAGATACTGGAGGTGGGAACAATGGTGGTTCTGGTGGAGGTGGAAACACAGGAGGTGGAGGAAATAATGGTGGTTCTTCACATCCAATCATAGATTTAGATCTAGGCTTAAATACTAACCAGCCTTCATTGGATTTGAATCTGGTGATTGATCCGAGTGGTGATACATTGCTTGATGTTGATGCTGCTGTGCAAACTATAGATAATACAGTAGTGCAGCTTGGTGCTACTATTGAACATTTAAGCAGTGGTGCAGCAGTTGTTTTGAACTCTACTAGTGATTTATTAGGTAATGTTGTTGATACTATTTCCTCATTACCTAATATTAATCTTGCTACTTCTCTTCCTAGTATTGGCAATGTTACCGATGGTCTTTCCGATACGGTAAGCTCTATTTTTGGCGCAGATTCCGTGTTGCCTGATATTAGTCAGATTACCGATGGTCTTGGCGGGGTAGTGGATGCTGCTGGCTCTGTAGTTGATGCGGTTACATCGCTCGCCGATGTTGGACAGATTACCGATGGTCTTGGCGGGGTAGTGGATGCTGCTGGCTCTGTAGTTGATGCGGTTACATCGCTCGCCGATGTTGGACAGATTACCGATGGTCTTG
>CAUJIB010000032.1 GCA_963205245.1 Pseudomonadota bacterium
ATAAGTGGACATGGTAATATAGAAACTGCCGTCTCTGCTATCAAAATAGGTGCTTATGACTTCATTGAAAAACCATTTAAGGAAGACAGAATTCTGCTAGTAGTGGCTCGTGCATTGGAAAATGCCAAGCTTCGCAATGAAAATAGCGAGTTGAAGTCACGCGGCAAATTTGAAATGCAGATAAATGGTTCATCACAGCTTATCCAACAACTGCGCCACAGCTTGGAAAAGATTTCGCCAACCTCCAGCCGAGTTTTAATTACCGGAGGAGCTGGCACAGGAAAAGAAATGTTCGCACGCTTAATACATTCCAAATCTTCCCGTGCATCTGGTAATTTTGTAGTGGTTAACACCTCTGGACTTACCTCTGACCGGATAGAAGCAGAATTATTTGGCGTAGAAGATTCTAATCCAACAGGCGGAGCAGAAAAATTAGGGCTTCTGGAACGCGCCCATAATGGTACTTTGTTTATTGATGAAATTGCTGACTTGCCAATGGAAACACAGGGTAAACTTCTACGTGTATTACAGGAACAAAGCTTTACCCGTCAACGTGGCAAGCAAAAAGTAGAAATAGATGTTCGTATAATTGCTGCAAGCAATCACCAACTAGAGAATGAAATTGCTGCCGGTCAACTTCGGGAGGATTTATATTATCGTATTAATGTTGTGCCGATCCGCATACCTTCACTAAAAGAACGGCGCGAGGATATACCGGAATTATGCAGCTATTTTCTAAAACGGGCAGCAGAAATGTCTGGAATTCCTGTACGTTCCTTATCACAAGAGGCTATCGTTATGCTGCAAGCTTATAGCTGGCCGGGCAATGTCCGACAACTGCGCAATATGATGGAGTGGCTGCTGATTATGACCACGGGACGGACGGATGAAATAACCGCAGACGAACTGCCGCCGGAAATACTAACCTCAAATCCTGTTCTTGCCCGCCCTGAGACTAACGCCGATATTATGTCCATGGTGCTGCGCGATGCGCGGGAATTATTTGAAAAACAATATCTTGCTGCACAAATTGAGCGTTTTGGCGGCAATATTTCCAAAACTTCAGCTTTTGTCGGAATGGAACGCTCCGCCCTACACCGCAAACTCAAGCTACTGGGAATTGCCAGCGCCGATGATAAGGTGGGATGATATTTAGTTAATTTCGCAAAAAAGACTTTTACATATCAATAATTCTGATATAAACACCCTCTTCGCTCCGTATTTCCATGGATAATATCTTTGGAAAGATGAGCAAAATTAATTCGTTGGAAGGATCAAGGCAATGGCTGTACCTAAGAGAAAAACTAGTAAATCAAAACGCGATATGCGCCGTTCACACGATGCGCTTAGCAAAACCAATATCGTTGAAGATAAAACCACAGGCGAGCTGAAACGCCCGCACCACGTATCGGCAGATGGCTATTACAACGGCCGTCAGGTTACCAAAGAAAAAGTTAACCGCTAGGTTTTAAGCCATTATGGCTGCTGGAAAAATCCAAGCACCTATCGCTCTTGACGCTATGGGCGGAGATAATGCGCCTGATTGCGTTATACACGGCGCGGAAATGGCTCTTATCCGCCATCCCGGCATAAAGTTCCTAATTTTTGGCAATGAGCCGGAACTTACTCCGCTTATTGAAAAGCACCCCACATTGAAAGCCTCCTGCGAAATTGTCCACACGCCGCATGTTATCGCCAGTGAGGATAAGCCGTCAGTTGCTGTACGCCGCGGAAAATCCTCCAGTATGTGGATGGCGATTGAATCCGTAAAAAATGGACAAGCCTGCGCTGTAGTATCAGCTGGAAATACCGGCGCACTAATGGCAATTTCCAAGCTGGTACTGCGTACCCTTAATGGAATTAACCGCCCTGCGATTGCGGCATTATTCCCTACTTTGCGCGGTGAATGTGTAATGCTGGATTTAGGTGCTAACGTTGAATCTGATGCGCAGGATCTTTATCGCTTTGCTATAATGGGCGATGCGTTTGCACGTGCGGTACTGGGTCTGTCCCGCCCGCGTATTGGCTTGCTTAATGTTGGCTCAGAAGACCTTAAAGGGCGAGCTGAAGTTAAAGAAGCATGTTCCTTACTAAAAGATTCTAGGCTTAGCCTGAATTTCCACGGATTCATTGAAGGAAATGACATCGCAGCAGGAACCGTGGATGTAGTAGTAACTGATGGATTTACCGGCAATGTGGCACTTAAAACAGCTGAAGGTGCAGCAAGACTTATCCGCACTTACCTGCGTGATGCTTTTAATAGCTCGCCCGTTGCCAAGTTAGGCGGCTTACTTGCTTCCGGCGCACTAGCCGGTGTTAAAGATAAACTTGATGACCGGAAGCGTAACGGTGCAATGTTTTTAGGCTTAGCTGGTATCGCTGTAAAAAGCCATGGCGGAGCTGATGCCTATAGTTTTTGCAATGCTGTGAGTGTGGCAGTAGAACTGGTTGCACACCGCATTAATGACCGTATCATAGAAGAAATCGGGCATCTTGAACCGCTAAGGCAAAACTCCCTTAAACTTGAAGCTAAAACTGAACAATTACAAAAGGAAACTAATTGATGCTTCGTGCAGTTGCTATTGGAACAGGTGCATATTTACCAGAAAAAATCATGACCAATCATGATTTTTCTAAAAATCTGGAAACCAGCCACGAATGGATTATAGAACGTACTGGGATTGTACAACGTCATATCGCAGCGGAAGGTGAGAATACCTCTGATCTTGCTACTAAAGCTGGTCTTGAAGCCGTTAAAAATGCCAATGTCGCCCCTGAAACTATTGACCTTGTAATACTTGCCACCACCACCCCTGATGACACTATGCCATCAACCGCTACCAAAGTGCAGCACCGCCTCGGGATAACCAAAGGTGCAGCATTTGATATAAACGCAGCTTGCAGCGGATTTGTATATGCCATGAACATAGCTAATGGTCTTATCGCATCTGGACAAGTTAAGCGTGCCTTGGTAATTGGCGCAGAAACTTATTCACGCATCCTTAACTGGGAAGACCGCGGCACTTGTATTCTGTTTGGTGATGGCGCAGCCGCAATAATCTTAGAAGCGCAAGAGGAAAGCGGAACAAATGCTGATCGTGGTATTTTGTTTTCCCGCATTCACTCTGACGGTCAATATACTGATCTTCTAAAGACAACAGGCGGAATATCTTCAACCATGACAGCAGGTGTACTAACAATGGTTGGCAAAGAGATTTTTCGCCATGCCTCAAGTAAAATGCCAGCTTCTGTTGAAGAAGGATTGCAGGAATTAAGACTAAATAAAGATGAGATTGACTGGTTGGTTCCACACCAAGCTAATATGCGGATACTTACTAGTGTTGCCCAAAAATTAAAATTGGCAGAAGAGAAAGTAATAACCACAGTTGCTATGCATGCTAACACCTCTGCCGCATCTATTCCTCTTGCCTTGCATCAGGCATCACAGGATGGAAGAATTAAAAAAGGCGACCTTATCGCCTGCCCTGCACTCGGTGCTGGCCTGACATGGGGATGCTTCTTACTGCGTTGGTAAATTTTGGTGCTTTTTATTTAGAAAATTCTATTTTGCCCTTGCAATCTGGGCTTCAATATGCAAATTACAAAGTTCGCTTTTAATATCATTAGCTTATGCTGCATTGCAGCATAATTTATAGCGAATTACAGAATTAAACCAACGCAGGACGAGAAACATGAGTTACGAAAAAGAGCCAATTACCGACGCAGAAGCACTAGCATATCACTCTGAAGGAAAACCTGGTAAAATTTCAATTTTGCCAACCAAACCCCTAATGACTCAGCGCGATCTTTCACTTGGCTATTCTCCCGGCGTGGCAATTCCATGTTTAGAAATACAAAAAGATCCTAACACCGCCTATGACTACACCTCACGCGGAAATTTTGTAGCTGTTATTTCTAACGGTACTGCGGTTCTTGGTTTAGGCAATCTTGGTGCACTTGCTTCCAAACCGGTTATGGAAGGTAAAGCGATTTTATTCAAACGCTTTGCTGATATTGATTGCATTGATATTGAGGTAGACACTACCGATGTTGATCAATTTGTAAATTGCGTAAAACTTCTTGGGCCATCATGGGGTGGTATCAATCTAGAAGATATTGCTGCTCCTGAATGCTTTGTGATTGAGCAGCGCCTACGTGAAGAAATGGACATTCCTGTATTCCATGATGACCAACATGGAACAGCAATTATAGTTGCGGCAGGTCTTATCAACGCAGCACATCTTACTGGTCGTAAACTACAGGATATGAAGGTGGTCGTGCTTGGTGCAGGTTCCGCCGGTATTGCCTGCCTTGAACTGATTAAACGCATCGGTATCAAACATGAAAATGCTTATCTAGTTGATAAAACCGGCGTGATTTACGAAGGTCGCACCGAAAGCATGAACCAATGGAAATCAGCCCATGCTGTAAAAACTGATAAACGTACTCTGGCAGATGCTATGAATGGCGCAGATATGTTTATGGGTCTTGCTGGTAAAAACGCAGTATCCAAAGAAATGGTCGCAACTATGGCGAAAAACCCGATTATTTTTGCTATGGCAAACCCTGATCCGGAAATTACACCGGAAGATGTACGTAGCGTACGTTCTGATGCTATCATTGCTACAGGTCGCAGCGACTATGCCAATCAAGTAAATAACGTAATGGGCTTCCCTTATATTTTCCGTGGTTCCCTTGATGTTCGTGCTTCTCAAATTAATGAGGAGATGAAAGTAGCTGCCGCAGAAGCAATCGCTGCCCTTGCCCGCGAAATTGTACCTGAAGAAGTAAGCGCTGCTTATGCCGGACGCAAAATGGAATATGGTAAGGATTATATTATCCCAGCTCCGTTTGATCCGCGCCTTATGACCACTGTTCCTATTGCTGTGGCACAAGCTGCAATGCGCACCGGTGTAGCACGTAAACCAATTACTGATTTTGTTGCTTATAAGCATGAACTTGCTGCGCGTCGTGATCCTACCGCTAACTCAATGCAACATATTTTTGATAAAGTTCGTGAGAACCCACAGCGCGTGATTTTTGCTGAAGGTGAAGAAGAAAAAATTATCCGTGCGGCAGTGCAATGGCGTGACAATGGGTACGGTACACCAATACTTGTTGGTCGTGTTGAACGTATTCAAGAATCAATGAAAAAAATGAATATTGAAAATCCTGAAACTATTGAAATAGCTAATGCTGCTGTAAGCAAACATGTGGATGAATATATTGATTATTTGTACCCACGTATGCAACGCAACGGTTATCTATACCGTGATGTTGCAAGGATGGTAAAAAATGATCGTGATATTTTTGCTTCCTGTATGCTTGCTTTAGGACATGGGGATGCGATGATAACCGGTATAACCCGCAATTACTCCGTATCACTGGAAAATGTCAGCCGCGTGATTGATACTAAAAAAGATGAATTTTTATTTGGTATTTCTCTAGTTGTTGCCAAAGGAAAAACTATTTTCTTCTCTGATACCACAGTGCAGGAATTACCAACTCCGCATCAACTGGCGCATATTGCCGTTAAAACAGCGGAAAAAGCTCGCAAAATGGGGCATGATCCACGGGTTGCACTTCTTTCATTCTCCACTTTCGGCAATCCAAAACGCGAAAAATCAGTACGTATCATTGATGCCGTTAAATTATTAGACAGTATGAATGTTGATTTTGAGTATGATGGTGAAATGTCGGCAAGTGTAGCTCTTAACAAAGAAATGTTAAGCCTCTATCCGTTCTGCCGTTTGTCTGCACCTGCTAACGTGCTTATTATGCCTGCACTACATTCCGCGCATATTGCTTCGCACATGTTACAGGAACTTGGTGACGGCGTAACCATTGGTCCTGTGCTTATGGGCTTGGAACGCCCTGTACAAATCGCGCAGATGAATGCTACCTTGTCTGAAATACTGAATCTCTGCGCTATAACTGCAATGGAAGCTATTGAAGAAAAACAGGCAAAAGTAACGCCTATTGCTAAAGCAAAAAAAGCTAAAGCGTAGTTTTTGAGTGTGAGTGCTGAGTATAAATTTGTCTTACTCAGCACTCGCTCACATCTTAATTAACCGTTATGAGATAACAAATTAGATGAATCAAAACTTAAGTGAGATTCTTAATATATATGCCACGCAAAATCACAAAGCAGTCAGCCTGTATTTGCTTGAGCAATCAAAAGATAGTTTAATAGCATTGTTCAATGACTTACTTACGACATACATCAATGATAAAAATTCATCAACATTGCGTGAATTTATAACTGTAAATATAGCAGGATATAAACATTCTCCTGAAAAAATTGGTTATAATGGCTATAAGCACTCAAGCACAGTGGCGGGAGAGCCATATATGTGCGAAGCGAAACCAAAAAATTTTAATTCTGAGGATTATAATAAATATAAAAAAGGTGACAGAAAACATTCTCCCGCAAAACTAAATGGACAAGGTAATTTTACTGACTATACTTGGGGAAGATTTGAAAAAGATAAAATTGCTAATTTGAATATGCTAATTAGCGGTTTTGTTGATGGTCGGTTGCTTTACATATTAGAGTTTCCATTTAATTCATCAGATTTTACTCTGAATTTGGAACAACAGTTACAAAAAAAGCTACCCAATGGCGATGAAACAAACAGTTATCTCCGCAGTGCTAATTTTACATATAAAAATTTCATAAATTGCAATGAGCTTAATATATGCTACCTTCTCCCTGCAATTCAACTAGCTGAATATAAAAATTACATAACCCACGATTTTCACCAATGGATTCTATCAAAAACAAAATAATTCACGGAAATACACTTGATGTTTTAAGAGAAACACCAAGCAATGTTTTCGATTGCGGGGTAACTTCTCCGCCTTATAACAAACAAGAAAAAAACAATGGCTGGCTGGTAAAAAATGTCGTTTACGATAAATTCAAAGATGTAATGTCAGAAGATGAATATCAACAAAATCAAATAGATGTTCTTAATGAACTTTATAGAACCACAAAAACGGGCGGACATTTTTTTTATAACCATAAAATTCGCTGGGATAAGGGGAAATTTATTCACCCGATGGAATGGATTACGAAAAGCAATTGGTCTATTCGCCAAGAGATAATATGGGATAGAGCAATTGCTGCTAATATTCGTGGGTGGCGTTTTTGGCAGGTAGAAGAACGTATTTACTGGCTATATAAACCAGATGGTAAAAACCTTATTGGTGAAGAACTGAAATCACACCATGCCCTTATGACTTCAGTATGGAGATTCTCACCAGAGCAAAAATCACCACATCCTGCACCATTCCCCCTTGCTCTTCCTACCCGCTGTATTTACTCGGTTCTTGATGATAAGAAAGATTGCCTTATAATAGATCCTTATGTTGGCAGTGGCACAACATTACTTTCTGCTAAAATGCTTGGTCATAATTTTTGTGGTATTGATATCTCCAATAATTACATAGAACTGGCAAATGAACGTATAAAAAACATCTCTTCTAAAGATAAAAAATCTTTTGAAGATGAGATAGCAAAACATAAAGTAATAAAAACCTTCAAAGATAGAAAAAATGAAGGTATGTATGATAAAAAATTAAAAAAATCGTCACAATATGATGATTTATTCACACAACAAGTAATTTAATGGAAACAAAAATGACACTTACTTTCACCACCTCTCTTTCTGTTGAATATCAAGCAATCCTTACCCCTGAAATACAGACATTTGTCGCTGATCTTGAAGAAAAATTTGCCACACGCAAAGAAGAATTACTGGCTAAACGTGTAGTGCGCCAGAAAAAGATTGACGCTGGTGAGATGCCCGATTTTCTTCCAGAAACCAAGCATATCCGTGAAGATAATAGCTGGAAAGTGTTGCCGATCCCTGCACCGCTGCAAGACAGGCGCGTGGAAATTACAGGGCCAGTTGAACGTAAAATGATTATCAACGCACTCAACTCTGGCGCAAAAGTTTTCATGGCAGATTTTGAAGATTCCCTGACACCAACTTGGCAATCGGTGATGGATGGACAAGTAAATCTGCGTGACTATGTAAATGGCACAATATCTTTCGTAAGCCCTGAAGGGAAAAAATATACCCTCAATGAAACCATCGCGACTTTAATTGTGCGTCCGCGCGGCTGGCATTTAGTAGAAAAACATGTGTTACTGAATGGCAAACCGATCACAGGTGCGTTGCTTGATTTTGGCGTTTATTTTTACCTGAATGCTAAAAACCTTATTGCACGCGGTCTTTCCCCATATTTTTACCTGCCTAAGCTTGAAAGCCATGAAGAAGCGGCTTTATGGGCTGATATTTTTGCTTTTTCTGAACAAAAGCTTGGACTTACAAAAGGTACAATCAAAGCCACAGTTCTGATTGAAACAATTGTTGCTGCTTTTGAAATGGATGAGATTTTATACGCCCTCAAAGATTACTGCGTAGGGCTTAATTGCGGACGCTGGGATTATATTTTCAGCTTCATCAAAAAATTCAGCAAGCGAAATGACTTTGTATTGCCAGACCGCGCTGCTGTTACCATGACTACCCATTTTTTACGCACCTATTCCCTGCTTCTTATTCAAACAACCCATAAACGCGGAGCATTTGCCATGGGCGGAATGAGCGCGTTTATCCCTGTGAAAAATGACGAAGCAGCCAATGAAAAAGCTTTTGCTATGGTGCGAGCGGATAAGGAGCGTGAAGCCGGTGATGGGCATGACGGAACATGGGTAGCCCACCCTGCCCTTGTGCCAGTAGCTATGGAGGTGTTCAACCGCCTGATGCCTACTCCTAATCAGGTTTCCCGTCAGCTCCCTGAAGTAAATGTTAATGCCAGAGATTTGCTAACCCTACCTGAAGGAGCTATTACTGAGGCAGGGCTTCGTAATAACATCAGCGTATCTGTGCAATATCTGGCATCATGGCTAAGTGGTCTAGGCTGCGTGCCGATTTTTAATTTGATGGAAGATGCGGCAACCGCTGAAATCGCTCGCTCGCAAATCTGGCAGTGGATTCATCATGATAAAGGCGTCCTGTCAGATGGTCGCGCTGTTACTATTTCGCTATTTGAACAGCTGCTTGCGGAAGAATTAGATAAATTGCCGAAAAGCAACCTACCTTATGAGCGAGCCGCAAATATGCTTACCGATCTAGTTTCACAAGTTGAGTTTGCAGAATTCTTAACCTTATCCGGTTATGAACAGTTGGAGTAGTTAACTAGCTATCATTGTGAGCAAAACGAAGCATCCAAACGGATGAAGGATGATAATTATCATCCCGAGCGAAACCGAGGGATCTTGTCTTTTATATTTTTATTGTAAAGATTACTCACACGCGTTCGGAATGACACTCCCTAATGTCTTACTCCATAAGCCCTAAGTCATATAATTAGGCAGCTATGGAATCAATCCATTCCAAGAGTTTGCTTTTTGGCAGTGATCCAACTTTGGTAGAAACAGCTTTACCATCCTTAAAAATAATCAAGGTCGGGATGCCGCGTACACCGAATTTTTGCGGAGTAGCAGGGTTTTTATCAATATTCACTTTTACCACCGTGATTTTGCCTTCACGCTCTTTAGCAATTTCATCCAACACCGGAGCAATCTGGCGGCAGGGTCCGCACCATTCTGCCCAGAAATCCACCAAAAACGCTCCGTTCGCATTTAATACTTTAGAGTCAAACTCACTATCATCAATGTGTAAAGTCATATAATCCCTTTCAATTCTTATGTTTATTACTTTATATGTAGGAACTTACCATTCCTTCGTCAAGTACAACCCCAATAAATTCTTTCTATTCCAATACAGGATATACTCTTTTTACTCCTAACCCTTCAGCTTTTAACTTCATAGCGATACCAAGCTGCTGTAATTTATTATTTTGTGATTTCATGTATATATTACCCAGTAGCCATAAAGCAGTCCGGTGGTTAGGGGCTACAGATATTATACGCTCAAGCACCGTGATTTGCTCTTTAATATCACCACCAGTTGCATCTTCTAAACTCATAAGATAAGAAGCGGTAAAATCTTCCCTTTCCGGCGCAATCTCACTAATCCGCACCACTGAATCTTCCAGAGTTTTTTTGAGTTGAGGTTTCAGTTCATCAAGCGACGAACTTTTCGGCAAACGAAAAGGCAACATGGAAAGCTCATTATCTAATTTGGCAAAGTTTGGATTATTTAGAAAAAATGCGGCATTATGAATCAATTCAAAGAAAATTTTATACCACTGCCTATCCTCATCATTTACCTGACCGGAATTTATTCTTCCCAAAATTTCTTTCACATAATAACCGGCACCGGCAATTAATCTCTCTCCTCCCCTGTCAATATCCTGAGCTATAAATTCTTTTATATCAGATTGGTTTAGTGACTCACTCCTGATATGTGACAAACGGTTTCCATACTGAATAGCCTGAAATTGCTGCCATGCACATGCTGCAAAAAATAGCGAGGCCATAAAAACAGAAACATAAAAAACTGGAGAAATTTTATACCCTTTTCTAATTTTTACTTTTCTAGCGGCACATAAAGCTGCATAAGCCAAAGCCTGAAAAGGCAAAACCTGTGGCAAGGTAAACCAAGTAAAGCTCATGGCACCCGCCGCAAGCAATATTGGTACACACCACCAGAATAGAGCATTACGCAACTGTAACAACAGGCTTATAGGAATAGCCATAAATAACAAAAATCCTAATACACCCAAAGAAAGTAAGACTTCCATCGGCTGGTTGTGCGAATGAAAAACGTTGCCGTTAAGCCACATGCAATTGGGTTTATAAATCCCGTCCTTAAAACTATATAGCCCATCCACCATGCCATATTTGAACATATCATCGCTAAACCCCCCATACCCGCGCCCTGTCCAGAAAATCTCTGATTCATGCTGTAATTTGGAGATTACGACTTGATTAAAAACGGCACGGGAAGCTAATGTATCATTTTTACATGGGAATCTTTCCGGTTGCTGGCTGATTGCTACAAAATAAAATGGCGCAAAAACACCAATAACCGCTATAATTTTAAGTAATTTATGAGAATTTAATAGCCATGAAATAAAATGCGGTTTTCTACGCCATATTCTAAACCATAAAGCCAAACCTGTTATTATAAGCATCGAGTAAATAAAATAATTAGCCGCTGTATTAGAAGAAATAAAAATAGTTGCCGCGCACAACATTATCATAAACATATATGTTTTGGGCTTGTGCAAGCTTTGAACACTGGCAAAAACAAGCCATAAATAAGCCGCAATAAAAGCTAAATAATCAGGCCAATTTGCTGGCGTGGCAGGATTATCATCAATATAATTATCAAGCTTAAAACAAAAAATCTTAGGGTTAAAATGTAAATAGCTCATTACACACAAGCTAACAGCACCGACACTCAGGATTATTTTTTTATACCGTAGATTCTCCCATAATGGCATTATGAGGAAAATTATAATAAGCAACAGCACCTGCCATGCAGCACCTTCACCTGTTTGCGGTATGCCGATTATTGAGCGGTATTTGTTTTCGGCAAATGGCAAAGCTATAAATTGCCATCCAACCCACGCCAGTAAAATATACATAAAGGGATGAACCGGACGTTCTAATATCAGCCAGTTTTTTATGCTACCTATTCCCAACCATAAAGCGTTAAGCACACCAAAGATAAACAATGCAAGCATCGCTGGTTCAGTGTTAAACCAAGTTCCGGCCTGAAAAGGGTATAAGCTGAAAATAAATAAAAATAACTGGGCGCAAAGCAAAGAAAGTCCTGAAATCCTGTAAAATTCCGGCGGACTTAAAAATTTTATCATAGCAGCTTATACCGTAATGGTTGTGAACATCTCATCTGACAAAACATCAAGTTTTGCAGTTGCTGTCCAGAGTAAAGCACAAATTATTTGTTTTTCAGGATAAATTTTTTGTAACAGCAGGCGGTAAAGTGCTAGCTGGCGTATGTAAACCGGCGGAATATCTTTTGGTGACGTCGACGGCAGGCTATTACTTTTAAAATCTACAATCCATACCTCATCACCGCCAATATAAAGCCTGTCTATCTGCCCTGATACGGTGATATTTTTTCCTGATACCTCTACATTTCCTGTAATCGGTACTTCCGCTAATGAATCCGTAGCAAATAAAAAAGAAAATTCTGCATTTTCTATCACTGCCAGAGCATCGCTTATCGCTTTATCTATAATTTCTGTGGAAAGTTGTGAGGAAAATTTCCGTGCAATAATCTTGGCTGATTCAGCGCGTTTTTCTGGGTTTTGTGCCGGCAGATACTGAAGCAATAAATGGATAAATTTTCCGGCAGCATAAATATTTTTACTCGCAAACGGTGAGGCAATAGCAGGAAGTTCGCCCGTAAGTCGTGACGGTGTAAGCGGCTTACTTGGTGACGGCTCAGATGGGATTGGAGTTTTTAGAAAATTATAATCATTATCATCGCGGGCAAGAGTAGCGACGTAAGAGATTTTTTCATTATTTTGCACAGATCTTTCATTACCTTCGGGATGACATTCAATCCGCAATCCTTCACCCAGCGGCGTTTCAAAGGGAATGGCTATTCCCTCAATCCCTGTTTTAATGTGGTGATACCAGCTTTGCTCGCTGATTTTTTCTTTACCTGTTGCCCCGCAAATATAAAGCCTGTCTTCAGCACGGGTGAGCGCAACATAAAGTAAGCGACGATACTCGCTTAATGTTTCATGCTGCCGTTCTGCCCGCAACCTCCTGCAAACAATATCATCCTGCGCGGAGGAAACAGCGCGAACGGGGATTCCATCCAGCCATAATAATGATTCCTGCTCACGCGGGGCTTCTACCGTATCAGGCATGATAACAATTTTCGCTTGCAAACCCTTAGCGCCATGGATAGTCATAATCCGTACTGCATCGCGCGCCTGTTCCATGTCACGCTTTATTTCGCTGTTACTGGTAGAAAGCCAGTGGATAAAACCTTGCAGCGATGGCGGGTGCGCCCTTTCATAAAGCAATGTTTGCTGCAAGAATTCATCCAGCGGGTCGGAGCATTCTTCACCCATCCTGCCGATAAACCGTGAGCGTGCGCCTTTGTTGTTAAGCAGGTACGAATATAACTCAAAAGGCGGAATGAAATCGGCTTTAGCGCGCAGTTCAGTTATTAATTCATAGCTTCCTGCAAATTTAGGGTTTTCTCCTAAACGCTGCCATAATGTTTTATTTCCTCTATTATAAGCGAGAGCAAATAAATCATCTTCGCTTAAATTAAATATCGGGCTTTTAAGGCAGGAAGCCAATGTTAAATCATCATCAGGCAGCAATAAAACCTGCCCCAGCGCAATCAGATCCTGCACCGCAAGGTTATCATTCAAAGCCATACGGTCGCTACCGGCCACAGCTACTTTCCGCCGTTTCAGGGCGCGCACTAATTTATCGGCAAAGGTAGTACGGCTACGCAGCAGGATCATAATTTCGCCAGCCTTTGCCTCCCCGCGCTCTATCCAGCCAGAAATAGTATCAGCTATATGGCGAACCAGTTTATTCGCAGGCGAGATAATATTTTCAGTTTCATCTTCTGATGGCTTAATTAACGGCCATAATTCCACTAGCCCGTTATGCCCAATGCGGGTCAGGATATGGTTTAGTTCACTATCGCCAAAAGTAACACCTGCGCGCGCTTGAGGACGGGCAAAAACCGCGTCCACCGTTTTAAGCACTGCCTGCGTGGAACGATATGATTTTGTAAGGGCAAGGAAGTGAAATTGTTTTTGCGCGGTAATTATGGCTTCGGAAAAATAACTTTGCATCCGCGCCAGTTCTTTTACATCTGCGCCTTGGAAACTATAAATAGATTGTTTTTCATCGCCAACAATAAACAAAGAACGTTCCATATCCTTAGCTCCCTGCCCTGCGAAGAATTCCTGTGTCAGCGCGTCAACAATCTGCCATTGTTCGGGGCTAGTATCCTGCGCCTCATCCACCAGTATATGGTCAATCCCGCCATCCAACTTAAACAACACCCATGGCGACATGCCGGCTCTAGTAAGCAAATCACAGGCAGTAAGAATCAGATCATCATAATCCATCCAGGCGTGGGTGCGCTTAATTGCCTCATATTCGGCGAGCAAAGCTTCGGCAATATGCAAAACATCCATGGTATGGTTAACGATATTCAGGGCGCGCAACCTATCTGATACTTCACAAATCCTTTTTTGCTCGGCAAACAATTCTTCTATCAATTCACTATCAGGCAGAGCAGCTTTGGTAAAAAGCCTTTTGCGACCGGAACCATCCTCCAGTGCGAAATATAAGATATATTCTTCTAAAAATTCTAATCGATCTTCCGGCCGTGCAAGCCAATCAGAAAGCCTTACCCCTGTTTGCGTGTCAGTGGTTTTGTCAGATTTAAGCAGCATATCGGCAACCATGCGTAAATTTGCCACCTGCTTTTCATCATAGACAAAATATTCAGCTAACAGAGATTCCTTAGTAGTGTCGGGCTTTAGCTTAAAATACGAATAGAGCTGGTGCTGGATAGCTGGCAGTTGACCAATATTTTGTAAGAGCTTACGGAACTTGCGCTTATTTTTTATAATCTCGCCGATAAGCTTATGGAAGCCAGATTCACTAACACTGCGCGCCAGAGCATCAAGAGCCAAAGTAATGCCGGAGTCACTTTTCTGCGCATGATTAAACAGGCGCAGACGTGCTTCAGCTAGTGCCTCCTGCTCACTCCTGCTATCCATAACCGAAAAATAGGGGCTGACTTCCGCCTCAAGCGGAAAACGACGCAGCAATGATTGCGAAAATCCATGGATAGTTTGGATATTCATGCCTTGCGGTGCTTCCAGAACCGTTGCGAATAAACTCCGCGCCCTTTTTAGTAAAATATCACTGACATTGCCGCCAGTCAGATAACTAACTTTGCCAAGTAACTCTTCTTCACTGGCCATTACCCAAGAACCTAAAGCATTCAAAATCCGACTTCCCATTTCTGCAGCAGCAGCATTAGTAAAAGTAAGGCATAAGATTTTAACAGGCTCTATTCCATGGAGTAGCAAACTAAGTACCCGATTAGCCAGAAGACTGGTTTTTCCAGAACCGGCATTGGCAGACACAAACACGCAAGCATCTGGATTAAAAGCTAAATCAGCTTTTTTATCGGTTATATTGTTAAGACTTTTATCTTCCATAAGATATTAATAAATTAATAATTGTCATAAATAATTAACACAAAATCAACAAAATCAATGATATACTGAAAGCGTAATTAACCAAAAGCAGTAGCATAATGGAAATAAGATCAGATACAACGAAAACGGGATTTACGCAAAATGTATTGTTCATGCCGAGCGTGTATAATGATGCAATGACTTTGCTCCATGAGGCACAAGATTATTTCACTGAATTCGGCGATGACGACCAAGCCAGACTGGATAAAGAATTACGTTCGCTATATACTTGCGAAATGTCACGAATCACCTTGAGGCTTTCCTGCGTGATGTCGTGGCTACTAGCACAACGTTCAGTGGTTTCCGGTGATATAGAAAGGGATCAATCAGCTCATTACGGGTTGGAATTTCAAAATATCTGCCGTGTTAATAATGAAATGCTTCATGGAATTTTACCATCCTATGTTTGCTACCTGCTGGACAGTACATTTGAACTATATGAGCGCGTACTGCGCCTTGATTTGCAGATTTCGAAGATTCATTAAACCATTTCCCATTCCCTGCGACGAGTCAGATGTTCATAGTCATTATAACGTGATATGCCATCAATCTGTGCAGCATAGGGAGTGGTTGGGTCATCAAATTTTTTGATTAATTCTTCTAACCTTGCCCTTGCCTCTTCTATATCAGTTTCCACCTTTGTTATTTCACATTTTTCTTCATTGCCGGAAAGTTTCCAATATTCCATCTGCGTTACTGCGCCCGAAGGTATATCCCGTGATAATTTTCCATATTGCACAATCAAAGCCTCCAGCGGCAACTGGTTGGAAAGCCCATTGCCAATATCGCTTTTAGTGGGGATTGTTCCTGTTTTATAATCAATAATGGCAATGCTTCCGGTTTTTAATTGTTCTAGGCGGTCAATGCGGGTGTTAAGGGAAAAGTTATTTCCCGCCACCTCAAAATCCCAGCTGGCATTTACTTCACTATATATTTTTTCTATCTCCATACGGCGAATTTTTTCTTCGCCTGTAAGCCAGTTTGCCATTGCCACAAAACGCGGCCACCACAGGCAGGCAACCGCCGGTCTGTCCAAAAAATCGGCAAAGGCGATGCGCCCAGCAGCAAGCATCTTATAATTTAACTCCATATCATCCGGCAATTCTTTTGGAAATTCACGGGTAAAAAT
>CAUJIB010000033.1 GCA_963205245.1 Pseudomonadota bacterium
AATAAGTAAAAATACAGATACAAATCCCAAAAATGTTGCACCCCGACGTATTTTAAGTGGATATTTTTTACGCTCCAAATACAATGTTATCAACCTAGTTATTATGCCCTTTTCTAGCATTATAAAAGAAAACATCAAAAATGCAATGGCTATACCATCACCAAAACTATCATTATAATTTGGTTGGCTCATATCATATTGGTGATCATAATAGGCATAAGAAATCAATATCCCCGTTAATAAACCATATAATGCAAGCCATTTTTTCTTTTTTAGGAATTGAGGAAATATGAATAAAGCAACTGGTATCAAAAAAAACAATTAAAAAAACAATAAGGCTGGTTGCAATATACAAATGATTAAAACCAGAGCTATTACATAAGCTATAAAATATTTTTTATTCTTTCGCATTTTGGGCAAAAGCAACAAGCTAGTTACAACAAAAATAATGAGCAGTACAAAATTCATTTTATACCCTAAATATTAAAATATTTCGCCTGTGGGTGGTGAACAACAATTGCCGAGGTTGATTGCTCGGGGTGAAGTTGGAATTCTTCTGACAGTTCCACACCGATACGCTCTGCGCCTAACAGCGACATAAGCAGTGCCTGATCTTCAAGGCGTGGGCAAGCGGGGTAGCCAAACGAATAACGCGAACCACGATAACCTTGTTTAAGCATTTTCTTTACGTCCCTATCATCCTCATGCCCAAAGCCTAGTTCCGAGCGAATTTTTTTATGGATATATTCCGCTGACGATTCCGCCATTTCTACACCTAGCCCATGCAGATAGAGATAATCCTGATAGCGGCTTTCAGCGAACCACTCACGGGCGACATCCGCCACTTTCTGCCCTGCTGTTACTACCTGCATTGCCAGAACGTCACGCTCGCCTGCATCCACATCACGGAAGAAATCAGCCACGCAAATGCCACCTTCTTTGCCTTGGCGGGGTAAATCCAACTGCCCAACCTGTTTTTTGCCTGAATCATCAAATATCAGCAGGCTATTGCCCTTGCTCGCACATTTGAAAAAACCATAAGCTGCTTTGGGCTGCAAAATATTCTCCCGCTCACATTCTTCCAGCAATCTTTTTAGGATTGGTTTTACGTCAGTCTCCACCCATTTCCAATATTCATCCAGCGTTTTTCCTGCTTTTTTGAAGCCCCAATGGAAGGTAAAAAGCATTTGCTCGTTAAGATACGGAATCAAGGCTTTTACAGGGATAGAATCAACAATTTTTGCCCCCCAGAAAGGCGGAATCGGCACTTCCACCTGCTTGGCAAGTTCAGCACGTTTTAAGTTAATCGCTTCCCATTCAACTGGGCGCATTTCCACACCTATAAGTTTTTGCCCAGCCTCTTCATTTTGTGACCAACGCTGCTTGGCTTTTGCATTTGAAGGGCGGTTATGTTTGCGTTTTTTTATTTCTTCGAGATGGCTGTCGAAATTACCATCAGCGATTTTATTCATCAGATCCAAACCATCAAAAGCATCCTGCGCATAAGCCACCCGCCCTGCCCCATAAGCATCCACACAATCTTCTTCGACATAAGCACGGGTAAGCGCCGCACCACCAAGCAATACAGGAATTGAAATTCCACGTGAGGTTAAATCTGCCAGATTTTCACGCATTACCACAGTAGATTTTACCAGCAAACCTGATAGCCCGATCGCATCAGGCTTTACTTCATCCACAGCTTTCAAAATCAAATCAATCGGCTGTTTGATACCGAGATTATAGACCTTAAAACCATTATTGGTGAGGATAATATCAACTAGGTTTTTGCCAATATCATGCACGTCACCCTTAACGGTAGCCAGAACGATTTTGCCCTTTTCCTGCCCTTCCACTTTTTCCATGAACTGCTCAAGATAAGACACAGATTTTTTCATAGTTTCTGCACTTTGCAGAACAAAAGGAAGCTGCATTTTGCCAGAGCCAAACAACTCGCCAACAACCTTCATACCAGATAGCAGAATATCATTTATGATAAATAACGGATCATGAATTTTCATGGCAATAGCAAGGTCATCTTCCAAGCCCTTTTTATCACCATCAACAATACGGTCTTTCAGCACGCCCTCGATAGTATCCGCCCGCTGCTTTACCGATGAAGCTTCGCCCTTACGCCCTTCAAACAAGGCAATAAAATACTGCAACGGATCGTAAGGTTCATCAACAGTACCTGTTGGTTTTTTAGGTATATATGGTGTGTCTGTGGTCATGCTAAAGCCTCTCCACAAAATCCGCCAGCCCCTCTTGGCGCACACGCTTCAAACGTTCTGCTTTAAGGATAACGTTAATTTTTTCATGCGTTTGATCTAAATCCTGATTAATGAGGACATAATCATATTCCTGCCAATGGCTAATTTCCGCGCGGGCTTTGCCCATGCGTTTCTGTACCACTTCCTCCGTATCCTGAGCCCTCGCCCGCAAACGCCGCTCCAGCTCTTCCATGGATGGCGGCAGGATAAAAATACTCACCAAATCATCCGGAAGTTTAGAGGTTAACTGCTTTGTTCCTTGCCAATCAATATCAAACAGAACATCTATGCCCTTTTCTATATGCTCACGCACAAATTTTTCCGGTGTACCGTAATTATAATCAAACACCTGCGCATGTTCCAGCAATTCACCATGCTCAACCATCTGTTTATAAGCTGCATCATCTACAAAGAAATAATCCTTACCATGAATTTCACCATTACGCATTGCACGGGTAGTAACAGATACCGACATCACGATAGTTTCATGCTGCGCGGCATTTTTATATTGTTCCAGCAGGCGGCGTGACAATGTAGTTTTCCCTGCACCGGAAGGAGATGAAAGAATAAATAAAAGACCACGACGATGTAGTTCAACTTCAGCCTGTAGCGACATTAACCAACCTTTACTTTAACAAATTAGAAACAGCGTCTGTAATTTCCTGAGCACTAGCATCATAAGGAAAATGTTGAACATATACACCATTTTTATCCATAATATAGATAAAACCCGAATGATCTACACTCTCATCACCAGACGCAGTTTTTGATTTTGTAAAATAAGCTTTATAAACCGAAGCAGAATGTTTGGTCTGTTCTTCTGTTCCGGTAAGACCAATAATCCGGTTATCAATATTCTTAAAATAATCTTTAAGAACAGATGGTTTATCGTGCTCAGGGTCAACGCTAATAAAAATCGGGGCAATTAAATTTGCTTTATCACCCAACAGCTCTAAAACTTTAGCAAAGGTTACAGAGGTAGTTGGGCAAATATCAGGACAACGGGTAAACCCGAAAAAAACCATCATAATTTTCCCGCGAAAATCTTTATCGCTAACCATATTTCCATCCTGATTAACCAAAGCAAAATTACCACCAATCATTGCCTCACCTTCTCCAGTTGCAGGAATATCTTGAACAATATTTTGCATTCTATTTTGCGTCATAAAAATCATAACCGACGTCACAACCAATAATAGAAAAATCAAAAATGTACAAATTTTTATCATAAATCAAATCCTTACTGTAATTAACAACACATACATTATAAGCCTCAACACTTGCGCCATTAACATAAATATGTTAATATTTTCTTTAGATATAAAATAAAGATAATAATAAAAAGATACTATTTATTAGTTTTATGCTTAACCCGATTGGAAATAATATTGCTTTACCACAACCATTGACGTTGGTCGCAACACCGCTTCCCAATAGCATCGCGATGCGCGCACCATACGACAACATAATGCCTTCTATTTCTAGCTCAGAATTAAACAATAATGCAAGCAACAAGAATGGTTCTTCTCAACAAAGGATACAACAACCAACCATTCAAATACCAGTAAGCAACAATCAGGAAATTTTTTCTGTTAACAATACTAATTCCACTCCTCCAATTACAACAGCACAAACAATTTTCCTTGCACAACTAGCAAGCGGGGACATATCTCCAGAAATACGTACCATCTTTGCCCAATATGATAAATTAGTAAGCTACTCCAACGTAAAATATAAACCTAGCAATGCCGGTAAACCAAGTGAACCATCTGGCATGTTCAGCAATTTCTTAAAAGAA
The DNA here is from genome assembly GCA_963205245.1 of Pseudomonadota bacterium. Taxonomy (GTDB): domain Bacteria; phylum Pseudomonadota; class Alphaproteobacteria; order Rickettsiales; family SXRF01; genus SXRF01. The sequence goes on from CAUJIB010000033.1 coordinate 4,066, forward strand.
GAATTACACGAAGAAATAGAATCACCTTATGTAACAATAAGAAAATATACACCCGTAGTAGAAAATAATTATACAAATAATTCTTTTGCTGAGACGACAGTAAAACAACCACTAATAGAACCAGCAAAAACTATTAATATAACACAAATACGTATCTATAAAGAAACCATGGTTAGGAACGATAGTATAGCAACTCACAATATTCACGAACAAGGAGTAGCTTGATAAATATGGACAATGAAACAGAGAATAGCAGCAATAAAATTATAAATCTTGCTAATAAGCTAAAAGAAAATGAATGGAAAGATCGTGTTGCAAGAATAAAAAATGCGGAATCATTAAATTCTCCTGAGCCAAATACCAGTCAAGAAGTTATAAAAAATACCACAAAAATTAATATTAAAGAACATTACAAATGGGATGATCTAGAGTTCAGAAATAATTTAATTAGGTCAATAGACAAGATAGGTACTTATTCAGATAATACCAGTATTGCATTATCTGAAGCATATAACAAAATTTTAGAACTTTATGATAAAGTCAGCAATGGAAATTACCAAGCCGTCCAACTGGCTATAACCAGAAGCTGCAAAACTTACTACACCGCAATAAAAAAATATGAATCTCCAGACAATACAACTGAGGACATAGACACCACAAAGCATAATTATATAAATTACGGAAAATCCCTTATAAGCACCACACTACGGGAATTAAATAAAACATCATTAGATATCAGTACACAAAATACAGATACAGCAATAATGCCGCTTGCAAGAAATCTATATGAATTATCAAAAAAAATTAATTCCCATACCAATTCATTAGGAAACTCAGTTTCCACCAATAACCGTTAGTAATTTTTCCTGTATCTGCTTTATTTTATTACTATGGATAATCTTCATTCCGAAATTATCTTTTACATAAAATACGTCTGCTACCTGTGCACCATAGGTAGAAATATGCGCTGTTACTATTGAAAGCCCCATATCCGCTATTGCTTTGGTTATATCATGGAGCAAGCCAGCCCTATCCCTACAAACCAATTCAATAATAGTATTAACATTACTGGCTTCATTATCAATCAACACCCGACCAAGCAACGGCACAGCTTTACTGCGCACCCGCATGTAATTAGTAGTGCGTTTAGCAAATGCCTCTGCTATATCCAACTCTCCAGATAATACCTGCTCAATATAAACCGACATTTTTGCAAGCCTGTCAGCTCTATCAAACACATCACCACTTAAATCCTGCAACTGAAAAATCTCTACAGCTATATTATTTTTAAGAGTAAAAATCTTCGCGCTTATAATATTAGCACCGGCCAATGACATAGCTCCAGCTATTTTTGAAAACAAACCATGCTGGTCCGGCGTACAAACAATTATTTCAGTTATAGAACGTTCATAGTTATGCTGCGTATCAAGCAGTATAGGGCTATCCATATTTTCTGCCTGTTTTACCATACTTGCTATAGTCGCATGCTGCTCAGGAAATGCCCCAGCAAAAAAACTTGAATTCCCCAATTCAAAATAATGTTCTATATCCAACTCATTCCATCCCGCCAATAATTTATTGAGATCCTCTCTAAAATAATTAGCCTGATTTTGACCTAATTCTACTTTGCCAGTCCCCATACATTGCTCTGCACGGTCATATAACTCACGTAAAAGAACACCTTTCCAAGTATTCCAAGCAACCGGACTTACTGCCCTGATATCAGCCACAGTAAGCACTAACAATAGTTTCAAACGCTCTGGTGATTGTACGTTAGCTACAAAATCCTGAATGGTTTTTGGATCATTCAAATCCCGCTTAGTAGCAGTATGGTTAAATAACAAATGATGACGCACCAACCATCCTACTGTCTGAATTTCATCCTGCGTAAAGCCAAGCCTAGCTGCAAGTTTAACACCTACTTTCTCGCCAAGGATAGAATGATCACCAGCCCTGCCTTTAGCTATATCATGACAAAACAATGCCACATAAAGCACTCTACGCAAACGTATACGTTGAATTATATCGCTAGCCAGCGGCAATTCTTCCTTAACTTTTCCATTTTCTATAGCATGCAATATCCCGATTGCGACCAAAGTATGCTCATCAACCGTATAAACATGATACATGTTAAACTGTGTCTGTCCAATAACCCGTCCGAAATCACGGATAAAACGCCCTAATACACCTGATTCACTCATAAGCCGCAAAGTATTTTCAGCAGCATTATCTGACATCAGTATTTCTAAGAATAACGCATTAGCTCTGGGATCTTTCTGAAAATCAGAATCAATAAGATGCAAATTATGTGCTATTAACTGCAAAGCATAGGGATGTATCTGTAGTTTATGAAATTGTGCTGTACGAAACAACTCCAACATCATAATAGGTGATTTTTCAAAAACATTGTCCACGCGAACATTCAACCTCTCACCATCTATCTTAAATCCGCCCAAATTCCATTTCATATACCACAGGCTTGCCAGCGAGCGGCGGGGTTTCCGTTTTTTCTCTTCCTCCAGAAGGGCACAAAAAACTCGCGTCGTACTGCCTATAGTTCTAACGGCAACAAAATAACGGCGCATAAACCGTTCAATTGAGCGGTTAACCAAAGGATGGGTAAAACCCATAGCTACCGCTAGCTTATGTTGATAATCAAACGTAAGCCTATCTTCTGGCCTGCCGACTATATAATGTAAATGCGCGCGCACTCTACATAGAAATATCCGAGCCTGTTCAAATGCCCTATAATCCTCACGGCTAATCAAACCACGCTCTACCAATTCGCTAGTTTTTGTTATGGAATAAGCAGCACGCGCCAACCACCATAAAATATGGGCATCGCGTAACCCCCCTTTACCTTCTTTAACATTAGGTTCAAGCATATAGCGTGAATCACCAAAACGCTGATGCCTATTATCGCGCTCTGAAAGCTTTGCTTCTATGAATTCCGTAACATTTGCCTGTATTATCTCACTATCGAACCTGTTTCTAAATCCGTCAAACAACACTCTATCACCAAAAACAAAACGATAATCCAATAAATTAGTACGAATGGTTATATCATCTTTTGCCAGTTCCAATGCTTCATCTATAGTGCGATGCGCCTGCCCGACCTTAAAACCTAAATCCCACAACACATAAAGTAGTGACTCAACAATTTGTGCTGCTTTTTCTTCGCATGACTGCTCATATAAAAACAATAAATCAATATCTGAATAAGGAAACATTTCGCTACGCCCATAACCACCAACCGCAACAACCGCAATCTTTACCTCTTCCGCATCTGTTTTCTTACAAAGGGCAATTAGCAAATCATCTATAAGCTTACTGCTAAGTGTTAGCAGGGTAAGTACTTTACCGTGAGAAAGAAAATCAGCTTTAAGATTTGTTCTGTTATTTGCCAGCCAATCACGGCATACAGAAAGTATTTTATCCTTATTTTCAGGTAAAAAACCTTCTATATCTGCTAATCCTCCAAGCAGGGTATCTTGCCCAAATGAAGCTTGCACTGATGAATTGCGAAAAACATTTTTTTTCATAACGGCATTATTTTAATCTCATTAAAGTTAAGTACCAACAGTTATTTATTGAAATATCCTAAATAAAAATAGTAGATTATAAAAAAACATACTAAATCACATGAAATCAGAACAAAACCAGATAAATCCTGTTGGTCTATATATTGTTTCCACACCGATTGGCAATCTTTCTGATATTACCATGCGTGCACTGGATATATTAAAACTAGTGGATTTAATAGTTTGCGAAGATACACGCGTCAGTGGAAATTTACTTACCCATTACGGCATAAAAAAACCTCTTATTTCCTATAACGACTACAACGCAAGTGAACGCCGCCCTGAAATTTTTGCCGCTATAAATAATGGCAAACGTGTTGCCTTGATTTCTGATGCTGGTACACCTCTTATTTCCGACCCAGGCTATAAATTAGTAAGGGAAGCTTTAGAACAAAATATATATGTGACCGCAATCCCTGGGGCATCCAGCGTACTTACGGCCTTATGTTTATCGGGTCTTCCCAGCAATAGTTTTTATTTTGGCGGCTTCCTACCTTCTAAATCTGAAGCCCTAAGAAGCTATATTGAAACCATTGCTAATATACCGTCTACTCTGATTTTTTTTGAATCTGCCCGCAGATTAGAAGAATCTTTAATAGCACTCCACGCAGCACTTTCCGACAGACAAGCCGCGATAGTACGAGAACTTACCAAATTATATGAGGAAAGCAAACGTGGAAAATTATCAGAATTGATAGAAAATATCAAACAAGACGGCGCGCCAAAAGGAGAAGTTGTACTTGTTATCGCACCGCCAGAACAAGAAAAAGCTATAAACGATGAGACTATTGAATCACAACTCAAAATCCTGCTAGAATCACACTCCGTTAAAGAAGCTGCAGGCATAATTGCAGAACAAACAGATAGACCGCGCAAAGAAATATATTCCATTGCCTTAAAAATTAAACAATAAATACAACATATTAACAAAAAACGCATAGCAGAACTGCGTTTTTATCTGGTCATTTGCAAAATTTTAACTTAAATACCTAGTCTCCAATAAGAAACTATAAAGCAAAGCTAAAGAATAATTGAACGGGATTTTTTATCATGAACGCTACACTTGCTCCAAAAATTTCTAAGAACCCAAACAAAAAATCTAATAAAAAACCCTTCTACAAATCCTTGCTATTTCAAGTATTATTTGCAATATTTTGCGGTATAGCTTTTGGAGCCATGTATCCAAGCGTACAATACATAAAAGCAGGGCTTCCCAATGCTGGAGCAGAAATCGCCGAAACCTGCTATTCTGGCTTTGATGCTGCTGGAAAATGTCTTCCAGGGCTTGCTGAAAAGATGAAACCACTGGGCGATGCTTTCATTAACCTGATAAAAATGCTCATCGCACCTATTATTTTCTGTACCATCGTAAGCGGAATAGCCGGTATGGGCGATGTTAAACAGGTTGGGCGCGTAGGCGCTAAAGCAATCCTGTGGTTTGAAATAGTTACCACCATTGCACTTATAATCGGCTGGATAATGGTTGAAATAGTAAAACCGGGGGATGGAATGCACATCACTGCAGCACCTGTTGCCAGTGATGTAGGGAAAAAAATATCTGGCGCGCACCTGCAAAGCACCTCAGATTTCTTTATGAATATGATACCTCATACTTTCATAAGCGCATTTGCTGATGGAGAAATATTACAGGTTCTGGTTCTTGCTATATTATTCTCCTTAGCCCTGACCAAATTAGGTGGTAATGACAGTAAAAAAGTTCATTCGGTAATTGAGGCTTTCTCGCATGTTCTATTCAAAATGGTAGATATAGTAACGTTGCTTGCACCAATAGGTGCATTTGGTGCAATGGCATACACCATTGGAAAGTTCGGGCTTGGCTCACTTACAGAATTAGGCTCTCTACTTTTATTATTCTATGGAACTTGCATATTATTTTTAGCTCTCATTTTAGGTCCAGTAATGAAATTTTACTGCAAATTAAGCCTTCTAAAATTCATAAAATACATACGCGAAGAATTATTCATTGTACTTGGAACTTCTTCATCAGAAACTGTACTTCCACGTATGATGGAAAAATTAACTGCTCTTGGTTGTTCAAGAAAAGTTGTTGGGCTTACTATTCCCGCTGGCTATTCGTTCAATCTTGATGGTTCTTCCTTATATTTCATAATGGGTGGATTATTTGTTACTTACGCAACCGATACACCAATCACATTCTGGCAGGAACTTACCCTGCTTGGCGTATTGTTGATTACATCCAAAGGCGCTGCTGGTGTTACAGGGAGTGCCTTTTTAGTTCTGGCAGCAACCCTTGCTTCCATGAATATTGTTGCACCAGAAAAATTAACTGTTGGTCTTGCGCTACTTTTTGCCATTGACCGTTTTATGTCCACTGGACGTGCCATTGTTAACCTTATTGGTAATGGCGTAGCTGCCATAGTGGTAGCAAAATGGGAAAATGCTTTAGACCATAAGTTGGCTTCTGATATTCTTGAAGAAAGAAAAGAAGCTGATCTTACAGTTCTTGAGAAATAAAATTATCCGCCAACCGTTTGCGTTTAGCCTCACGATGAGCGATATAAACAGCACTTGCAACAATCACCATTGAACCGATTATGGTCTGTGCGTCTATCACTTCACCAAAAAATAAATAAGCAAGGAATGCGGTAAAAATAAGGCGTGTAAAATCAAAAGGCATCAACATTACCATTTCAGTTCTAGCAAAAGCACGTGCCATACATAAATGTGCGCTTGTAGAACATAGTGCCACAATAAAAGACATCCAGAATTGATATAAAGTAAATGGTTTCCAGAAAGGAAATGCAAGCGGCAGCGACCATAAAAGCATAAACACTGACATATAAAATACTATAGTTTCTGCTGTTTCACTGCTGGTTAAGGTTTTCACCATAATTCCTGAACCTGCCATTAGTATAGATGCCCCAATCACCACCCAGCCGGCATTACTTACTCCGCTTACATCCGGACGCAATATAATCAACATACCCATAAAACCCGTAATGATAGCTGCCCACCTCCTGAATCCAGCTTTCTCACTCAGGAAAATAATTGCAAAAATGGTAGAAAAAATTGGTGTAGTAAAAGAAAGGGCGGTAACGAGTGTAACTGGCATAATGCTAATGGAATAGAACCACATTTCCATAGCACATATCCCAAAAGTTGCGCGCCAGAAATGACCGGACATCCGTTGGCTATGAAAATTCGGAATACCCCTCGAAAGAAAAGCCGC
>CAUJIB010000034.1 GCA_963205245.1 Pseudomonadota bacterium
TTCCGTAACCATAGACCACAGAAAAACTCATGAATATACATATAATTTTTGCGCTGATAACTTTTCTTGTTTTACTGATCTTAATCGTGCCTATTTATCTGGCAAAAGATATAGAAAGAAATCATAAAGTATTATTTTCTATAATCATTGCCATATTCTTTTTTACCGCAGAATTCCTATTATATAAGCATTTTGGAACACCTGAAATTATCCCTCTTATGGCAGAGCGGGAAGAACAACTTATTATCTTAAAAGAAAAAATTACTACAAATTCTTTAGCTGTTAAAAAAAATCCTAAAAATATCAAAGCATGGGTAGAACTTGCTGATAATTTTATGGAATCCAACCAGTATTCTGCAGCTGCAAATTCTTATAAACAGGCCGTTTTACTTTCAGAGGGCAACCCTGAATTAATTCTATCCTATGCCTATGCTCTGATCATTGATGCTGGCGGAAAGATCACCGAAGAAGCAAAAAAAAGCCTAGATATAGTCCTTATGCTCCAACCCACAAATGAAAAAGTTAGATATTTTCTAGCAATTTATAAAATGCAATTCGGCAATACTAAAGAAGCTATGGAAGATATAAAAAAATTATATAAATCATTGCCAGACGATTCTCAGCTTAAAGACGCAATAGATAAACAGATAGGCCGAAAATAATTTATATTCTCTCAATATCGCTTGCTGGAATATTGAGGGTCAGCAAAATTCCTTTTGCCTTGCTTATTAATTCTTCCAATTCTTTTTCCGGTATTGAATCAGCTACTATTCCACCCCCGACCTGAAATTCAAATTTTTTACCTCTAATAAGCAAGGTACGGATTACAACTGATAAATCACAGCTTCCATCACCACCAAACCAGCCTATTGCTCCGCTATATACTCCACGCTGCTTTTTTTCTAACTGACTACATAAATTAATAGCATTTATTTTCGGCGCACCTGTCATTGAACCGGGAGGGAAAGCGGATTTTACTACATCCAATGTGCTACAATCCGATGATTTTCTGCCGCTTACTGTACTGGAAATATGGTGAATAGTCGCATGCGTTGTTACATCAAAAAGAGCTTCTGTCTTTACACTTCCTAAAATACAGCATTTAGATAAATCATTCCTCATTAAATCAACAATCATCAAATTTTCTGCGCGGTCTTTTTCGCTTTCACTTAATTTTTTACGCAATTCATCATCCGTAATTTTATTTGCTCCACGCGGTGCTGTTCCTTTAATCGGGCGGGTTATGATGTTTCCCTCGGAATCAATATGAAGAAAGGACTCCGGACTGGAAGAAACTATATAATTTTCACCACTACGAATAAACGCGCTATGAATAGCGGGGCTAATTTCACATAATTTTTTGAATATATATAAATAATTTGGCGTTTCTATAAATTCACCATAAAATTTACGGGTTAGGTTGGCCTGATAAAAATCCCCTTCATATATACCATTAATTATATATCTAGCTTTATCCAAATACTCCAATCGCGTCATGTTAGAGCGAATATTACTGACAGCAGGGATAGTACCCTGCGGCATTTTTTTCGTTATAATATTTTTAGCCTCAGGTGAATCACTCCACAGTGTCAGGATTTTATTATCATGGTCAAATTGATAAATATTACCGAAATTCATCATATAAATATCCGGTAAATTCAGCCAGTCACTTTCATCTTTTTCCAAATTTTCTAGCTTATCCTTTAATCCATATCCTAAATAACCGAACCATGCATTTTCAAAATATTCTCTATTCTCAGATAGTTTACTCTCTAAACCAAAAAAACTGTCACCGACCACCTGTTCTCTTAAATCACAAGCCAAAAAGCTATAACGACCAGAATAGCTATTCCTTATACCAGAATATAAAAGTACGAAATGGGAATCATCAACACATGCAGCAAGCTCTAAAGGTTCACACCAAGAAATATTATATGGTATATATTGCGATTTACTCATATCTAGGATAAATATTAATTTATGAATCTAAAAAACATCATAATTACTTGGTTTTATAAATTGCGGCAAGCCCGCAACTCTAAAAAATACATTCTACCAAGTGAATTATCTCCAGAAGTTATGGAAAAAATAATGAAGGAAGTAAAATTTCTACGAATTGAACATGATGTTGATGTACGTAATCTTGCAGACGGTGAAAAACCATCACTGCCAAAAAAGCTAGAGCAATCAGAAACAAAGTCATAAGTACATAGACAATAGTCAATATATCTTATATAAAATCATAATATCAAAGTTTAAGGGAGAAAAGCAATGAAACCAGAAGATAACCACCTGCTAGAGACTATTAAAAGCATATTTGTGCCAATTCACCCAGCCGGTTGGATGTTCATTTCTATTTTTGCAGTTGTCTTTCTAATTCTCTCGCTAATTTCATCAATTTTCATCTGGATCGGCCTTATTACCACCACTTGGTGTGTATATTTTTTTCGTAACCCTCCACGCGTTACACCCATCCGTGAAGGTTTGATTGTAAGCCCTGCTGATGGTGTTGTACAAAGTATAAGTAAAGTTATACCACCTGCAGAATTGGATTTAGGTAGCGGTGAACGCACCCGTATCAGTATTTTCCTTAATGTATTTGATGTACATGTAAACCGTATCCCTATTACCGGTAGCGTAAATAAAATTCATTATAAAGCCGGAAAATTCCTGAATGCTTCTTTGGATAAAGCCAGCGAAGAAAATGAACAGAATATGATAAAAATTACCACACCTGATGATAATACCATTGGTGTTGTACAAATCGCAGGCTTAGTTGCCCGCCGTATTTTATGCGATATAATTGAGGGTCAATCAGTTAAAACCGGTGAATATTTTGGTATTATCCGCTTTGGCAGCCGAGTTGATGTTTACTTGCCTCCTGAAGCAACAACCCTTGTTATGGTTGGGCAACGCGCTGTAGGCGGGGAGACAGTACTTGCTGATTTAACAAGCACTGAAACTAGCCGTGTTGGAACCAAACATTAATAATATGCCAAATAACAGACGGGAAGAACGTCAAAAAAGACGCTTACTTAGGGGTGAGCAACCTATTTCACGCCTATTTCCTAATATGATAACTATATTGGGAATGTGTTGCGGACTCTCTGCCATTCGTTTTGCTATGATTGGAAGATTTGAAATTGCTGTAGCTTTTATAATAGCTGCCGCCATTATTGACGGTATGGACGGTCGCGTAGCCCGTATGCTTGGTGCAACCAGTAATTTCGGGGCACAGCTTGATTCTTTATCCGATTTTTTATGTTTTGGTGTCTCTCCCGCCCTTGTGCTTTATATGTGGCAACTTAAGGACATAAAAGGTTTAGGTTGGGCAGTAGTCTTATTCTTTTCCGTATGTGCTGCGTTACGCCTTGCCCGCTTTAATACTGCATTATTTGATGATAAAGCCCAACCATGGGAAAAACAATTTTTTACAGGCGTTCCCTCACCAGCGGGCGGGATCTTATGCCTATTACCACTGATAATCAACATACAAATTGAACCTGACTTTACAGTTCCTGCCTTTATTAGCTTAATTAACATAATAATTGTAGGAACCTTAATGGCCAGCAGGATACCTACCTTTTCTGGAAAACAAATCCGGATAAAGCATGAATGGATACCAAAATTCATGATAATATTCAGTTTTTTATTGATATTATTCATAATTGAGCCGTGGATGTTTATATCAGCTCTTGGTCTACTTTATTTAATCTCTATTTTTTTCAGCATCCGGCATTATAAAAAGCTAAAAGCAACTTCCTTAACCGTGCCTGATTTTCATGATTAATATAAATAACGACATAACAAGGGTAATACCATTAGCAAGAATTATAGATGGACTTTCTATAATAACTCCATAAATCAACCACATAGCTATACCGCTACTAATCATTAAATACATTCCTAATGAAAGGCTTTTGGTATTTTTTTCACGAATTACTTTAATGGTTTGCGGAATATAGGCAGCAGTGGTAAATATAGCCGCAATATAACCAATAATTTCTGGATTCATTTATATTCTCTAATTGACAAGTTAATCCTATCTCTTAAACACTCTGACTATTAATTACAATGACTATTATAGTTTTATAAATTATGACAAAATCACTTCTTCCATCCGGTTGTTATGACCTACTGCCGCCATATGCCAAACAAGAATCTGAACTATCTTATAACTTGCTTTGCGTGTTTGAAAGTTTCGGTTATGAGCAGGTCTCTCCTCCTCTGCTTGAATATAGCGAAAGCCTTCTCTCTGGACGAGGAAACGCTCTTAGCTCACAAATATTTCGGGTTATGGATCAATCTGCTCATAAGGTAATGGGCATCCGTTCTGATATTACTTTGCAAATTTCCCGCATCGCCATGACCCGATTAAGTCACGAACCGCGCCCATTGCGACTATGCTATAATGGATTGATACTGAGGATGCAGGGTGAAAATTTACGCAAAGACAGGCAATTACACCAAGCCGGAATTGAACTTATCGGAGCATCATCAGCGGAAGCTGATGCCGAGGTTATTTTAGTAGCTGCTGAAGCATTAAAAAAAGTTGGAATTACTCAAATATCTATAGATCTTAATTTACCAAGCATCGTCAGTGCGCTACTTGCCACCGAGAAATTTGAAGAAGAGCAATTACAAACACTTCTAAATGCCATTTCCCACAAAGACATATCTACAATACGCAATATGTCTTTTAGTTATCATGATACGCTTATCGGCCTGCTTAAACATGCAGGAGCAGCAGAAACCGTACTGCCGGCTATTGAACGCCTTGACCTACCCGAGAGCGCCCGCCGCAGTTGCTCAGAGTTACGGCAGGTAGTAGAAATTATCCGCAAACGTAATAATTCTGATTTGGCAATAACCATAGATGCAACTGAAAATCGTGGTATCGGCTATCACTCCGGCGTAAGTTTTTCTATATTTGCCGAAGGAGTAGCTTATGAAATCGGACGTGGTGGACGTTATAAAATAACTTGTGAAAACTCTAAGCAGGACTGCGAAGCCACTGGGTTTACTTTATATGTAGAAACATTGCTGGATATTCTGTCAAAACCAAGCCATTCTAAACGTGTGCTGGTTAGCGGTGGCATTGGTGATAATAGCGCAGAGAAACTTATCAGTGATGGCTTTACGATAATCTATGCCCTAAGTGAATATGGAGTTTGTGAAACAGAAGCAAAACGCCTAGGATGTGCTTATGTTTATAAAGATAAAAAAATAATAGAAGTAGCAGTATAAGAAGGAAATAACATGGCAAACGTAGTGGTGATAGGCTCACAATGGGGCGATGAAGGCAAAGGTAAGGTAGTTGACTGGCTGTCAGAACGTGCTGATGTGGTGGTGCGCTTTCAGGGCGGACATAACGCTGGACATACTCTGGTAGTTGATGGTGTAACTTATAAACTATCGCTACTGCCTTCCGGTATTGTACGCCCTAATAAACTCTCTATCATCGGTAATGGTGTAGTAATTGACCCATTAGCACTATTTTCTGAAATCGAAGCAGTAAGTAAACTTGGAGTAAATGTAACACCTGATAATTTACGAATTGCTGAAAATGCTCCACTGATTCTTCCTATCCACAGCATGGTGGATAAAAGCGCAGAAAATAAACGCGGCAGCGCAAAAATTGGTACAACCGGACGTGGCATAGGCCCTGCCTACGAGGATAAAATTGCCCGCCGTGCTATCCGTGTCTGCGATCTGGCAGATACCGAGGTATTACGCGAAAAGGTAGAAAACCTCCTTGCCTATCATAATATATTGCTGCAAGCAAATGGCGGAAGAGCTGTAGCACTTGAGGAAATATTGCAGCCGTTACTGGAAATCGCTCCAAAGATTCTACAATTTGCTACCCCTGTATGGATGCTGCTTCACCAGCTGCGGCGCGAAGGAAAACGCATTTTATTTGAAGGAGCGCAAGGAGCGTTGCTTGATGTTGACCATGGCACATATCCTTACGTAACATCATCTAATACTTTAGCAGGAACAGCAACAATTGGTTCTGGCGTTGGTATAAACGCAATTGGCTATGTTTTGGGAATTACCAAAGCCTATACCACCCGCGTAGGAAGTGGACCTTTCCCAACTGAACTTAATGATGAAATTGGGCAGACCTTAGGAAAAGTTGGTCATGAGTTCGGCACCGTTACCGGCCGACCACGCCGTTGTGGCTGGTTTGATGCAACACTCGTCCGCCAAACAGCTAGAATCGCTGGTATAACGGGCATTGCCCTAACCAAGCTAGACGTACTGGATGGTTTTGAAAAAATCAAAATCTGTGTTGGCTATACTCACAAAGGCAAACATTATGACTATCTGCCGGCCTCCAGCAAAATTCAGGCAGAAATACAACCTGTTTATGAAGAAATGGACGGGTGGAGTGAAAGCACACATGGAAAACAAAGCTGGGCAGAACTCCCTGCGCAGGCAATAAAATATATACGCCGCATTGAGGAATTGATAGAATGTCCGGTAGCGCTACTTTCTACCAGCCCCCGCCGTGAGGATACAATACTGGTAAAAGATCCATTTTTAGATTAATGGAAAGATTATTATGAACACGCATAAAGAAATAAAATCGGATAAAATTCCCGAATTAATGCGGGATATTGGAGCGCGGTCGAAAGCAGCAAGTATAATTCTTGCCGAGGCAAAGAATAGCCAAAAAGATATGGCACTAGCACAAGCGGCTATTTGCCTGCGTAATAGCATAAAACATATTCTGACTGAGAACGATAAAGATTTAGAATATGGGCGGGAAAAAGGTCTTGATGCCGCCATGCTGGACAGGTTGAAACTGGATGAAAAACGCATAGAAGCAATGGCAGCTGGCCTGGAAACAATCTGCACTATCCCTGACCCTATCAATAAAATTCTGGAAGAATGGGATCGCCCTAACGGTTTATTGTTACAGCGTGTCAGCGTACCGATTGGCGTTATCGGGATGATTTATGAATCCCGCCCCAATGTTACAGCAGATGCAGCTGCATTATGTATAAAGTCCGGCAATGCGGTGATTTTACGCGCTGGTTCAGAATGCCTGCACTCAGCGCAGGCAATTGCCGAGTGTCTGCATCAGGGGCTTAAAATAGCAGATCTGCCTGCTGATTGTGTACAGTTGGTTCCAACCCGCGACCGCTCTGCAGTTGGTGAAATGCTGACTATGACTGATTTTATTGATGTTATTATTCCACGCGGCGGCAAATCCCTTACCAAACGCATTCAGGATGAAAGCCGTGTACCAACTTTGCTGCATCTAGATGGTAATTGCCACACCTATATTCATAAAGCCGCCGATCTTGATATCGCCAAAACAGTTTTGCTTAATGCTAAAATGCGCCGTGTTGGAATCTGCGGGGCAACCGAATCACTGCTTATTGACGAAGAAATATCAGAAAAATTTTTGCCGATTTTAGCTGATGAACTAATTAAAGCTGGCTGTGAAATCCGTGGCGATAAAATATCGCAGAAGTTAGATAGCCGTATAAAGCAAGCAAGCGAAGAAGATTGGTACACTGAGTATTTAGATGCAATAATTTCAGTGAAAATTGTTGTTAATGAGGCAGAAGCTATCGCACACATAAATCATTATAGTTCACATCATACTGATGCGATTATTACGACTGATATTTCAGTAGCAAGGCAGTTTTTACGGGAAGTAAACAGCTCTATTGTCATGCATAATACCTCTACACAATTTGCTGATGGCGGCGAGTTTGGGTTTGGTGCAGAAATTGGTATTGCCACCGGCAAATTACATGCGCGTGGGCCAGTTGGTGCAGGGCAGCTTACCACCTATAAATATATAGTTCATGGCAACGGACAAGTTCGCCCATAGAAAAGAACGTAACAATTGAAACCGATTTATACTAGAAACCGTATCATTGGCCTACTTGGCGGCTCGTTCAATCCTGCCCATGCTGGGCATTTGCATATCAGCCAACACGCTCTAAAAGCTTTGGGGGTCGATGAGATATGGTGGCTGGTAAGCCCACAAAATCCGCTAAAAAAAGCCTCTAGCCTTGCTGATTATAAAGAACGTTTTTCTTCCGCAAAATCCATTACCAAACATAATCAGAAGATTTTCGTTTCAGATATTGAGAACCATATAAACACCCGCTATACTTATCAAACACTTAAGCAACTACAAAAGCGTTACCTAGGTACAAAATTCGTGTGGCTTATGGGTGCGGATAATCTTGCTAGCTTCCATCGCTGGCAACATTGGCAAAAAATTTTACGAATGATGCCCATAGTAGTTTTTGATCGCGCGCCTTACTCCTTTACCAGCCTCAGCAGCAAAACCTATATCAGAATGCAAAAATCATTGTTAAAAAAAGTAAATTTTCATTATAATACATATGATTATGCCATTCCATCATTGCATTTTATGCGCTTAAAACGTGATGAGCATTCCTCAACCGAGATAAGAAAAAAGCTTGGAATTAAGGCCTTCATCAGGCATAATGAGAGGTAGTATTACATTATAAGTTAGGAGAATTACCATAGTTACTAAATCTACCCTTCCCAAGCTCTCAACCACACAAATTGAGAAAATTATCATTAAAGCCTTAGATAGTAACAAGGCTGAGAAAATAATATCTATAGATTTAACTGGGAAAAGCGATGTCGCTGACCGCATGATAGTAGCAAGTGGTATTTCCGGACGTCATGTCAGTGCATTGGCTGATTATGTAATAACCGCACTTAAACAAGCTGGTTACATTTCTGTACCAACCGAAGGTCAGGAAACCGGTGAATGGGTATTAGTTGACGCTGGGGATGTAATTGTGCATATATTCAAGCCGGATATTAGAGATCATTATAATTTAGAAAAAATGTGGTCTTCTGCTATTCCAAATGCTGAAATAGCTTTGTAAAATGCTTTGTAAAAATCCCCAAAGGTTGTCAGATGAATAAAACACAGCTTCTATTTTTTGTTATTTTGATAGAGGGATATGTAGTACTTGCCACCGAATTACTTGCCATAAGAACCCTTATCCCGTTTGTCGGCAGCGGCACAGAAACCATCTCCATTATAATCAGTGCGGTTCTCCTACCTCTTGCTTTCGGCTATCATGTTGGAGGAAATGCTTTTAGAATTGCTTACAATAAAGCTAAAATTAAAAATCATAAAAAATTATCAATAAGAAAACTTCTACTTAAAAACATAATTTCATCACTCATAGTTTTAACACTTGGTCTATCCTATATTTTTCAGGAATTATTTTTTGGTATTATGGAAGCTTCTGGACTTACTAACAGGTTATTACAGACTTCCATATATTCTGTGTTATTTCTTTCCTTCCCAGTGTTCTTGCTCGGGCAAACCGTACCGCTGATAAGTAATTATTTTTCCCGTACAAAACTTAGTGAAATCACCGGTAGAATGTTGTTTTTCTCAACAACCGGCTCATTCCTTGGATCTGTATTTTCCACTATCGTTCTTATGACATATGCTGGGGTACATAATACTATCATTGTAACTATGTCACTTCTGGTTTTGCTGATACTGTTATTAATAAGACGTTTAATGTGTTTTGAAACTATCTTCTGTGCGATGATTTTTACCATGCTCTACGCTATGAACAATACGGAGGCTATGCGTTCTCTGGATGTCGTCTCAAATAATACCTATAACATAATAAGGGTAATGGAGGATAAGAAAACCGATAGTAAAATCCTTAATATAAACCGCTCTGCATCATCTCAAATCAGTAAAAATTTGGATCATAGATTTCCTTATTTCGCCTATATTGATGATAACTTTATCAAGCCAATGCTTAAAGAAAATAATAAACCTATAGATATACTGATTATAGGTGCTGGTGGATTTACTGTAGGTCTTAATGATAAAATAAACAACTATACCTTTATAGATATTGATCCAGACCTGAAAGAAGTCTCAGAAAAATATTTCCTTCCAGAAAAAATATCCCCAAATAAAAAATTTATAGCAAGTTCTGCCCGTGCCTTTGTACATGGCCATGATAAAAAATATGATATGATTTTAATAGACGTTTTTACCAATAAAATCTCCATTCCCATGGAATGTACCACACGTGAATTTTTACTGGATGTCAAAAAATTAGTAAAAGATCATGGTGTGATTATGGCAAATGTTATTGCAAATCCTATATTTGCAGACAAATTCTCAATCCGTTATCATAATACTTTTTCCAGTGTATTCCCTGTATTCTCAAGACAGATAATTCAACCCATAGATAATAATAATATTTGGGTAAAAAATAATGATAAATCAAAACCATTAGAGAAAAATCTCTTATATCTGTATTATAATAATGAATATATAAATGATAAGGGCGTTTATAGTGATAACAAAAATAGCTACTCTATTGACCGCCCTTAAAAAACATGCTGCTAAATAAGCATAACAAATATGAGTAAAAGCACGCATTTCGGATATAAAACTGTCGCTGAAGAAGAAAAAGCAACGCTTGTTCGCGGGGTTTTTGACAGTGTTGCCTCACGCTATGATATCATGAATGATCTAATGAGCGCTGGCCTGCACCGGCTCTGGAAAAATGAGATGGTTACAATGCTTAACCCGCAAGACGGGATGAATATTCTTGACGTAGCAGGCGGCACCGGCGATATCGCATTTCGTATCAAGGAAAAAGCTGATTGCCATGTCACAATCTGCGATATTAACTGGCAGATGCTGCATGAAGGAAAAAACCGTTCTATAGACCGTAATTTATTAGAAGGTATTACATGGGCATGCGGGAACGCGGAAGCCCTTCCCCTACCAGATAATAGCCAAGATGCTTATACCATCGCTTTCGGCATTCGCAATGTTACCCATATTGATATAGCTCTTGCCGAAGCATATCGCGTACTAAAAATTGGCGGTCGGTTCCTATGTTTAGAATTTAGCCATTTGCAAAATAATCTTTTACAAAAAATTTATGACGCTTATTCCTTCACCGCTATTCCCCGTATCGGCAAAATTGTTACAGGCGACAGTGAATCATACCAGTATCTGGTAGAAAGTATACGCCGCTTCCCTAAACAGGAAGAATTTGCAAAAATGATAAAGAATTCTGGTTTCGAAAACGTACATTACCGCAACCTATCGCAAGGTATAGTGACCATTCATTCTGGCTGGAAAGTATAATTTATTATACTAAGCATTAAAATGCCTGAGGAAACTGCAAGATGCAATTTTTACCAGCTAAAGCTATATTATAAACTGCAATAGCGGCATCAGAAGTAGCCGTAGCACTACCGTCAGGTTTCATGGAACAGCTGGAATCACTAAGCACCCTCATCTTACCTGTACCCGGTTTGCCATTATCAAATTTCATATCCAAGGCATAAGCCTCACTAGCGGTTACAACATTATTATACGGACTATCATCCGGCATATAAATGCCAAATTCTATAAGCTGGTTATACACACCATCAAAAGCTCCCCAAGTAGAAGCGACTTGTACACCAGAATAACCCATCTGCCATAAGCTGCCAGATATTTTTCCACTTGGTGAATTTCTGGCAGTTACAGAGTAATATGTTGCCCCATCGGTTATTCCAATATAATTACCTTGAATTAAACCGGCATTCGCCAAATGCTTCCACAACATGAAATCTTCATAACCGGAAGTCGCACTGGCAGAACCATTTGATGTTACATAGCCATCACCATTGCCGTTACAAGTTGCGGCCGTAGTCTGAGCAACCCTACAATCTGACACTGCTCCCCAAAAAGACTGGGCGTTATTCATGTCCCCCGGAAGGGCATTATATTTTGTCCTAAAAGTATAAATCGCTGTTTTTAATTTCTCTATATCAGAGATAATACTATTAACCTCCGCAGACCTTATCAGGCTCTGACCAGTTAATATCCCTCCAACTGTAAGCCCTATAATAACCAGCACTATAGATAATTCAATTAGTGTAAACCCACCAGTTCTTGCAGTCATAATAAATGAATTTCTCTATTAGAATAAAATTATTTACAAACTAAACCAATGCAACATATTTCAAATATCATTTACATTGTATCATATAATCAATAAAAAATAATCTGATTTCAAAGATTTTTCAGAAAATCAAATAAACAATTTATATAAAATATATCTAAAAAATAGAAAAATTTTTATCTAAAAAATAAAACCACTATAATTAACATAAAGTGGTGATCCGGGCGGGAATCGAACCCGCGACAACCTGATTAAAAGTCAGGTGCTCTACCGACTGAGCTACCGGATCGCAGACTAAAACGCTTTTATAAAAAAGCACTAAAGAGGTGGGAACAATAAGGCTTTATAGCGTGTTGTCAACTGTTTAGGATAAAAAAAATCATTTTTTATGATTTTTCCCAATAAGCCATGAAATAATCTATATATTTTTCGCTAGGCTTTAGCGAAAACAGTGCATTCCGAGAACCGTAGCGGAGAGTACATTTTACTACGTGAGCAACGGAAACGCAGGAATCGCTATTTACAGCAAAGAATAGTAGAAAAATATCTTATTTTTTCAGCAGTTCTTGGGCGGCAATAACTGCCACATCTTCAACCTTGATGCCTTTTTCCTTAGCGATACGCTCATATTCGGCTTTACGCTTGGCATTAACATCCGCCACCAGCGCTTCCACCTCTGGTGAAGACTTAACCGCCTTAACATAGCCATTAGCCTGCTCTGCTACCATTCCTTGACTACGCGCACTATGCAAATCAATTGCAAAAGCAGAATTTGCTGAAACCATCATTATTAAAGCTGCAAAAATTACTTTATTCATAACTTTCTCCTAGAATATATCTTTGTTTTTGGCGATTGCTTTCTTCACGTCTTTTTGGATTTCAAGCTTCACATTCACGTTAAGATTTATTTCAATCGGTTTTTCCGGCGCTTCTATCTTCACTGTCGGCGAGCAAGCAACAATAAAAAATGCGCCCATAAGATAATATATATTTTTTGGCATGTTATTCCTATCTCAACAAATTGATACCTTGCATCACCAACTCTATCACATCGCCAGTAAGACGCACGTTTAATTTTACAATCCGTCCATTATATACTGATGGATTATTACCTTCTAATGACAGGATCATTGCTAATTTTTTATCATCCGCGCTTTCTATAGCCATGGAAAATACATTATAATGAAAATCCTGCAGCACCTCCCTAAGTAACGCCACCTGCGCGGCATCGCTGGGAATAACATCCGGTGATAATTTTAATACCCCTTCCTTATCTGCCTTTAAATTACCTTTCTTTACAATAAATGTCCCGTCACGATATATAACTATTGGCAATGTGCCAGACACCGCCCCAGTCGCACTGGCGCGATTACTGCTAACTGCAGCCAGCAATGCGTTTAAAGAAACATACTTAACCTTAAGCGCCACATTAATTGGTGTGGTTTTATATAGTGGAACCTCTATATTCTGAGCAGAAATAACGCCTTCATTCCACGGCATCATGGCAGATATAATTTTTAAATTTGCTGCTTTGCTGTCAGAGGTCGGATAATTAAGCGCAAAACTGGTGCTGTTTTTTTTATCTATACTGTAAATATCACCTGATAGTAAAATATTACCACCCGCAAAATCCAGCTTCCCCTTTCCGGCAAGCAGCGGCAATATAACAGGAGTTCCCATTATATTTATGACCTTGATTTGCCACTCATGGGAAATAAGGCTTGCATCTACCCCCTGCAATATAAATTCCATCTTGTCTTTACGGAATGTAATTTCATTTGCATGGATTTCCCTGAAATTACCAGCCCATAATTCTTTAAGCTTATAATTTATTGAGAGTTTAGGCAAAGTAAGCTCGCCAAACACAATATCCTTAAAGACTACTTCTTCCAATCCTACTGACTCAATTCTAAATTCAAGATTCTCCACGCCGCGTAAGGCAAGCTCACTTTTCATTTTAGTCTCGAGCCAATTTTTCCACGGCAGGGAGAAAACTAACAATGTTAGCAGCAGCATTGTAACAAGCAGATATGTTAGAAATTTTTTCATTTGCTTCCTATTTTTTCCTTGTCATCCGTTATCTACGCGCAGGCTGGGCAATGATAAATACTCTCATTGCGAGGAGCATAAGCTCCGTGACAATCCAGTAAGCCTACCCACTTTAAAAGAACTGGGTTGCTTCACTGCGTTCGCAATGACGATTACAACTAACTCAGATACCGCAATAAATGCGGTATAACACTTTACTCCTGCAACCCCTTATATTTCAACAAAAATCCATCAGCAAACTGCCGCACCCGCTGAGCTAAGATAGAATCACGCAAACCTTGCATTAGTTGCTGGTAGAAAGTCAGGTTGTGCCATGTAAGCAGTGTTGCCCCTAACATTTCCTCTGCCCTAAATAAATGATGGAGATAAGCACGGCTATAACTCGTGCAAGCTGGGCAAGGACAATTTTCCTGCAATGGGCGTGGGTCTTCAGCAAATTTGGCATTACGAATATTTTTCTCACCTTCATCAGTATAAGCCCGCGCAAAACGCCCTGCCCGTGTGGGTATCACGCAATCGAACATATCCACGCCCCTAAGCACCGCACCAATAATATCATCAGGCTTTCCTACCCCCATCAGGTAACGTGGGTGCTCAGTCGGCAAATGCGGCATAGTGTAATCCAGAACCTCAAACATCAGCTCCTGCCCCTCGCCTACCGCCAAACCGCCAACAGCATAACCATCAAAACCAATTTGTTTCAACGTATCTGCTGATTGTTCCCTGAGCTTTGGGAATACACTACCCTGCACAATACCAAACAAACCATAACCATCCCGTTTTATAAAAGAATCTTTGGAACGTTGCGCCCAACGCATCGAAAGCTGCATGGATTTTTCCGCCTCACCCTCACTGACCGGAAAAGGCGTACACTCATCAAACGCCATGGTGATATCGCTACCGAGTAAATGCTGGATTTCCATAGAGCGTTCCGGCGTTAAATTATACTCGCTACCATCTAGATGCGAACGGAACACCACACCCTGTTCAGTAATCTTGCGCAACTTGGAAAGCGACATAACCTGAAAACCGCCAGAATCAGTAAGTATCGGATTATTCCAATTCATGAATTTATGCAACCCGCCCATTTTTGCTATGAGTTCAGCAGTTGGACGCAGCATCAGATGGTAAGTATTGGAAAGGATAATATCCGCACCCGTCTGCACAACCGCCTCCGGTGTCATAGCCTTTACGGTTGCCGCTGTGCCAACCGGCATAAAAGCCGGTGTACGAATCTCACCATGAGCAGTTGTAACTATGCCGGTTCGGGATGCCCCATCAGCCTGTTTTATTGTAAAAGAAACAGTCATTTAACTCTTTGCTCTTGCCTTTAATTAAAAATGATTAATTATTACACTCATAACCAATAAGCAAACAGATAATCACAACTGCAACAAAATAACAGAAAAATTTCTGAAGGATAACCCAAATCTTGCCAGAAAAATAAAACTGTCTAAGAAAAATACGGCTTTAAGTTTTCCAGCCTTCAGAATATGGAAACACTTAGCAAACTACCGGATTCACAAAGACTAATGGCTGGTTTTGGAGCATTAGAATGAGAAAAAATCAAACTAACGCCTAAAGAAGGGGTAGCATATCAAAAATACTCCACGGACATAAATAACTGCTTTGATAATAGCCATAAAACACCTCCTAAAAAAGTATTGCTCCTTCTAGATATTAGAATTAATCAGTAAGCAAGCATCCCCATAAGAATAAAAACGGTAATTTTTCTCTATCGCATGGGCGTAAGCTTCCTGCATTTTTTCTGTTCCGCTGAAAGCACAAACAAGCATAAACAAAGTTGATTTTGGTAGATGGAAATTAGTAAGCATTACATCCACAATCTTAAATTTATAACTGGGGGTAATAAAAATATTAGTTTCCCCTGCGAATTCCTGAATAACTCCCTGAGCATTACTTGCCGATTCTAACGTACGCACACTAGTTGTACCAACCGCTATAACACGCCTGCCTTCTTGTTTTGCTTCATTTATAATTTGCGCTGCTTTTTTAGATATTTCTGCATATTCACTATGCATTATATGGTCTTTTGTATCCTCAACTTTTACCGGCAGGAAAGTTCCACCACCTACATGTAAAGTAACATGCACACGCTTTACACCAGCTACATCAATTTTATCCAATAATTCTTTAGTAAAATGCAATCCTGCCGTAGGAGCTGCCACCGAACCAGAATTTTGCGCGTAAACAGTTTGGTAATTATTATTGTCCGAAACATCCGCACTACGGTTACGTTCAATATATGGCGGCAACGGCATTGCCCCATAAAATTCTAATTTCTGCTGAAAAACATCATTATTATAAGCAAAATTGACTAATACTTGCCCATCATCATACTTTCTTACAATTTCAGAGCAAAAATCATCGGCAAATGTGACTATATCCCCTACCCGCAAACGCTTTGCCGGCTTCGCAAAACATTGCCAGTTACCATCATTGATTTTCTTATGCAATAACACTTCGATTTTTGCATTACCACACACACCCAATAGCCGAGCGGGAATAACTTTAGTATCATTAAATACCAATACATCCCCTGCCCTTAAAAACTCTACAAAATTTGCGATATGCTTGTCTTGCAACCCATTGCCCACAACCAGCATCCGCGCAGCATCACGCGGGGAAATCGGCACTACAGCAATCTGCTCTGCCGGCAAGGAAAAATCAAAAATAGAGGTTTGCATTTATTTTATGTATCAATAAATATTATATAAGCCCAAATAACTAGGTTATTTATTCAGAACATGTTTACGCGTTCCTTCAACTACCGATAAAACTTCAGTAATTAAATCCTTTGAAACAGACAATTCCTGTAAGGTATCATCCAAATATCTTACCACCAGATCAAAATGCTCATCTCCCATCCCCTTTTCAACAGAACCGCGATGGGCATTCCTTAATCCTCGCTGCCAATACGTATAATCGCTAGGTCCACCGAAAGAAAATGTAAGAAAAGATTTCTGCTTCTGCATAAGATTAGGAATATCTGTTTCAACAAAAAATTTCTGTAATAACGGATCAGAAAGAATTTTATTATAAAAAATTGCAAGCGCAGCATCCACTGCCGCTTCTCCACCAATGCGCTCGTAAAGACTTTCTGTAATATTTTCCATAGAGAATTATTTACAACTAAAAATTATAAAAAATAACAATTTTGAAACAAAGTAAACAAGCAGCGATATTTTTACAAGTCAAAAAGGGTCACAAAAAATAATATATTAAAAATAAATTCGTTTCATTTTAATACATAAATATTACAACTAATAATAGATTTATATTTGACTTTATTCTCATTTTAAGAGAATAATTCCAACCATGGATGAAAATTATAATGATATAAAAAATAAAAATGCAACAATGAGCTATGAATCATTAGCTCACTGGCTTTCAGTAATGGAGGTGTATCATCATGCTATATGTGTACTAAGACATCAGTTACCAAAAACATCAAAATTAGTAGAAAACTCTACCAAAACATTATCAGAGCATTTTGTAAATCTTGCTACTGATATAAAAAAACAAGGACAAACTACAATAGAAATTTCTGAACTCGCAAACAGGTTAGAAATCGGAAACGAGCAGATAACAATTGAAAATTTTACACATCTTTTTTCCTCGACACTTAATGATTCAATTGAAAAAATCCTGTTTGTTTCAAAACGTGCTGTAAGCATGGTATACACCCTAGATGAAACCATGAAAAACATTGCCTCAATTGAAGGATTTGTTTCCGACATAAGCAATATCACCAAAAAAGCAAATTTATTAGCCCTAAATGCCAGTATTGAAGCCGCGCGGGCGGGAGAAGCAGGGAAAGGATTTGCGGTTGTTGCTAATGAAGTAAAAGAAGTATCAAATGTTATCCGGCAAATCTCCGATTCCGTAAACTCCAGAATAAACTCAGTAAAAAATGGCGTAGGTGATGGATATAAAGCCCTACAAGATGTTGCGGCTACAGATATGTCACAAACCATAACAGATCAGGACAGGCTATCACAATTATTAGAAAGTTTGGTGTCACAAAAAAATAAATTCTCAGACTTATTGAGAAAATCAGCAAGTGTAAGCGACAATATATCAAATTCTATTTCTAACATGACAATTGACCTGCAATTTCAGGATCGCACTACGCAATATATAGAAAGCAGCGTAAGACTTCTTGAATACATGGATACACATATACAAATGCTAAAACAAAAAAACTCAGAATTATTTCCTACTATAGAGATTGCAGCAAATGATAATTTAATCAATGAAGTTGCCAAACAATTTAGTCTCAGTGAATTTGAAAAATTATTTTCCTTAAGCATATCAGGGAAAGACCTAGAATTGGAAAACACGCAAACCAATACAGAAACATCGGCAAATACAACTGAATTATTCTAAGGAGAAATTAAATTATGGATTACAATATTTCTGAATCCGGCAATTTAACTTTAGTGAAAATGTCTGGGCAGTTTACATTTTCTGACATTAATAAGTTCAAAAACATCTTAGATTTAGTAATGCAGAATAAGACAAGAGCTATAAGCCTTAATCTTGCAGATGTAACTTTTATAGACTCATCAAGCATGGGTATGCTTTTACTGCTACGTGATGAATGCGAACATAATAACATCTCTCTCACGCTAAATTCTCCTCAAGGGCAAGTAGAAAAGATATTCCATATTTCAAAATTTTATCAGCTGTTTTCAATTAGCTAGAATACATAGTTATGAACTTATCACTATTACCCGAACGATATAAAAAGAAATATAATAACAAAGATGAGCCATATATATTTTCTATATTTGATACTAATAAATCTGATGAAATACTGGAATATATATTAGAACTTCCACATTCATCATTTATAGAAAAATCTAATAATGAAAATTATGAAATCCCCTATTTTTTATCTGATAAAGACAATAACCTGTACTTGTCTATAACCACATCAACTGGCTACAATAGTAATATTGCACATTTATTTACATCCAGCATTACAAATAGATTTCAACTAAATGAGCAACAAATCACCAACATAAAAACCTGCCTGCATGAAGCCATAATCAATGCTGTTATGCATGGTAATCTAGAACTTAAAGATAATTTTCAAACCATAGAAGAATTATATGAAAGACAGTCTAAAATAGATAACTTAATGACTATGGATGAGTATAAATTACGCCGTATCAATATACATGCCTATCGGGAATCTAATAACATACAAATTACAGTATCCGATGAAGGAAGAGGATTTAATATAAGCACATATAGAAGAAAACATCTATCACCTAACGGACGCGGACTTATGCTAATTCATTCTCTGGCTGATAGTGTATGGTTAGGTAGCAACCGCCGCACCTTGTTTATGAGATTTACCAGTTAAGAAATAATCCAGCCGCCACCGAGCATTCTATCACCAATATAGATATAGACTGAACTAAATAATTTATATTACTGATAATAAAAAATTGATCTACAAGTTTGGGTTTCGTTTGTATTATACACACCACTGGTAGAACATGAATTAGGTACACTTGCAGTAGATCCTGCAACAGCAGAATCCAAACCTATAAACTTCCCTTTATTTGATATACCATCATCTATTTTTTCATCAATCATCCGTCCTTCCATTGGGCTAAACGCACCACCAACAGCAACACCCAAAATACTTGTTGCCCATGTAAGAGTGCTTTTATTTCTTACAGGGGAACGCCCCATAACATCATCATAGTAAAAAAAACCAAATGAATTATTGATACCTTTAATTTGCTCTGAATTATTTTCAGATGGCATAAGATTTGCCAATTTCAAGCTCATAACAGCATTGTATCCTTCACAATACCAATTACTACTACCGCCATCATCAATCTTTCCATTTCCATTGCCATTACCGCTTCCATTGGTCATAGAAGTACAGCTAGTTCCTACCATATAATCACCAAAAAAAGTGCTGGCATTAGGACAATCACCAGCCTCACAATTATATTTCAACTTAAAAGTATTAAATATAGATTGAAATTGCTGAAGCTGAGCTGCTGCAGAACGAGTTTTCGCAGCATTCATTAAGTCTCTTCCCATTAATACGCCACCAATAATCAAGCCAATTATAACAAGAACTATGGATAGTTCTATGAGGGTAAAGCCTTTTTTCTTACTAGGTAAAGGTGATGGCATATATGTAATAATTAATTGTAGAATCTTTACCCAAAACAAATAACAGCCTAACATTTAAAATCAACATTTTAAGTATCAGGCTGTTATTTGTTTTCGTATGGTTTATAGCATTAATCAATATTCATACGCCCCAAGATCTGGCGCAGTACCTTTATATGGTAGCCCGACATTAACCCCTTTGTCTATTGCTGGGCTGCCACCAGAAAGCATAAGGAAATTTGCATTTCCTGAATCGGTGCTGGCAAATTGAGGATTGGTTATTGATAAATTCCAACTATTATTACTTTGTAATGCCTCACTAATTATATTTATACTACTTCCATAAGATAGATTGTTTTTTAAAGTAGCAGCAGGTATTTTACTTATTACAAAGCCTGCTACTGTATTATAAGCCGTATTATTATAAAATTTATTACTTGGCCCATCATTATCAGTATAACCACGCACCCTATTATTATAGGTAACATTATTACTGACTGTATTATTTCCACCAGGCCCAACCTTAACACCACTGCCGTTACCAGCAGGTTGATCAGCTGATTTAGAACCACCATTACTCAGATTAGAGTACCCAGCATGGTGTATAATATTATTCCTTACAATATTGTACTGACTTGTCCATGTATCAAGACCATCGTCTGAACAATTATATAATAAATTATTATCAAAGGTATGATACCCATAAACAGTCGTTGGTGTATTACCTGCAGAACTACTTATACAATCAGCATTTCCACCGCCGCCTGTGCCATCTAAACCATAATCATAAGAATCGTGCACTATACTGTTTGTAACTACACCATAAGATGCCATATAAAATGCAATCCCTGTAAGATAATTATTATATACATTAACCTGATCTACCACCACATAATTTCCAGTTATATCTATCCCTGTTCTCGCAGAATTACGCACCTCAAGACCACGTAAAGTTATATAACTACCCTTAATATTAATTGTATTATACGATGCGAACTTAGGATCAGTTGTATTTGTTTTTATCGACGTACCATCAATAATCGGTGTTTCGTTAGGATATGCAACAAAGCTAATACGATTAGATTCTGTACCGCTATTCCTGATTGCAAAATAGCCATTATACACACCGCCACGGAGATAAACCGTTTGACCTGCCGTGACAGTACTAGCTGCCTTGCTCAAGGTAAGCCAAGGCTTTTCCAATGTACCAGGATTTAAATCATCTCCAGATGGAGAAACATAGTACACCGCTCCGCTTCCTAGCGCAACAGATGCTACTTTTGGTACAGTTCCAGGACCGTTGAGTGGTATTGTCGGTGTAATAGTGAGGGTGGAGGATTGTGTCGGCGAAGCCATAACAGTACCTATACAATATGTATAAGTCTTACCGTTGGTTTTTATATTGCTATTATTAAGAGCGGATAAACGTACCGCTTCCCCTGATCCGTCTATTTTAGCATAATGGCTGAAGCGACCATTCCCCAACCTCCTTATATCTCTATGACTGCTATGAGCCGGCTTAATCTCTATATTATTCTCAAAAATACGGAGAATAGACTGGGTAGGTTTATTATTATTATCTGCTGGAGTACCAAAACTTCCAGGAACAATCCACGCATATCCACCATCAGTAGTTGCTCTTTCTTTTGAGATTGGTTTTTGCGTACAGTTTGGTGCTGTTTGGGCTTGAGCACCATATGAAGCAAGCACCGCGAAAAGAATTATTTTATATTCAATAAATTTTAAATTTTTCATTTATTCGCCTCCCCAATGTAAAAAATATTAATAAATTATAACTGCAATATTTTATTTAACTTTAAGGTAGCAATATTAATTTTTAGTTAAATTTTATTAAAATCATTTAACTAATCATTACGATTTTATGACAGATCTATGACAAAACCATTACATTCTCGCTAAATGCAGCAAAAATTGTTTAATTTATTACTAATTTATATCAATATAATTTTGCGACATATTAAAAAATTGATTAACTAGCATAGAATAGGAGAACCAAGGCAATGACAAATTTTATCTCTAAAAAAGGCATTAGTTTACTTGCTATTATGGCTGGCATAGCGATCCAACCAACAACTAGCTTTGCTCAAGTTGCAATAACTGGCGTAAAATGGTATCCCGGTCATTATATACTAAATGATTCCATGAGTACAAGCGCAAGGGAAGAGATTCTTACTAGCTTTGAAAATATACCAAAGATGGTTGGAATACAAAGCTCTTATCAATGGTCTACTTTAGAAGTTCGTCAATTAGATGGAACTTATAAATATGATTTTTCAAAAATAGATGCAGATATACAGCAAGCAAAAAATCATGGAAAAAAATTATCTTTATCAATTAGTTACAAATATTCAAACTCTCTTCCTCAATATGTCAAGAATTACCCTGGTCAATCAGTGCTACTTAAGAACAGCACTGTATCAGTATGGGTACCCCCATATTATGTACAATCAGGTGGAGGAGAATTTAACGTAGGGGATCATGCTAATTTTGGACATCCTAAGACACTTGCGGCTTTTGCTAAATTATTGCAAGCTCTAGCAAATAAATATGATAAAAATCCAAATGTCGCTTTTATTCAATTTAAAGAAACCTCAGTTGGTCGTGATATTTCCGACAATCAAGATATTAACTTTATCGATGGAATAATAGATATGAATACAAAAGCTGGGGAATATTTCAATCATACACCAGTAATACAAAGCATAAACTTTCCTCGCAAAAGACTAAAAGCACTTATAAATAATTTAACTACACAAAAAATGGGTTTCGGTGGTCCTGACACTTTCTGGGGATCTTTTGATTTGCCAGATAATGCCCTTGCTTTTAATACCAGTGGCTCACCAAAGTCTGGTGTCTATTGGTATAATATTGCTAATTATACTGTTAGTGGCGTTGCTGGCAATAATAACCTGCCTATCTCTATGCAGATTCATGATGGTGGATTTAAGTATAGTACTAGAGAAAATGAAATTCATAGAAAAATAGTTGGTTACGATACCGATGATAAACCAATTACAGTGTCAGATCCTATTCCTCATAACTTACCGTTAAATCAGTCAGTGCAAAAGCTATATAATTTTGGTGTTAACAAACTAGGTTCAAATTTCTTAGTATGGCAAATATTTGGGCCAGCCGATCCAAATAGAATAGCCCTAAAGACAGCTCTTACTAATAATGCTATGAACACTAAAACAGCATGTCCGAAAATATTTAATAATACTTGCCAGTAGTAAACATACCCACCTAAGATATACCCACATAAAGTGGGTATATCTTATTTTTTTATGAGATAGAAATATCAATTATTTCCACAAATCTAGCAATTAACACCCATAATCCAGCCGCCGCCAAGCATTCTGTCACCAATATAGGCAACACAAGCCTGCCCAGGTGAAACAGCAGCCTGCGGTTCTTTTAGGGTTACAAGTGCCTTACCGCTTTCTAAAATCTTAATAGTCGCCACTACTCCAACCTGTGTAGAACGGGTTTTGACCAGTATTTCCCTGTCATCCACCACCTGCCATCCGCTATCCGTTAGCCAGTTACACTCACGGAGTAAAAATTCTTTTCTCAATAAATCTTCTTTACGCCCTACTATCACCTGCTTTTTTTCTGCATCAAGGCGTATTACATAAAGCGGCTCACTATTCGCTATGCCAAGACCTTTGCGCTGGCCAACCGTATAATTTATTATCCCTTCATGCTGACCAAGTACCGTTCCATCAGTTAAAACTATATCCCCTCCATCAAGTGCACCCGGCCTAAGTTTTTCAATAACCTTAGAATATCCTCCTGTCGGTACAAAACAAATATCCTGACTATCTGGCTTATCAGCCACCTGCAACCCGAAACGCGCCGCTAAAGCACGAGTTTCATCTTTACTGCGTAAATGCCCCAGCGGGAAACGTAAAAAATCCAACTGTTCTTGTGTAGTAGCAAATAAAAAATAACTTTGGTCACGCGATGGATCGGCGGCACGAAGCATTTGCCCTTTACCACTTTCTTCTATACGTTGCACATAATGCCCAGTTGCCATACAGTCCGCACCAAGGTCACGCGCGGTTTGTAACAAGTCCTTAAATTTTACTGATTGATTACATTTCACACAAGGGATAGGCGTTTCCCCTGCAAGGTAGCTATCCACAAAATCATCCATCACGCTTTCTTTGAATTTGTTTTCATAATTCAGTACGTAATGGGCGATGCCCAGCTTTTCTGCCACCCGCCTAGCATCATGAATATCCTGCCCTGCACAGCAGGCTCCCTTTTTATTCACCATCGCCCCATGGTCATAAAGCTGCAAGGTTATTCCGATAACATCATAACCCTGCTCCTGCAAAAGAGCAGCCACCACAGAAGAGTCAACCCCCCCAGACATCGCCACCACAACTTTTGTATCTTTTTCCAGTTTATTAAATCCTAGTGAGTTCATTAAATACCATCACTCTCAATAGAATCAGATTTTACTAATTCAAAACCATGGTTTTTTTCAATAACATTAAGAACATCTCCTTCTTTAGCTTGTAATATATCAAGTACTTCAGGAGGAAAAATTATTGCTAAATCATCACCAACTTCAATTAATTTCACAGCATACATAAAATAACTTTCTTATTTAAGAGCTACTAACATTTTCTACCTTACCCTTCACCCTATCGGCAAGGGCTGCGCTGATAAAATCATCAAGTTCACCATCCAAAACACCCTGTGAATCGCTGGTTTCATACTCGGTACGCAAGTCTTTAACCATCTGGTAAGGATGCAGCACATAAGAACGGATTTGATGCCCCCATGCATTATCAGTTTTCTGCGAATTAAGAGCGTCAGCCTTTTCTTCCCGAATCCTAATTTCCCGCTCATAAAGACGTGCCTTAAGCATTTGCATGGCCTCCGCTCGGTTGGCGTGCTGGCTGCGGGAACTTTGGCATTTTACCACAATCCCAGTTGGCATATGGGTAAAACGAACCGCACTTTCAGTTTTGTTGACATGTTGTCCACCAGCCCCGCCAGAACGCATGGTATCCACTTTTATGTCTTTCTCATCCACCTTTATATCAATTTTATCATCTATCACCGGATACACCCATACCCCAGAAAAACTTGTATGACGGCGGGCATTGGAATCAAACGGGGAAATCCGCACCAGCCTATGCACCCCTGACTCGGTCTTTGCCCAACCGTAAGCATTATGCCCCATAATTTTGATGGTCGCAGATTTGATTCCAGCTTCCTCACCACGATTTTCATCTATTAGTTCACATTTATAACCACGCTTTGCCGCCCAACGCGAATACATACGAAGCAGCATCTCTGCCCAATCCTGACTTTCTGTACCACCTGCCCCTGAATTTATCTCAAGGAAGCAATCATTGGCATCAGCTTCACCAGAAAGCAGACTTTCAATTTCTAATTTATGTAGTTCTGCCGCTATTTTATTTAGCTCGCTTTCGGCTTCTTTTAACGTAGCATCATCCTTTTCCGCTTCTGCTAATTCAGCTAATTCCAGATTATTAATAAATTCAATATTAATCCGCCCATAACCCGTAATCAAACTATCAAGATGGTTGCGCTCCCGCAGTAACTCCTGCGCTTTTGCCGGATTATTCCAAAGATTAGGATCTTCTGATAGGGAATTTAATTCATCATGGCGGCGCAAAGCATTATCCCAGTCAAAGATACCTCCTTAAGAGTTCTTGCGACTGCTTGATTTTTTTAGATAAAATTTCTATTTCTGCCTTCATAATATTTTGTACAAAATAGCATTATTAACAATTTGTCAACAATTGAGGATATATAATATGTATTTGATCTGG
>CAUJIB010000035.1 GCA_963205245.1 Pseudomonadota bacterium
GATTTCTTGCTTGAGAAGTTGTCTTGCGTCACCTTTTTTTTATGTTATATCTGTTCGCAAAGATAATATATAAATAAAATTATCGTTCTGGGATCAGAGAGGAATCATGAAAAAAATATTATTCGCAATCAGCAGCATACTTGTTATAACTGCTTGTTCAGATATAAAAACTGAAGCACCAAGCACAACCAGCGCAGAAGAAATGCGTAAAGAAGCACGCGGCAAATTAACCGGAGAATCCGGCATTAGT
The DNA here is from genome assembly GCA_963205245.1 of Pseudomonadota bacterium. GTDB lineage: Bacteria > Pseudomonadota > Alphaproteobacteria > Rickettsiales > SXRF01 > SXRF01. The sequence goes on from CAUJIB010000035.1 coordinate 251, forward strand.
TTCGGTGGCCCAAGGGATGAAACAGCTGCTAGTGCATCACCGCTGGGAGTAAATAGTTTTCTCTGGCGGGCAACACTTGATACTTTATCTTTTATGCCTCTTGCTTCAGCCGATCCATTCGGTGGCGTGATTATAACCGACTGGTATGAAGACCAAAAAACCAAAGAACGCTATAAAGTCAATGCTCTTATTTTAGATAAAACATTACGGGCAGATGGTATAAAAATTACCCTCTTTAAACAAACCATGAGCGGTGGAGCATGGCGCGATAAAAAATCTGATAATGCCGACGCGCGCAAAATTGAAGACACTATCCTAACCAGAGCAAGGGAATTAAAGATAAATCAAGGAAAATAAGGATGCCTAAGTTATAGGTCATAGGTTATGAAAATCTCATGACTAATGACTCATGACTAACGGCTTAATAAAATCATGACTGAACAAAAAACAACAGAAACCACTCGTTATAATTTTCGTGAAACAGAAGCAAAGTGGCAACACTACTGGGCAGAAAATAATACCTTCAAAACCGAAAACAATAGTACAAAACCTAAATATTACGTACTGGAAATGTTCCCCTACCCTTCCGGCAATATCCATATGGGGCATGTCCGTAATTATACTTTAGGTGACGTAGTTGCCAGAAGCAAACGCGCACAGGGCTTCAATGTTCTGCACCCAATGGGTTGGGATGCTTTTGGACTTCCAGCAGAAAATGCCGCCATTCAAAATAATACCCATCCCCATAAATGGACTCTGGCTAATATTGAGAATATGCGTGAGCAATTAAAGCTAATCGGTCTTTCTTATGACTGGACGCGTGAACTTGCGACTTGCCTGCCAGAATATTACAAGCATGAACAATTATTCTTCCTGAAATTTTTAGAAAATGGCTTGGCATATCGCAAAGAAGCTGAGGTAAACTGGGATCCTGTTGATAATACTGTACTTGCCAACGAACAAGTTATTGATGGACGCGGCTGGCGTAGTGGCGCAATAGTTGAACGCCGAAAATTATCACAATGGTTTTTACGTATTTCGGATTTCGCTGATGATCTGCTTGCAGGTCTTGACACCCTCAAGGAATGGCCGGACAAAGTCCGCCTGATGCAGGAAAAATGGATAGGAAAATCCAGCGGGGCAAGCTTGAAATTGCACGCAAGCAATGGGGAATCCTTAGAAATTTATACCACCCGCCCTGACACTATTTTTGGCATGAGTTTCTGCGCAATAGCTCCTAACCATCCGCTTTCCCAGCAACTCGGCACTAGGGATCCAGCACTCAGTACTTTTATCAATGAATGCAACCAAATCGGCACTAGCGAAGAGGCTATAGAAAAAGCTGAGAAAAAAGGCTTTGATACCGGACTTAAAATCAAGCACCCGTTTGAAGAACGTGAAGTGCCGCTTTATGTTGCCAATTTCGTACTTATGGATTACGGCACAGGAGCAATTTTCGGTTGCCCAGCCCATGACCAACGAGATTTTGAATTTGCCACAAAATATAATTTGCCTATTACTCAAGTAGTTGGTGAAGATGATATAATTATCAACTCCAATTTCCTCAACGGTCTTTCTGTTGCTGAAGCAAAAAAACGAGCAATTGCTGAACTGGAAAAGCAGGGCATAGGCAAAGAAAAAATTAATTACCGCCTGCGTGATTGGGGCATTTCCCGCCAGCGCTATTGGGGATGCCCGATTCCGATTATCCACTGCGAAGATTGCGGAATAGTTCCGGTTCCAGAACAAAATCTGCCTGTAGAACTCCCGTCTGATGTAACCTTTGACAAGGCGGGTAACCCACTGGAACATCACCCGACTTGGAAACATGTCAACTGCCCTAAATGCAGTAAAGCCGCACGACGTGAAACCGATACTTTTGACACTTTTTTTGAATCATCATGGTATTACCTGCGTTACGCTACGCTGCCAAGCACTGACCCTTTGGAAAAAAATGCCGTTAAAAACTGGCTGCCGGTGGATTGCTATATCGGCGGGATAGAACATGCCGTATTACATCTGCTTTATTCGCGCTTCTTCACCAGCGCATTAGAAAAATGCGGGCTGGTGAACCTGAAAGAGCCATTCAAACGTCTAGAAACCCAAGGGATGATTTCTCATGAAACTTACAAAAATAACGAAGGTAAATGGCTTTCTCCTGACGATATTGTAAAAAATGATGAAGGAAATTTTGTAGAAATCGCCACGGGTAAACCAGTTACTGTCGGACGCATTGAAAAAATGAGCAAATCAAAAAAGAATACTATTGATCCGCGCCATATTATTGAAACTTATGGAGTTGATGCCGCCCGCCTATTTATGCTATCTGACAGCCCGCCTGATCGCGATTTAGAATGGACAGATGCAGCTATTGAAGGAGCATGGCGTTATATAGGAAGATTATGGAAATTAGTCCAAGAACATATAGGCAGTTATACAAGCAGCACTAATGCCTCTAGTCCAACACCTAATATATTGCAAAAACTTACCCATAAAACCATTGCTGCGGTAACTGATGATTTAGAAAAATTCCATTTCAATAAAGCTATCGCCCGCATCCGCGAGCTTACAAATCTTATTGAAACCACACCTCATACATCCGAAAACACCAATATCCGCAGTGAAGCAATTGTTGCGGCAATCCACCTGCTTAGCCCTTTCATGCCACATCTTACCGAGGAATTATGGCAACAGCTGGGTAATAGAGATTTCATTACCGATCGCGCTTGGCCGGTGGCAGATGCTAAATGGCTCGTTGACGACAGTGTAACTATTGCGATACAAGTAAATGGTAAATTGCGTGGGACAATAAATGCATCTAAGGATGCGGATAAAAAATATCTGGAAGATGAGGCGTTAAAACTTCCTGCAATAGTTGAATTTTTGAAAGATAAAAAAATAAATAAAGTGGTAGTAGTACCCAATAGGATAGTGAATGTGGTTATTCAGTAATAGGCGGTCACCTATAAAAGGTCAGAAAATAAGAATTGAATTTTCTTATTTCCTACTGCCGATTGCTTGCTGCCTAGCTCTATCAGCTTGCGGATTCCAACCGGTATACAGCAATTCTTCTGCTTCTAAAAAATCACCCATCAATACTGGCGTTATAATCTCTGCCAGTGCCAGCAGCAGCGGCAATATCGCTACCACAACCAATGCCCCAACCAATAGTGCCATAAACAATAGCGCGTTATCTGCAATGTCACGGCAATTCACTAATAACTTAGAAGATTTACTCAACTCAACTACAACTCCTGAATATAATATGGAAGTAGCGTTGAATGAATCCGTAGTAGGAATTGGTGTAGCAAGGGATGGCACAGCATCACGCTATAATCTGGTAATAAATTCCAGCTACAAACTCACCCGTATAAGTGATGGGAAAGTTGTTGATACTGGAAGTATTAGTAACTTCACCAGCTATAACAATCCTAACAACCAATATTTTTCTACCTATATTTCCGAACAGGATGCCCGCAAACGTGGAATTTCTGAGCTAGCTGAGCTGTACCGTCAGCGTCTAATGTCTTTTGCTGAAAAAACTCAACCGTCATCTCCACCTCTTTCAACTCCTCCGCCATTAGATGAAAATTGCCCCAAAAGCAATTGATGCTTTCCTTGCCACGCCACAACGTGAACATCAGGCTGCCCTGATATACGGTATTGATAGTGGATTGGTGCGCGAGCGCGCAAAGAAAATAATAACAGCTATATTGGGTAATATGGCAAGTGACCCATTCGCAAAAATTGATCTTTCCGAAACAGAATTATTGTCCGATCCTCCTCGCCTTTCCGATGAATTATCAGCGGTAAGTATGATATGTGATAAACGTGTTATTATTATAAATGATGCAGGAGATAAGCTTACTAAAATAATTGAGCAAGCATCAGGATATTTTTACAAAGATAATTTTTTACTAGTGTTATCTGATGAATTATCCAGCAAATCCTCTCTGCGCGCTTTTTTTGAAAAAAACACCAGTTGCGCTGTCCTTGCCTGCTACAAGGATGAAGCCCGCGATATTCAAAATATCATCCGCCAGAAACTTGAATCTACAGGCATAAGTTACGAACGTAGCGTACTGGAATATCTGACTGAACAACTCGGCAATGACCGCTATGTTACATATCAGGAATTAGAAAAGCTTATCCTCTATGCTGGTGATGAAAAAAAACTTAGCCTCAATGATGTTGAATCACTTATAGATTATAATCAGGATACTAAATTGGATGATCTGATAAATTCTGTAGCCGACCGCAATCTTGCAGCCCTTGAAAAAAACCTGAGTCAGCATATCCGTGAAGGTACACAACCAATTTTATATCTTAGATCACTACAAAAATATTTTAATAGGCTCTATACTATCCGCACCCAGATGAAAGAAACCGGACAAAGCTCCGAAATGGTTATAGCTGGTATGCGCCCGCCTGTATTTTTCAAACAACAACCAATTCTTGTCCGTCATGCTAATAATTGGAACATAGAAAATATTGTCAAAGCACTAAAATTATTAATAGCTGCTGAGCTTGACTGCAAAACATCAGATATTCCTACTATATCTGCCAGCAGTCGCCGCTTAATGAAAATAACGCAGGTTAAATAACTTAATTGCCTGCATAGTAATTATAAAAAATATAATTATTCACTTGATCGTAATCAAAAATATTGACTATAACGACTATGTAGGAAATTTTTTCCTCATGTTAACTTATTATAAACCTTCTTCAATTATCTTGAGATTATAAAAGCACTTAAACCCTAGGGAGAAACACAAGTGGAAGCAGTAATGGATACAATGAAAGGCCTTGGAAATGCTCGCATTGGAATATTGGTTGCTGTTGGTGTCGCCCTTCTTGGTTTTTTTATGATGTTGGCATTTCGTATGTCTGGTGCTGGAATGTCACCGATTTATACGGGACTCTCCATAGAAGATAGCTCTAAAATAGTTACAGAACTGGAAAAAGAAGGTGTGCCGTATGAATTGTCAGCTGGCGGTTCACAAGTTTCTGTTCCTTCTGACCGCGTGTTGCGTTTACGCCTGAACATGGCAGAACAAGGTATTCCATCTGGCGGTTCTGTAGTCGGTTATGAAATTTTTGACCGCTCGGAAAGTTTCGGCAGCTCAAACTTTGTGATGAACGTAAATATGCTACGTGCCCTAGAAGGAGAGCTCGCCCGCACCATAGCATCATTAAATGGAATAGATACTGCACGTGTTCATCTGGTAATGCCAAAACGTGAATTATTTACCCGTGACAAAGAAAAGCCAAGCGCATCTGTCACCATAAAAATGCGTGGTGGCAGCACTCTTGCCGGTCAGGAAATAGCGTCTATTACTCACCTTGTTGCCTCAGCAGTGCCTTCCCTTGAGCCTTCTAAAGTTACAATAGTTGATAACCACGGTAAGTTACTTGCCCGCGGAGATGGAAATGATAGCTTGGGTGGATCTACCAGCAGTGCCGCAGAATATAGGATAGCTTATGAAAATAGAACCCAGCAAACCTTAGAAGATTTATTAGAAAAAGTAATTGGTATCGGAAAAGTTCGCGTACAGGTTGCTGCCGATATTAACTTTGACAGGACAGTAATTAATTCAGAAAAATATGACCCAGATGGTCAAGTTGCCCGTTCAGTGCAGTCTAATAGCCAGAAAGAAAGTGCTACTGATAAAACAGGAAAAGAAAGTGTAACCGTTGGCAATAACTTACCTCAAGGCGCGGGAAGTGGCGAAGGCTCATCCAATAGCAATAAAGTTACAGAGCATAGTGATGAAACCACTAATTATGAGATCTCCAAAACCGTCCAAAATCAGGTAAAAGAAGCTGGTAACCTTAATAAAATCTCTATCGCAGTATTAGTTGACGGGACCTATAAAGAAGGAACAGACGGCAAAGAAAATTATACCCCGCGTAGCGAAGATGAAATCAAACAATTACGTTCTTTGGTAAGCTCAGCTATAGGGTACGATGAAAAACGAGGCGATAAAATTGAGATCGTCAACATGCGTTTCACTCAGGATTCCTTTAGCGTTGGTGAAACATCTTTCTTTGAACGCTACAGGCTGGAAATTCAATCCATAGCACAAACATTTATTATTTCAGTTGTAGCTATCCTTGCGATCTTATTAGTCCTACGTCCTGCCGTTTCAAAAATGGCACGCCATGTACAACTTCCAAGTGAGCGTGTAGCAAATGAAATGTCAATGCTACAGGGTGGAATGCCACCATCAGCCAGAATATCCAGTGCACCTTCATCTTCTAGCGCACCCATATCCAGCAATGCCGGTATGAGTACCGTAGAATCAACTTTTGCCCAGCAGGAAGAAGAAATGATAGACGTAGCTAATATCAAAGGTGGAATGAAATCATCCTCAATGAGTAAGATTAATGAAATTGTAGAAAAATACCCAGAAGAGACTATGAATGTGTTACGCCAGTGGATCATGAAACAACCGTAGGATATTGCAGAAAACCTAGATAAATTCAGTAATCTAACATTATAAAAACAGGCACTGATATGGCTCCTCCACCAAAAGATAATAAAGAAGACTACCGCAAAATGACTGGCCCGCAAAAGGCCGCAATGTTTCTAATGGCTATTGGTGAAGAAAGTGCGATAAAATTATTCGCTTTAATGGATGATGATGAAATTCGTGAAATCTCCAATATAATGTCATCACTAGGGCAAGTACCATCAGATGTTGTAGAAAGACTATTCCGTGATTTTGCCGATCAGGTTTCCGCTTCAGGGGCGTTAGTTGGTAACTATGATTCTACTGAACGCTTGCTTATTAAAGCTCTTGGTAAAAACCGTGTAGACGGAATTATGGAGGAAATCAGAGGCCCTGCCGGACGGACAACATGGGATAAACTGGGTAACGTGAGCGAAGAGATTTTAGCGAATTTCCTCAAAAATGAATACCCGCAAACTATAGCCGTCGTATTATCCAAAATCCGTCCCGAGCATGCTTCCCGCGTTCTTATGAATCTGCCGGAAGAACTTACCATGGAAGTAATTACCAGAATGCTTTCTATGGAAACCGTAAAAAAAGAAGTTATGGACGGTATAGAAAAAACCCTGCGTATGGAATTTATGAGCAACCTAGCCAAGCGTCAATCTACCGATAGCTTTGAAATGATGGCAGAGATATTCAATAATTTTGACCGCTCAGCCGAAAGTAAGTTCATGGGAAAACTGGAAGAACGGAATTCTGAATCAGCAGAAAAAGTCCGTGCCCTTATGTTTACTTTTGAAGATCTGATGAAAATCAGCGGCTCTGGTATTCAGGTCCTACTCCGTACTGCCGATAAAACAAAATTAGGCGTTGCCCTAAAAGGTGCTTCTGACAATATAAAAGAACTTTTCCTAAGCAATATGTCCGAACGTGCCGGCAAAATTATGCGTGAGGAAATGGAAAATATGGGGCCTGTCCGTATAAAAGATGTTGATGAAGCACAGATGTATGTAGTGAATATAGCCAAAGACTTAGCTGCAAAAGGCGACATTATAATCTCCAGCGATAGTGCTGGCGAGCAGCTGGTATATTAGGATGTCATTATGCTAATTTCACCGCTAACATTCAGGGAATTTGATAATAACAGTTCCGCCAGTACAGAAATACGGAAAACTCCCTTCAACAAGAAAAAACCGGATGATCCGGAAGTTCCCCCTCCTCCTCCGACTTTTAGCGAAGAAGAATTAAAATCTGCTGAACGCGATGCTTATCAACGCGGTTTCTTGGAAGGTACAAAAGAAGGGCATTCACAAGCACAAAACGAACATACAGAAATAAATCGCCTAATAACTGAAGGACTTGAGAATTTTATAAAAAATATCTCTCCTATATTTTCTCAATACAAAAGCCATTGCATGGAACTAAAACAAAATATGCCGACACTCGCCCTTTCTATCGCCAAGAAAGTAGCAGGTGACGCGCTGACTATTGATCATATCGTCGTGGTAGAATCCGCAGCAAAAAAATGTCTGGAAATAATGATAAGCGAACCGGATATCTCAATTACCATAAATAGCCGTTTAGCCGGTGAGTTAAAAAACAAAATAAAACAATTAAGCAGCAAAGAAAAATTTGCTTCTAATATAAGCATCATAGGCAATGAAGATATTGCCATCAGCGACTACCGCATTGAATGGAAAAACGGCAGCCTTGAACGTAACACTGAAAAATTATGGCAACATATGGATAAGGCTATTGGCAATATGCTTGCTACCATTGCCAATGAGGAAGAAGAACAACTTGATTTATTAAATTCAAACCATATTCAAAAGGAGTAATTTATGGCTAATGAAGCGTCGGGTTTTGGTGATAGTGCAGTCGCCGATAGCCTCAGTTTAGAAACAGTATCAGACATACCTGTACAGCTTACCGTTGTACTTGGCCGCACCAGCATGCAGGTAAATCAACTCCTAAAACTTGGTCGCGGGGCAGTTATTGAACTTGATAAAAAAGTTGGAGAACCAATTGATATTTTTGTTAATAACCGATTAGTAGCCCGTGGCGAAGTTGTAGTAGTGGAAGACCGTATCGGCGTAACCATGACCGAAATTATCAAGACAGATAAACATTAGAGGCAAAAAATGAGACTGCTAATAATAGGTGAATTATACGGACAACTTAGCACAGCTAGTAAAATAGCGCGCTCTCGTGGTGCAAGGGTTGCACATGTGGAGGATATCGATGGAGCGATGAATGCACTGCGCAATGGTCAAGGTGCTGATTTAATAATGGTTGAAGTACGCGAGGATATTGAAAAACTGGTAATGTTCCTAATGCGCGAACGTTTTAATTTGCAGGTTATTGCTTGCGGGCTGGATACCGATAAAGATGCTGCGGTAAAAGCTATTAAATCAGGTGCAAAAGAATATATCCCTCTGCCGCCTAATGAAGAATTAATCGCCGCAGTTCTGGAAGCCATTACCGAGGAAGCTAAATCCATAATTTACGCTGATCCTGTTATGGCGAAAACCATTACCCTCGCCGACCAGATCGCACCAAGTGATGCCAGCGTGCTTATTACAGGTGAATCCGGCACCGGTAAAGAGGTGATAGCCCGCTATATCCACCGAAAAAGCAAACGCGCGGCAAACCCCATGATATGTGTAAATTGCGCGGCGATACCTGAAGCATTATTAGAAGCCGAACTGTTTGGTCATGAAAAAGGAGCCTTTACCGGCGCGGTAGCAAGGCGTATCGGCAAGTTTGAAGAAGCAGATGGCGGCACTATTCTACTAGATGAAATCAGCGAGATGGACTTACGCCTGCAATCAAAACTACTGCGGGTATTGCAGGAACGAGAAGTGGATAGGGTCGGCGGCAATAAGCCGGTGAAAGTAAATATCCGCGTACTTGCTACCTCTAACCGCAATATGCTGGAAGAAGTTAAAAAAGGCACATTCAGGGAGGATTTATATTTCCGCCTGAATGTTATCAGCCTGAATATGCCAAGCCTGCGTGATAGGAAAGCCGACATCAAACCGCTTGCAGAACATTTTATTGATAAATACTCCAAAGCTAACGGCATCCCTGCGCGCCCGCTTACTGAAGCAGCTCTTGCCAAACTCACTGCCTATATCTGGAAAGGCAACGTGCGTGAACTGGAAAACACTATGCACCGCGCAGTATTACTTGCCACAGGCAGCAATATTGAAGCCGATGCTGTTTACCTAAGCAGCTCAGAGGAAGAACAAAAAACAACATCTCAACCAATAACCAACAACCAACAACCAGCAACTAATAATCCGCTAGTCGGCCGTTCAGTGGAAAGCGTGGAACAGGAATTGATAATTGATACCCTCAATTATTGCCTCGGCAACCGCACCCATGCTGCCAATATTTTAGGAATTTCTATCCGCACCTTGCGCAACAAACTAAAAGCCTATGGCGAACATGGGCTTAATGTTCCCACCGCAATAGGGGAGGAATAGCCGGATGACAGATAACGGATTGCAGATGACATATAAAGAAATAGGCTATCTGCTGCCATCCGTCACCTGTCATCTGTCATCAGTTTTACGGAGTAAAACCTATGGCTGAAGCAACAACCACAGCTGCCCCCGCAGCAACTAGCACTAACTGGCTGGGAGAGATAAACGCCCTCACACGGCGTAAGGATATTTATTTTGCGGTAGGCATTATAGGCATTTTGATAGTGCTCATTCTGCCGCTACCCACTTTCCTGCTTGATTTTTTCCTTGGTATTTCCATAACCCTTTCCGTTATTATTTTGATGACGGTGTTATTTGTGGAAAAGCCTTTGCACTTAAGTTCTTTCCCTACAATCCTGTTGATTGTCACCATGCTGCGGCTATCGCTAAATATTGCCTCCACCCGCCTTATCCTTGCGCATGGGCATGAAGGAACAGCAGCAGCAGGGCATGTAATCCAAGCTTTTGGCGGCTTTGTAATGGGTGGCTCGGTAGTAATAGGGGTAATTATTTTCGGTATCCTTACCATTATCAATTTCGTGGTTATCACCAAAGGTTCGGGACGTATCGCCGAGGTATCAGCACGCTTCTCGTTAGATTCTATGCCCGGCAAGCAAATGGCGATAGATGCCGATTTATCAGCAGGCTTAATCAGTGAAGATGTAGCCAAAATGCGCCGCAAAGAAATTGAAGATGAAAGTAATTTCTTCGGTTCGATGGACGGTGCGAGCAAATTCGTACGAGGTGATGCGATTGCTGGTTTACTCATTACTTTTATCAACCTTATTGCGGGTATTATTATTGGTGTAGCGCAGAAGGGCTTGCCATTTAATGAAGCGATGAACCACTACACCATACTCACTGTTGGTGATGGCTTAGTTTCACAAATTCCTGCCCTTATTGTCTCCACCGCCGCAGGTATTTTAGTTACTAAATCAGGTGTAGCTGGCTCGGCAGAAAAAGCAGTGCTCGGGCAACTTAGTCGTCACCCTGCGGCACTGGGTATAACATCTGTATTTCTATTCATGATGGCTCTACTTCCGGGTATTCCGTTTATCCCTTTTGCCTTTCTTTCCGGTATTACTGGTTTTGCCAGCTATTACATGTTCAGCAATCCACAGATGATTAATCCCAAAACCGGCGAAGCATATGTGGCTGGCACAGCACCAAAATTATTGGAAAACCAAAGCAAAGAAGGTGCAGAAGCAAAACAGCAGGAAGAACAACCCGCTGACTTTTTACAAATTGATAGTTTACGACTTGAACTTGGCTACGGCTTGCTGCCGCTTATCAATTATCAGAAAGGGCATCGCCTGACTGAACAAATTAAAGCACTGCGCCGGCAAATGGCACGGGAACTGGGCTTTATTATACCTTCAGTACGTATTCAGGATAACATGCAGCTCCCGCCTAATACCTACGTGATAAAAGTGAAGGAAA
>CAUJIB010000036.1 GCA_963205245.1 Pseudomonadota bacterium
GCTGGGGGCATGCCTGGTGACGGATAAGGTGGCTGCCTGTATGAATGCAGGCTCGCATGGCTCTACATACGGTTCTAATCCTTTGGCTATGGCGGTAGGAAATGCGGTACTGGATGTTATGCTTAAGCCAGATTTTTTTTCCCATGTTGAAAAAACTGGTGAAGTTCTGAAAGCAGAGTTAATAGCTGTAACTCAGGATTTCCCAAGTATATTTACCGAAGTGCGTGGCCGTGGTTTAATGCTTGGGATAAAAGCAAAAATACCGTGTATTGAGGTAGTTGAAAAACTTCGCGCCGGAGGGCTCTTAACTTCACCTGCCGAGGATAATGTGGTGCGGATTACGCCGCCGCTTATTATAGAAGAAGAGCATGTGAGTGAAGCAATTAATATTACAAGAAAAATTTGCAAGGAGTTGATATGATTAGACATTTTCTAGATTTTTCAGAAATTGATGCGGCAGAGATACGTAAAATTATCGCTTGTGCTGGCTGGTTGAAACAAGACCGTAAGGCTGGTAGGTTTTCGGCGCAGCTTGCGAATAAAAAGCTGGCAATGATTTTTGAAAAAAACTCCACCCGCACCCGTGTTTCTTTTGAGGTAGCCATGCTGGAGCTTGGTGGTCAGGCAATTGCTCTTAATGGCAATGATTTGCAACTTGGGCGCGGTGAATCAATCTCAGATACTGCAAAAGTTATTTCGCGATATGTGGATGTGATGATGTTGCGTTGCCATAGCCATGAAAAATTACAGGAATTGGCAAAAAATTCCAGTGTTCCGGTGATTAACGGCCTTACGGAATTTAGCCATCCTTGTCAGATACTTGCCGATATCCTTACTTTTGAGGAAAATATGGGAAGCTTGGTTGGAAAAACTATTGCGTGGGTGGGGGACGGCAATAATGTTGCGCATAGCTGGATTCAGGCGGCTACATTATTAGGCTGTAATTTTAGAATAGCTTGCCCAACTTCTCTTGCACCATTACCTAAAGTGGTGGAGTGGGCAAGGGCACGCGGCGGTAATATAGTAATTACTACTTCTCCGGAGGAAGCTGTAGCGGGTGCAAACGCAGTAATTACTGATACTTGGGTTTCTATGGGTGATCCTGACGCTGATGCTAAAATATCGCTGCTTAAACCTTATCAGGTAAATGCAGAAATTATGAAAAAAGCTACGCCTGATGCCATTTTTATGCACTGCCTGCCTGCGCATCGCGGTGAAGAAGTTACAGCGGATGTAATTGATGGGGGGCAATCAAAAGTGTTTGATGAAGCTGAAAACCGCTTACATGCACAGAAAGCCGTGTTGTTATGGTGTTTAGGAATTTTATAGTTCCTACCGATGTTTTTAATGAAAAACCTTTGTTTTTATGATAAATTGACAGAATGATATGCAATATTATTATGGAATAAGGTTTTTTATATGAATATGTGGATAGTTCTTATTGTGATGGTTCCAGTGATAGCCATACTTTTGTTTGGTAAAAACCCGATTCGGGAATTTCAAAACGAACAGCGGGGAATGTTAGAAAAATACGGTGGTGATGACCTTACTTATGCTACTTCACGTTTTGTTGAAGAGCAGGAGAAAGCTGGTTTTTTTGGTAGTGAATCCAATGTTTTACAAGGGCCAAGCTCTAAAGATATGATCTCTTCTATCAAAAAAGTTTCTCCAAATGTTTCTACGGGTGATGATTTGACAATTAAACCTATTGCTCCTCAGTCTAGTAGTAGAGGGATGTTTGGTGGCGGTGGTTCTACTGAGCAACAACAAAGGGGAAATTATACAATTACCGCACCAGCCGATAATGATTTTGAGAAAAATCTAAATATTGATGATAATCAAAAATATCCGCAATTATATAAACAGCAGCAAATGCAGTATGATCAACAAGATCAAAGATCAAATCCTTCACCATCATCAGCAGTTCAGTCTTCAGAGCAGAATAGCAATTATTATCCACCCGTCTTTTCAGATAATGCTTATTCTAAGCCGCAACCTGTTCAGCTAACTGGTAAGGAAGCAAAATTAAGAAGCGGGCAGCCTATTATTTTTGAAGGTGTGTATGTATATACAGTTGGAGCATCTGGTGAACGTGTAGCTATGCCGGATGGTGAATATGTGCTTCAGGATGGAAGCAGTGTTACTGTTAGTGGCGGTAAAAATAGAAAATAATAATTTTTACAGTCTACTCTTATTGCTTTCTTGCTTTTTTATAGAAATTGCTCAATGTTAGCACATTGTTATTTTTCTGAGATGATTAACGTGAGCAGAACCCCTTTACTTGATAATGTGAATTATCCGCGTGATATACGTGACTTTTCTGATACGCAGCTAGAACAGCTTGCGGGTGAGTTGCGGGCAGAAACGATCTCTGCTGTGGCGCAGACCGGTGGACATCTGGGGGCAGGTCTGGGTGTAATAGAGCTTACGGTTGCTTTGCATCATGTATTTAATACGCCTGAAGATTTATTGATATGGGATGTAGGGCATCAATCTTATCCGCATAAAATTTTAACTGGCAGACGCGATAAAATTCGTACCCTTCGTAAACCTGATGGTCTTTCCGGTTTTTGTAAGCGCAGTGAAAGTGAGTATGATCCATTTGGTGCTGGACACAGCTCGACTTCTATTTCTGCTGCTTTGGGTATGGCAGTAGCGCGGGATCTAAGCGGAAATAATAATGAAGTAATTGCGGTAATCGGTGACGGAGCGATGAGTGCAGGTATGGCATTTGAAGCCCTTAATAATGCAGGTAGTCTTGGCACACGTCTGATTGTTATTCTCAATGATAATGATATGTCAATTGCACCACCTGTAGGGGCAATGAGTGCATATCTGGCGCGGCTTATTTCTTCGCAACCCTATCATACGCTGCGTCATATTGGTAGAACGGTTGCCAGTAAGTTTCCTGAG
>CAUJIB010000037.1 GCA_963205245.1 Pseudomonadota bacterium
TATTAAAATTTGTGCTGTCATAATAAGTTACGATACTTCTTCTTCACCTAAAAACCGACGTACAGTGTTAAGAAATGGTATAATAGAAATAGGCTTTGAAACATACGCTTCACAACCTGCCGCCAAAATTTTTTCTTCATCATCTTTCATTGCAAAAGCTGTAACTGCAACGATAGGGATGTGACAAACATCCCCGTCAGCCTTCATCCTTCTAGTAACATCCAAACCAGAAATTTCTGGAAGCTGAATATCCATCAATATCAAATTCGGCTTCTCATTTCGCGCAATGGAGATAGCCTCCAAACCATCTTTGGTTTCAAGAATTTCATAACCATGAGCCGAAAGCAAGTCGCGAAACAGCTTCAGATTCAGATCATTATCTTCTACTATCAATATTTTTTTCTGCATAGCCAAGGTTAGTTTGTTAAAATAAACACTTAATAGGTGATTTTTACACCTAAAGTTTTAACAAACCCCTAATTTTGATGATTTTATAAAAAAAATTATAAAACTGGAGCAGTTGCTATCATTGACGGCTTTTTATTCATATATTCCAGCCAATTAGAGAGGTTTTTATATTCTTTTCTCCAATCAAGATGCGGCAGACGGAAATCAACATAAGAAAGAGCAATCGCCATGTTAATGGTTCCTATATTAAATGTAGTATTTTCATCAATATTTTGACTGGCCACAGCATCAATGGTGCGTACAATCGCCTTTTCTTTACGTTTCACCCAAACATCATAACGCTTATCTTCCGGTCTGCGCCCTTCCATAACACAAGCAACAGATGCATCCATTATGCCGTCCGCTAAAGCCGCCAAAGATAAAATTTTGAATCTTTCATCTTTTTTTACTGGAAATAATGGATTTTTTATTGATAGGCTATCCAGATATTCACAAATGATCGGGCTTTCACAAAAAGAACTGCCATTATCAATAACTAAAGCAGGAACAGTACCCAAAGGGTTTGCTGCAATAAGTTCGGGTGGATTATCCGATGGCATCAGGGATATTAACTCAACCCGATCTTCCAATTCTTTCTCTAAAATTACTATCCTGCATTTACGGGCATATGGAGAATTTGGAGAATAAAATAATTTCATAATAAATCCTCACTTGAATAATTAAAAAAATATATAATCCCTTGCTATATAGTATTGTTATTATGATTTTTCAAACAGCAAACACTAGACAGTAAAATATTTTACCTTATAACTAACAAACATCAATAAACAACCAACAAATAATATAAATATGCCGATAATTACCCTTCCTGACGGTTCAAAACGAGAATTTGATAAAACAATCACCGGTGAAGAGCTTGCCGCAAGCATTGGCACAGGACTTGCTAAAGCTGCATTATGCGTACGGGTAAATGGCGAGCTTCGGGATATTTACCTGCCGATTGAGCATGATGCAAATGTACAAATTATCACCGCTAAAGATGCCGACGGGCTGGAGCTAATCCGCCATGATACAGCCCATATACTTGCAGAAGCTGTAAAAGAGCTTTTCCCAGAAACACAAGTAACCATTGGCCCTGCTATTGATAATGGCTTTTATTATGATTTTTCCCGCCCTACCCCCTTTTCCATCAATGATTTAGAAGCTATTGAAAAGCGCATGAAAGAAATTGTTGCGCGCTCTGAGCCTATCCGCCGCGAGGAATGGAATCGTGATGATGCAGTAAAATTCTTCAAATCAATAGGAGAGGATTATAAGGCGGAAATTATTGGCGCAATTCCCGCTGAACAAAAAATATCATTATATCGGCAAGGTAATTTTATTGACCTCTGCCGCGGCCCACATGCTGCCAACACCGCCAAAATTGGCACAGGCTTTAAGTTACTAAAAGTAGCTGGTGCATATTGGCGCGGCAATTCCAACAATGAAATGTTGCAGCGTATTTACGGTACGGCATGGGCAACAGATAAAGACCTTAAAGCCTACCTCACCATGCTGGAAGAAGCGGAAAAACGCGACCACCGCAAGCTGGGTAAAGAGTTGGAACTTTTTCATATTGAGGAACACACACCAGGAATGGTGTTCTGGCATGACAAAGGCTGGACTGTTTACCGCACCATTGAAAATTACATCCGCAACAAAATTCGTGGCAATGGCTATATTGAGGTAAAAACCCCGATACTGGTTGACCGCAGCCTGTGGGAAGCAAGCGGACATTGGGAAAAATTCCATGAAAACATGTTCATCTCCAATTCTGATGAAGAACGCACCATGGCGGTAAAACCGATGAACTGCCCTTGCCATGTACAGATTTTCCGCCAAGGCCTTAAGAGTTACCGCGATTTACCGCTACGCATGGCAGAATTCGGCACTTGCCACCGCAATGAACCATCCGGCAGCCTTCATGGAATTATGCGTATACGCGGTTTCGTTCAGGATGACGCCCATATTTTCTGCACCGAAGATCAAATCACATCTGAAACTATCGCTTTTTGTGACTTGCTGAAAGAGGTGTATAAAACTTTTGGCTTCACTCAGGTTAGCGTGAAATTCTCTGACCGCCCTGCCAAACGCGCCGGAACTGATGAAACATGGGACAAGGCTGAAAACGCCCTAAAAGAAGCAGTAAATGCCGCCGGATTGGAGTGGACACTTAATTCCGGAGAAGGTGCGTTTTACGGGCCAAAACTAGAATTTGTACTGCGTGATGCTATCGGACGTGATTGGCAATGCGGTACTTTGCAGGTGGATTTCGTACTTCCGGAGCGCCTTGACGCTAATTATATTGCATCGGACGGCAGCAAAAAACGCCCTGTAATGCTTCACCGCGCAATACTTGGCTCACTGGAACGCTTTATCGGTATTTTGATTGAAGAATATTCAGGTAAATTCCCACTCTGGCTTGCACCTGTGCAGGTGGTAGTGGTGACCATTACCGAAGCAGCGGACGCTTATGCTGCCGAAATATGCGAGCTGTTAAAGCAATCCGGAATCCGCGCTGTACTGGATATTTCTAATAATAAAATTAATTACAAAGTGCGTGAGCATTCCTTACAAAAAGTGCCTGTAATGTTTGTAGTTGGCACAAAGGAACAGGAAAATCGCAGCGTTTCCATCCGCAGGCTCGGCTCGGAAAAACAGGAAACAGTAGGGTTTGAAGAAGCCAAAAATTCATTATTATTAGAAATAAAGATGCCTGACTAATCAGGTATCTATCTTACTATAGAGATTTTTGAATGAGCAATAAAGATATGGAAAATCCTTCATCAGATGGATATGAAAAACTTAGAAGAAACACTGTTATTGCAGGATTAGCAGGCAGCACACTAGCAGCCCCCCTTGCCATTAACGATGTACTGAAAAGCCTTGATGAAACAAGAGCCGAAAAAGCCAAAAAATATGAATCTATGCAAATTAAAAATAATCAATGCACTGAGACCGGAAATTTATTTTGCCATATAAAACTAAAGGAATTAGATGAAAATACCCTTAGAGATGGGGAAAGATTAAAGAAAATACTAAAAAAAGATGATTATTATATTATTTTCCAAAGAACAAATGAATCTATAAAAATAGACTTGAACAATCCTGACATAGTTAATAAAGGAGCAAATATAATTTTAGAGGACAGGAAAAAACAAACCCAGCTTAATTCTCCACTAATATAAACATTAATATATTATTTTATAAATAACCGCTGGGTAACAGCTTCAGTAAATTCTTTAGTTCCTGCTTTTTGTTTGCTTCGGCCTTTTTTATACATATCAGCGGTGTGAATTCCTTCTTCAATGGTACTAAGCAATGCCTTTTTTATTCTTTCTGCCACCTCGGTTTGCCCTATATGCTCCAGCATCATGATTGCTGCCTGAATAACGCCTGTTGGGTTGGCAATATTCCTGCCTGCTATTTCCGGCGCACTATCATGAACTGATTCAAACAAGGCAAAACTCTCGCCAATGCTCGCCGAACCGGCTAAAAAATCAGCGTAATACTCTTCCGGAATAATATTAGAAATAACTATATTTTCTTCTGATAATTCAAATTTTTTATAAATAATCTCATTCAAATTTTTATATTCATAATCCGGATTATGAGGAATAATGACCGGTGATTTGAGCAAGATTTTATTACGTCCTAAAATCTCCCACGCAGACGGCAAAATCCCGTATCTCGCCCCCATATTATAAATACGCTCCCCTACCTCTAGAGTTTCTATGCTGATATTCGCCCCAGCTTCACGCAATATCACAAGAGTTGCTTCCATGATCTCGGATCCGATTCCATCACCGTAAGAAACTGTAATCTGGGGAGCAATATCTGTCATAGCCTATAATTAAAAAACAATATGTTACTTACAAAACCAATTTTACCCAGCGACCTAATTGTAAACAAACTGTAACAATTAATTAATAGAAAATTAGTTTTTATCAAATATCCTGAAAGATGAGAATAGAATATAGGATAAATATAAAATAAAAAAATACAAGGAGTTAGTTTTATGGGAATGTTTATAACAAGCGTTCAAGGCATGGGAACTTCAAATAACGTTAATAGCAAAAGAAATAATGAAATAATAGCAACAATATACCCTGATTTACTAGAAAAATTTGCAAAAATCTCGCCTCAAGACATAAAGCTTGCAACTTCAGCTATGGAACAACCATCAAGTTTTGTATTTTCTGATAACAAGAATATTGTTGCAGCCCAAAATACACCTTCAGTTAACCAAGCAAATGAATCTAGAACTGTATAAGGCAAATAATGAACACTGTCCAAACCGCTCCTCCTACTTCTCAAGCCGTTATGACAGATTTACTCTGTACCATTATGATTTTATGCCGTGGCACTGAAGAAAACGGCAATCCTTGTTGGGCATATATGTGCATTAAACCCAGTATGGCAAAATCCTTTAGCGACGCTCGGGCAAAGGGTGCTTTTGAGATTGAAGATTATGGAACAGTAATAGAGTATGGCGATGGAGTTAACCCTCCCGATGAAATTAAACGCCGTATGGAGCGCGAATACGGCATGAACCATAATTATGAAGACGATTTGCTGCGCGCTATTGAAAATATCAAACACAAAACTGGAATGTAGCTACTTGTATTATACTTATTTGAGAAAGGAATTTCCCAAGGAAGGCGAGGCGACGTGTATAATAAGTACATGAGCCGAAGCCTGACGCAGGGAAAAACTTAAATCAATAAGTATACTCCGATTAATTTGACATAAAGCCCTATTCTATAATAGATTGCGCAGCAAATAATGCAATCTGACCAGTTTTTCAAAGAGTAAATACAAATGACTAAAACCGTATCTGACATACGCGCAAGCTTCCTTGACTTTTTTAAGCGTAACGGGCATGAAATCCGCCCTTCCAGTTCACTTGTGCCGCATAATGATCCAACTCTTATGTTTGCTAATGCTGGCATGAACCAGTTTAAAAATGTATTTACAGGCGTTGAAAAATTACCGTTTACCCGCGCTGCCACTTCGCAAAAATGCGTACGCGCTGGCGGCAAACATAATGATCTGGATAATGTCGGCTATACTGCCCGCCACCATACATTTTTTGAAATGCTGGGTAATTTTTCCTTCGGTGATTATTTTAAGGAAGAAGCTATTGAACTGGCGTGGAACCTTCTCACCAAGGATTTCGGGCTGGATAAAGAAAAGCTTTATGTCACAGTTTACCACACTGATGATGAAGCGTTTAATATCTGGAAAAAACTTACTGGTTTTCCTGAACGCAAAATCATCCGCATTGATACCAATGATAATTTCTGGTCAATGGGTGACACAGGTCCATGCGGCCCCTGCTCCGAAATTTTTTATGACCATGGCGATAAAATAGCGGGTGGACTACCGGGAACTCCCGATGCTGACGGCGACCGCTTCATAGAAATCTGGAACCTGGTATTCATGCAATATGAGCAGTTGGCTGGTGGCGAACGCACCTCCCTTCCTAAACCTTCCATTGATACAGGCATGGGGCTAGAGCGCATTTCAGCAGTTATGCAGGGCGTGCATGACAATTACGATATTGATTTATTCCAAAACCTGATCAAAGCATCTAAAAGTTTATCAGGAAATAACGGGCATGAAACTTCACACCGCGTAATCGCCGATCACCTGCGCTCAAGCTGCTTCCTGATTGCTGATGGCGTTCTACCTTCCAATGAGGGACGCGGTTATGTGCTGCGCCGTATTATGCGCCGCGCCATGCGCCACGCCCATCAGCTGGGCTGCAAAGATCCTTTGATGTATAAACTAGTCCCTGCCCTCCTAAATGAAATGGACAGGCAGTATCCGGAGCTTGCCCGCGCAGAAGCAACCATCACCGAAAATCTAAAAGCAGAAGAAGAACGCTTCAAACAAACCTTGGAGCGCGGTTTGAAATTGTTGGATGAAGAAACAGAAAAACTAGGCAAAGGGCAAAAACTAGCTGGTGACGCAGCATTCAAACTCTACGACACTTACGGCTTCCCACTGGATTTAACACAGGATATTTTGCGAAACCGCGGCTTAGAAGTAGATACTGACGGTTTTGAAAAAGCTATGGATAACCAGCGCGAAATGGCACGCGCCGCATGGAGCGGATCAGGTGAAAAAGCGGTAGGAAATCTCTGGTTTGAACTTAAAGAAAAACTAGGTGCTAATAAATTCCTTGGCTATGAACAGGAAAGCGCAGAAGCAAGTATTTTGGCTATTGTTAAAGATGGCGCAGAAGTACAATCAGCAAATGCTGCCGATAAGGTGTTTATCATCCTCAACCAAACCCCGTTTTATGGGGAGTCCGGCGGACAAATTGGTGATATTGGCGAATTTGTCGGCGTTGCCGCTATATCCAGCACCAGCAAACCGCTTGAAGATTTTATTGTGCATGAAGCTACATTGCAAAAATCAGTAAAAATTGGTGATAAAATTACTGCGCAAATTAATGTTGTCAACCGTAATGCTATCCGCGCCAACCACTCAGCAACACATTTGCTGCATAAAGCCCTGCGTGAAGTTTTAGGCGAGCATGTAACCCAAAAAGGCT
>CAUJIB010000038.1 GCA_963205245.1 Pseudomonadota bacterium
CAAAGCTTACCAGTGAATATTATGAAGTTATTACTGCGATGGATGGTTTTGAAGCTTTAGAAAAAGCAAAAACTCATAAACCGGATTTAATCCTCTTGGATGTGATGATGCCAAAAATGGATGGGTTTGAGACTTGTGCGAAGCTTAAAATAGATCATGAACTTGCCCATATTCCTGTAGTAATGGTTACAGCACTTTCTGATAAATCAGACCGTCTTAAAGGATTGGAATCCGGTGCGGATGATTTTATTACAAAACCTATTAATGATATGGCTTTATTTGCTCGGGTTAAATCTTTAATCCGTATCAAAACCCTGTTGGATGAATTACGTTTGCGTGATACTACAGGGATACAGATGGGTATTAATCCTGATCAAAATAATAACGCAGTAGCCAATGTAGAAGGGGCTAAAGTTTTAGTTATAGATGATGATGCAGTGCAGGCAAAACAAATTATTTCTAAGCTGAGCGAAATTTATGATGTGCATCTTGTAGAGCCTGATCAAGCTGTAGCCCTAGCAAAAGAAGGTAATTTTGATGTAATATTGATTAGCACATTATTGGCTGATTTTGATGGTTTACGACTTGCGTCACATATAAAAACTATGGAAGAAACCAGAAATGTTCCGGTTTTAGTGTTGGTAGATGAAGATGATAAACATGTTATGCTTAAAGCATTGGATATGGGTATCAGTGATTATATGGTTGTTCCTATAGATAAAAATGAGATGGCTGTAAGGGTTCGTACGCAGATTCGTCGTAAACGTTATCAGGACGCTCTTAAAGAACAATATCAAAAAAGCGTGTCTATGGCTCTTACTGATGGGCTTACCGGCTTATATAATCGTCATTACCTTAATACCCATTTAGGTAATATGGTAAAATACGCTAGCAAAAATGGAAAAAATCTTGCCTTGATTATTATGGATATGGATCACTTTAAGCAGGTTAATGATACTTATGGGCATGACGCTGGTGATATGGTGTTAAAACAACTTGCGGATATTATTATAGGTACAGCTCGTTCTACGGATCTTGCTGCTCGTTTCGGCGGTGAAGAATTTGTAGTTCTTATGCCTGAAACTGATGCAAATGCAGCTTTAGGAGCTGCAAATCGTATGCGTGAAATTGTGGAATCTACTTTATTTATTATCAGTAAAGATGGAAAATCTATTAACCGTACAATCAGTATAGGTGTTGCAAATTTATTTGAGGAGGGCGATAGCCCAGAAGGATTGCTTAAACGTGCAGATGAAGCACTTTATATAGCTAAAAATAGCGGACGGAATAATGTAAAAGTTGCGGCAAAACCGGTAAGAACTGGCTGGTAGATATGTCATCATGCTTGTAAAATCATTTCCTTCATCTGAACTTAAACTGGATAATAACGATATTACTAATTATAGGGCTGGCTTTACATTAATTGAACTTCTAATGGTGATATTAATAATAGCTATAGTAGTCAGTGGAATTCTTATAACTAAAGCATTATTACGGTCATCAGAAATCAATTCCATTATAGTACAAAAAGACATATTTAATAATGCTGTAACAGCATTCAGAGATAAATATAATTGCTTACCGGCCGATTGTAAAAACGGCGATGATTTGGGGTTCATTCAAGATAGCAATAATTATACTAAAGGTGATGGAATTGTTGATGATGATGAAAAATTATTTTTTTGGGATTTACTATCAAAAAATAAATTTATCGGAGAAATATGGAACAGTATTTATCTGCCGAAAATAGCAACCAATTCTGTAGGTAATAGGGGGTATTGGGATTTATGGTCTCCTAAAGATCCTAAAATTACTGCAAGTGGAGATGGAACTTTTACTCATCTTACGGGAAATAATTATTATTGGCTCCATGGAGAGGTGGAAATGTTTTCATTTCCGTATAAATCTGCAGGTATATTCATACCTGTGGATGCCTATGATATAGACATTAAAATTGATGATGGAATTCCACTTACAGGCGATGTTCAAGCCGCTGGTGATAGTTATGGTTATAAATTGGGAAATGCAGATTATCCTGGGAACGGACCTTGGAAACCTGATAGTGCTATTAGAGATATATCATACGACGGATGTTTAATCGGGTATAAAAACCTAAACACTATAGAAGAATATAATATCACTAATGAAAAACGCATAGGTGGTAATTTATGCAGCCTCCTTATAAAATCAGGTTTTTAGGATTATAAGTCAATTCTGCCATCTTTCAACGCTCTGTACTACTTCTTTACTGCGGAGATTGGCAATTATATTTCCAAGATGGCGTACATCACGTACCTCAATATCAATCAATATTTCAAAGAAATCCATAGAGCGATTGGTAATTTTGAAATTGCTTATATTTCCGTTTTCACGGGCAATAACATTAGTGACTGTGGCAAGGGCAGCAGGTGAGTTGCTGACATTGACTTTTATTCTTCCTATATGATCTGAATCATTTTGGTCTTTTTCCCATGCCACGTCTATCCAGCGTTCTGGTGAGTCCGAATAGTTTTCCAGAGTTTCGCAGTCCATTGTGTGGATAGTAATACCTTTGCCGGTGGTAACGATCCCGACAATACGGTCTCCTGGAATTGGGTGGCAGCAACCGGCAAAATGAATAGCCATCCCGCTTACTAAGCCTTTAATTGGCATAGGGGCGTTGTTTGTTTCTTTTTTCTTACGAAATGGTTTGGAAAGAGTTGAGAGTACAGAGGTCACGCCGCTTACCGGTAAAGGTTTGCGTTGTCCTAAAACAACTTCCATAACCTGTTGTCTGCTTATTAAGCCTTCACCAACTTCAGCAATTAAATCATCAACCGTTTTTTTGCCAAAATGGGGCAAATGCGGTTCTACCATTTTTTCGCTAAATTCTTCACCTTCCTGTTTGAAGGTTTTTGTAAGGATAGCTTGTCCAAGATTTATATATTCATTGCGTTGGGAAACCCTGATATGTTTACGGATTTCACTACGGGCTTTTCCAGTTACTACAAATCTTTCCCAGCTAGGGGAAGGTGTTTGCATTTTACTGGTGATAATTTCCACCTGATCACCATTTTTAAGTTTGGTACGCAGTGGGACAATACGGCCGTTTATTTTTGCACCGACGCAAGTATCACCTACTCCAGAATGTACAGCATAGGCGAAATCAACCGGAGTAGCCCCGCGAGGAAAGGCTAAAATATCCCCTTTCGGAGAAAAGCAAAATACCTGATCTTGATACATCTCAAGTTTGGTATTTTCTAAAAATTCTTCCGGATTTTCTGATTGTTCTAATATTTCTAGAAGTTCCCTTATCCAGCGTAATTTTTTTCCGTCTTTTCCGGAATTAGCCCCTTGTTTGTATGACCAGTGTGCGGCAAGACCATATTCTGCAACTTCATCCATATCGTTGGTACGGATTTGAATTTCTACACGCTGTTGGGCAGGGCCTAAAATAGCAGTATGGATTGATTGGTAGCCGTTGGATTTAGGGGTAGAAATATAATCCTTAAATCGGCCTGGAATTGTGTGCCATTCAGCATGCACAACGCCAAGTGCCTGATAACATTCAGCAATATTATCAACTGAGATGCGGAAGGCCACAATGTCAGAAAGCTGTTCAAAAGAAATTTTCTTTGTTTCCATTTTTTTCCAGATAGAAAATGGCTTTTTTTCGCGTCCTTGAATATTGGCATTTTTAAGACCTGCCTCTGACAGCTTTTCTTCTAATATTTTCATGGTTTTTTCTACTTCAGACGCTCCTTGTTCGCGTAGAAAATTCATTCTTGTAACTATAGATTCCCTAGCTTCCGGATATAATTCAGCAAATGCTAGATCTTGCAGATCTTCTTTTATGTTACGCATTCCTATGCGCTCAGCAAGTGCTGCGTATATTTCCAAAGTTTCACGAGCGATACGATGGCGTTTTTCCGGCTTTTTAATATGTGAAAGCGTTTCCATATTATGAAGCCGGTCAGCAAGTTTTACCAGCAAAACCCTTAAATCTTCACTCATAGCTATAAGCAATTTACGGAAATTTTCCGCCTGCTTCATATTTTCTGATTTACCTTCAAGGCGTGATAATTTTGTTACTCCATCAACAAGTGCGCGTATCTCAGAACCAAAGTTTTTTTCAATTTCATCTAGTGATACGTCGGTATCCTCTACGGTATCATGCAATAATGCAGTAACGATAGATGCTGCATCCAGTTTGTATTCAGTTAGTTTATAAGCAACTTCAGCAGGGTGTGAGAAATAAAGATCGCCGGATGCCCGTTTTTGTGAGCCATGAGCTTTCATGGAAAAATCATAAGCTCTATTTATTAGATCTATATCTGTATTAGGATCATAAGATTTTATTTTTTCAATTAGGTCTTGTTTGTTTATCATACTATCATCCTACAAAATGTTTTATGATTTTACAAGGTTATGCTCGTGTTTCCGTTGCTGTCATAATAGATAATAAGTGAATTTTTAATATTGGTGCTTTTTTGCCACAATAATTAATGATTTGTTAAGCCGTTTTTGCTTAAGTCTTCTTATGTTGCTGGCGTTTTATTAAAATGCTATTTTGTAAACTATAAAAAAATAAATTAGGTAACGTCAAATGTCTAGCCGTGCGATAGTTATAGCAATTGCATTGATAATAGTTGGTTTTACTCTTATGTCACTGCGTGATTATTTTGTGCAAGAGCCGGTAGTGGAAGTGCAGGCTCCTGTGGTTCAGCGGATTTTGGTGGCAAAGCGTAATCTGCCTAGCGGTAGCTTTATAAAAACCATGGAAGACCTTGATTGGCAGGCTGTTCCTGAAAATGCAAATAAACCTGAATCTGGTGATAAGGTAGAGGGCGCAATCAATGAATATCAATATGAAGGTTCAGTTAATATAGATGAATTTAATGGTGCAGTAGTGCGCCGTAGTATTCGTGCCGGAGAGCCGCTTATTCCATCTATGGTTATGAAATCGGGCGAAGGTGGTTTCTTATCTGCGGTGCTGGAACCGGGGAAGAGGGCAGTATCTATTTCTGTTAATCCTATTTCTGGTAATGCTGGTTTTGTTTCTCCTGGGGATAAAGTTGATTTATTAATCACCTATCATATAAAATTAGGAAGTGGTGCTGATCCAGAGTCTATAGTAACGGAAACATTTATTCGCAATGTTCGCGTTCTTGCTGTAGATCAATCATTGGATAATCCAGAAAATAAGGCTATTTTAGCGAAAACAATTACGGTTGAAGTTGTGCCGGCAGAGGCTGAGAAAATTTCTGTTGCTGCGGAAATTGGTAAAATTTCTGTTGCATTGGTAAGTACGGGTGTTGTTGATGTGGGCAAGGGTGGCAATCAATCTCAGTCGAATAATTATACTTTAGGAAGCGATGTTGGCAATTTAATAGCTAAAAAAGATATCGCTACTAATAAAGTACGGGTTATTCGTGCTGAAAAAGTGGAAACTCTAGAATTTTATCAGGATACAAAATGAAAAAATTTTTATTTTTTATTTTTTTTGCAGTTAATATTTTTGTTTTTACTTCAGATTCCTTTGCTGATTCTGTTGTGAAGGTAGAGATAAATAAAGGTAAAATGGTGAAGTTTGCTAAACCGGCTAGTTCTGTTGTGGTTGCTGATCCAAATACGGCTGATGTGCAGGTTATTTCTCCCAAGACAATATTTGTTTATGGTAAAAAAATTGGTGAGACTTCAGTTTCGGCAGTTGGTGCTGATGATGAGCCTGTTTTCCAAGGGGTAGTACATGTAACACACAATATAAGCAGTCTTGAACGTACAGTTAAAAAAATTGCGCCTAATGCTAATGTTGATTTCAAGACTGTGGATGGCGGATTGGTTATGGAAGGATCTGCTGCGTCTATTCAGGAGTCAGAAAATATACGTAGTGTCGCAGCGACATTTGTCGGTGAAAAGGAAAAGCTTGTAAATATGGTGACCACCGGAGGTGGAGATCAGGTGATGCTACAAGTGAAAATCGTGGAGATGTCAAGGACGGATTTGAAGAATTTCGGGATTAATTTGAGATCTTCAGTGACTGGTGGTGGTATATTATCACAGGTCGTGAGTGGAACTCTTGATACTTCTTCTCTTATAAGTCGTGCGACTACAGCTGATACTAATATACTTACAAGAATAACGAGTGGACAAAATAGTATTAGCAGCTTGATAGATATTTTGGAAACACAAGGTTTGGCTACTGTTTTAGCAGAACCTAGTCTGACTACGGTTACAGGAAAACCTGCAAGTTTTTTAGCGGGTGGACAATACCCGATTCCTGTTGCCGGAGAAAACGGTACAGTTACAGTTCAATACCAACCTTTTGGTGTTAGTCTTAATTTTACTCCTGTAGTTATGTCTAACGACCGTATGAGTATTTTGGTTGCTCCCGAAGTTAGTACACTCAATTTTTCTAACCCTATCCAAATTTCTGGTTTTACTTATCCTATTTTGGATACACGTAAAGCCCAAGCTACTGTAGAGCTTGGTAGTGGACAGACTTTTGTTCTTGCCGGTTTGCTTAGAAATGACACGAATAATAGTGTAAGTAAGCTGCCGGGAGCTGGTGATATACCTGTTCTTGGAGCATTATTCCGTTCGCAAAGATTCCAAAGCAATCAAACCGAGTTAGTTCTTTTGGTTACCCCATACATAGTTCATCCTGTTTCGGAAGCTAAAAAAATTCAAACCCCTCTGGATGGATTTAAGCCACCTAGTGATATGGAACGTATGTTTCTTGGTAGTTTATATCAGCAACAGGATATGCCAGATTCTGAATCATTATCAGATAATAAAAAACTGGATAAACTTTCGCCAAGTGCAGGTGATGGTTCAAAATTAAACGGTGAGAATGGATTTATTCTGGAGTAGATGTGATGCTAGATATAAATATTATAGATTTTCAATCAGCAAAAATACTAAAGGCATTGTGCTCTGCAATGATTGTTTTGCCTTTATTATCAGGGTGTTTTCCTGAGCGCGATTTGCAAGGCGTTAATCCTCAGGAATATTATACAAAAAATCCCATAGAAAATAAGGTTGAAGTGCGACACACTTTGTTAATTGCTAAATTTGATAATAAAAATAATAAACTGATTGGTGATGATGATAGTCCTCTTTCTGTTGGTTTAAGGAATATAAACCCTAAAGTGGTAGATTCTATTGTGTTGCAAATGTCTTCTAAAATAAAAAATAGGGAAAATAAGATACATTACACTAAAAAAATGCTGCGTGGATTTGGGTATGATAAGGCAATAAAAATTGTCAACAATGATAAAATGCCTTTGGATGAAGTTATTGTTGATATAACTCATGTTGCGGTTATTACTCCTGATTGTCCTGATTGGAAAAAATCCCCTGTTACAACATTTAGCAATACTCTTCCTGCTAATTATGGCTGTGCTTCTACAGTAAATCTTGGTTTAATGATAGATGATCCCCGTGATTTAGTGTATGGGCGTGATTCTAGGGCTGGCTATGTACAAAGAGCAGGTAAGGCGATTTCTGACTATAATTCTGGTGAAGGTGCATCTGCTGTTTCAGCAGCTCCTTCTTCATCGGCATCAACAACTAGTAAATAACTTTAAGATATTGTAAGTATGAAGCAACAGATAGATCTTTCAAAAAGAAGTAAATTTTTTGCCTTTGCAAATGATGCAGCGGATAGGGAAGTATTGAAGGGTTTTGCAGAATTACAGGGTTTAGGAGAATCTTGTATTATGCAGGGTGATATTAGCACTGCTACAGAATATTTTAAGGAGCATCCATCACCGGTATTGTTGTTGGTTGAAATTCCATCGGCGGAGGCTGCTCCAGCCTTGCTTGATAGTTTAGCTAATGTTTGTGATCCTCATACCAAAGTTATTATTATTGGTAATGTAAATGAATATAGTTTCTATTGCTGGTTAGTTGATATAGGAGTCTTTAGCTATTTATTGCGTCCTTTAACTAAGGAAGTATTGGAGTCAACCTATCAGAAGTCACTTTCACAAACATCACAGCAAGCTGTTACAGTTAAGGAATCGGCAAAAATTATTAGTGTGATTGGGGCTCGCGGAGGGGTTGGAGCGACTACAATAGCATTAAATCTTGCAGGAATTTTTGCTGAAAATTCTGGTAAAAAAATAGCATTAGTTGATTTAGATCCGCAAGGAGGAACATTATCACTTGCATTGGATATAGAGCCGGCTAGGGGATTGCGTGACGCTTTGGATAAACCAGAGCGTATTGATCAGCTCTTTATTGATAGGGTTATGAGTAAACCCCATCAAAATTTATGGGTGTTAAGTGCGGAAGAGCCAATGCAGGAATATATAAGCACTAGCGAGGCTACTGCTGAGGCGTTGATTAGGGAGTTGGCAGATAAATATGACATTGTTATACTGGATGTGCCGCGTCATATGGGAAATTTTGAGCGTGAATGCTTAAAAAAGTCTAACAACATTATATTGGTGGCGGAGCTTACGCTTTCTTCTCTTAGGGATACGTTGCGTTTTCATGATTTAATAGTTGATACTTATAAAATGGCTGCCCCTACCGTGATTGTTAATCGTTCTGGCATTTCATCAAAAGCTGAAATGAGCGTTGCGGATTTTGAAAAAGGGATCACTACAAAAATTACTGAAAAAATTTCATATACTCCAGATTTATTTATGCAGATAAGTGGTGACATTCCTTCTGTAATAAATGCAAAACATCCTGCTATGAAGCCGCTTTATTCGCTAGCACAGCATTTGTTTCCTGATATTTTAGAACAGGAAGAAGTGAAGAAAAAAGGGGTATTTTCTGCATTTGTTAAGACAAAAGAAAAAAAATGAAGCTATCTTGGGTTTTTAGGTAATATTAATAAATTGATGATAATATTGTGTCTTTATAGATAGATTATAAAGAGGTCTGAAATGTTCGGTAGGCGTGGTGCAAATGAAATGAGTGCTTTACCGCCTGCTCGTGTTTCTACAAAAGCTGGGGATGCAGAAGGTAAGTTATTGGTAGAAAAACCAGCTCCACCAGCTGCTGCTCCAGCTTCTTCTGCCCCTGATCCGACGGTATCACACAAAGTAGAAAAAACGCAAAAAGAAGATTTATTAGCAGGTTCTAGCGATCACAGCCTTGCCCCTCCAACAGCTCCCAGTAAGGCAGAAGATGAACTTTCTGCGACTAAAGATAGAATCTATAATATACTGATTGAGCAAATTGATATTACGACATCTTCCCGTTTGCCGCGTGATGAATTAAAAAGACAGATAATTGAGTTAATCGGTGAAATAGTTATGGAGCAAAGGTTGCCGCTTAATTATGCCGAGCAACAGCTTCTTGCTAATCAAATTGTAGATGACATGCTTGGCTTTGGGCCTCTTGAACCACTTTTGCGCGATGATTTTATTACTGATATTATGGTGAATGGGCCGTACCAGATTTATGTCGAACGCAAGGGTAAGTTAGAGCTTACGGATGTAAAATTCCGTGATAATGCACATGTTATGTCTATTGCTACCCGTATTGTAACAGGTGTGGGTAGGCGTGTTGATGAATCTACACCTATTTGTGATGCACGCCTTCCTGATGGTAGCCGTGTAAACGTTATTGCTCCTCCGCTTGCGATCCGCGGTACATCTATATCTATTCGTAAATTTTCCCAGAAAAAGATTACTTTAGATGGGATGATTACTACAAAAAGTATTTCTCCAAGCCTTTGTAAGTTGCTAAAAATTTGTGGAGCTATCCGTCTTAATATTATTATTTCAGGTGGTACCGGTTCAGGAAAAACTACAATGCTTAATGCTCTTTCCCGTATGATTAATAATGGAGAGCGTATTGTAACTATTGAGGATGCGGCAGAGTTGCAATTGCAACAACCACATGTTGTTCCATTGGAAACACGTATTGCCAACTTGGAAGGCGATGGGGAAATCACCATGCGCGATCTTGTGAAAAATGCCCTGAGGATGCGTCCTGACCGTATTATCCTTGGTGAGGTACGCGGTGGAGAGGCTTTTGACTTGTTGCAGGCTATGAATACAGGTCACGATGGTTCTATGGGGACATTGCATGCTAATACTCCGCGAGAAGCACTTACGCGTATGGAGAATCTAATCGGTATGGCCGGTGCTAATCTAACAAGTAAAGCCGTGCGCACGCAAATAGCAGGTGCGGTAAATCTTATTGTCCAAATTAGCCGTATGCGTGATGGTGGTAGACGTGTGACCCATGTGACAGAAATTATCGGTATGGAAGGTGATGTGGTTATTACTCAGGATTTATTTACTTTTGAATTTGAGGGAGAAGATGAAAATGGTCGTTTAATAGGGCAATTTCGTTCTAGTGGTATTCGTCCTAATTTTGCGCATCAGGCTGCTTATTTCGGGTTAGAAAAGCAGCTTATTGAAGCCATGAGTGCTGAACCTGAATAGAGTAAGTATATATGATTACAAAAATAGTGATTTTTATAGGTGTTTTACTCTTGGCGGTACTGGCTTCTGCCAAGAAAATTTCTGATGCCCGTGATCTTAGAAGGCGTATTGACAATATTCAACGCAGAAAATCTACTGCACCAAAATCAGTTCAGGAAATGTCTTTGCGCCGTAAAAAGACAGAAACAAAAGGTATTGCATATTGGTTGCTTAAACCATTTCCAGATTCTAAACGAATGGCTATATTGTTAGATAATGCTGGTTCTAAGATTACCCCAAAACAGTTTGTTTTTCGTATGCTGATTGCAGTCGTGGGTATTATTCTAGTTATATCTTTTGTGTTGGGGAAACCTATATTGTTAGCTTTGCCAGTTGCATTGATTATAGGAATATGGCTTCCGTTTAAGATTTTACATTACAAAATAAATAAGATGGCGCAGGCTTTTTTGCGTTCTTTTCCTGAAGCTATTGATTTGATTGTACGGGGATTGCGGTCAGGTCTTCCTGTTTCAGAGTCAATAGTTCAGGTTTCTACGGAGCTTCCTGAACCAATCAGTAGTGTATTTACAAATATTTCAAACACGATGAAACTTGGTGTTCCTTTAGAAAAAGCATTGTTGGAAACTGCAAAAAAGTTAGAACTCCGTGAGTTTTATTTTTTTACTACCAGTGTAATTTTGCAGCGTGAAACAGGTGGTAATTTGTCAGAAATATTGAATAATTTATCAGACGTATTGCGCTCCCGTTTTATGATGAAAATGAAAATTCATGCGATTACTTCGGAAGCGCGTGCTTCGGCTCTGATTATCGGGGCTTTGCCATTTGTTGTAGCGGGAGCGGTAATGTTTCTGAGTCCTAAATATCTTCTTCCTCTAATTGATGAGACTGGGGGTAATCAAGCTCTTGCTGTTGCTTTAGGTATGCTTGGGTTAGGTTTGTGGACTATGAACCGCATGGCGAGGTTCGAGATATAATATGGCAATAAATCTTAGTCAATCAGCAGTTGTATCTTCTGCAAAAGTAGATTTTATAACAGGGTTTATAAAAAATAGCCTGCCACGTGGCATAAGTATTGAGATGTTTTATATAGCTGTTACATGCGTAGCAATTTTACTATGCGTGCTTTTAATTAATAATATGCTTGGTAAAAAAAATAATAAAGTATCGGCCAGAATAAAAGCTATTCATGAGCGTCGTAAAGAATTTTATAACGGCATAATAACAGCAAAAAAGCGTAAAAAACCGGAAGCTAGTATTAATTTTATGCGGATGGTTACATTAAAATTCCAATTAATAAAAAAATTACAGCTTGAACAAGCGGAAATATTATTAGTACAGGCTGGATTTCGTTCTAAAGATGCTATTTCAATATTCGCTTTTATAATTTTAGTGTTGCCATTTATTTTAGGTGGGATTGGTTTTATATTGATGCAATTATCTCCGCCAGCCGCAACTATAAACGATAAATTGCTTGGGTATTTGTGGATAGTGCTTGGTCTTTATATTGGGTTAAAATTACCATGGATGATTGTTAAAAGAATACGTAACCGTCGTTATTTATTCTTGCAACGAGCACTTTCTGATACTTTGGATTTGCTTACTGTTTGTGCGGAAGCCGGTCTTAGTGTCCCTGCCGCGATGGAACGTGTGGCGCGTGAGCTTGGCACAGCATATCCGGAAATGGCAGAAGAATTAGCACTGACTGCGATAGAAATCAGTTTTTATCCGGATCGTAACAAAGCACTTAATAACCTAGCAGAACGTTGCTACTTAAAAGAGATTCGCGGGATTGTAACTGTTCTTATTCAAACAGAAAAATATGGAACACCAATAGCTCAGGCTTTGCGTGTGCTTTCTTCTGAGTTTCGCCATGCGCGGATGATGCGTGCAGAAAATAAAGCTGCAAGACTTCCTGCAATTATGACTTTACCAATGATTTTATTTATTTTACCAACGGTATTTATTGTTATTATGGCACCTGCTGTTATTAACGCTAAGAAAAGCCTTTCTGGTGTTTCTATATCCAGATAATATTCATTGCTATTTATTCGTTGTATATAAGCATTAATTGGGTAATATATAGCAATGAATAGTGAGTCTCGTCCAAATCCAGATGAATTGCTCAACCGTATAAAAGCGGAGGAAATAGAGCAGTCGCGTTCAGAAAGTACACGCGGGAAACTCAAGATTTTTTTTGGTGCTTGTGCCGGTGTAGGGAAAACCTATGCTATGTTATCGGCAGGGAAGTCAGCTTTAGCTGAAAAAATAGATGTAGTGATTGGTTTAGTTGAAACGCATGGGCGTGAAGAAACTAAAAAATTACTTGAAGGTTTGCCAATTCTACCATGCAATGAAGTACAATACCGCGGTACTTTAATAAAAGAATTTGATATTGATGCCGCTCTTGCTCGTAAACCACAATTAATTTTGCTTGATGAGTTGGCTCATACCAATGCTCCCGGTTCTCGCCACCCTAAAAGATGGCAGGACGTAGAAGAGCTGCTTGATGCCGGTATCAATGTTTATACTACTATCAATGTGCAGCATCTGGAAAGTTTGAATGATGTTGTCGCACGTATAACAGGTGTGTGGGTAAAAGAAACAGTTCCTGATGCTGTTTTTGATAAAGCGGATGAAATTTCGCTGGTTGATATTCCATCTGAAGAGCTGCTTAAGCGTTTGAGTGAAGGAAAAGTTTACATAGCTCCTGATGCTAAAAAACGCGCAGCTCAGAATTTCTTCAAAAAAAGTAATTTGATCGCACTGCGTGAATTAGCTTTGCGCCGTACGGCTGAGCGGGTTGATGCCATGATGGAGGCATATAAAACTCAGGGAGGTGGTGCGCAAGGTTGGAGTGGTGCTGATCGTATTTTGGTTTGTGTGGGGCCGGATTCCCTTTCTGGTAAACTAGTCCGTACCGCTAAGCGCATGTCCAGTGGTTTGAAATCACAATGGTCGGTTATTTATATAGAAAATGAACAGCATTTCCGTTTGAGTAAAGAAGGGCAGGAAGCTGTAGAAAAGACCTTGCGTCTTGCTGACAGGATGGGAGCAAAAATTGAGATTATCCAAGGGCAAAAAACTGCATCAGAGGATATTCTTGCATATGCACGGGCTAACGGGATTAGTAAAATTATTGTTGGTAAGCCCAATAAATCACGTTTGAAGGTGTTCTTGTTCGGTACTCTGGCGGATGAAATTATACGTGATTCTGGTGATATAGATGTGTATGTAGTAACTGGTGATGCTGAAGATCGCAAAGGATTGCGCTCACCTTTCTGGAGGACACAAACTCCTTGGCAATATTATGTTCTGGCGATTGGAATTGTAGTTCTATCAACGATATTAATGCTACCTTTCCGTAAATACATAGACCCGTCTAATTTAGTTATGATTTATTTAGTCGGAGTCGTTGGTATTGCATTACGCTATGGTCGTATACCTTCATTAATAGCAACTTTTTTTTCGGCGGTTTTATTTAATTTCTTTTTTATACCCACCTATAATGCTTTCAAGATGGTGGATGCAAAACATTTAATTACCCTTTGTGTGCTTTTGCTTACTGGAGTTATTGTTGGATCGCAAACATCAAGATTGCGGGCTCAGGCAATTAGTGCTCGTAAACGTGAGAAAAATACATCCAGCTTATTTGCTATGAGTCGTGAGCTTACGGCAAACCGTGGCAAGGTGAATTTAGCGCAAATTGCTGCGCAGCATATAGCTGAGGTATTGGATAGTAACGTATTCTTATGGCTTGCTGATGAAAAAGGTGAATTGCAAACCGTGGTGGCGGAGACCCATAGTGATTTACATGGGGCTGATCCAGTACGTGAGGAAAGTGTAGCGCGCTGGGCGTTTTCTCATAAGCAAAATGCTGGGTTGGGTACTGATACATTGCCTAGTGCAAGCGCATTTTATGTACCAATTATTGCTTCTAGTGGCGGTATGGGGGTAATCGGGTTGATGCCGCATGAGGAAAGGGTTACGGGATATTCTACTGATAAAGTAGAATTGATAGAGGCTTTTTCTAGCATTACCGCTTCGTCATTAGAGAGGGCGCATTCTGCTGAAATGGTTGAGAATGCCATGCTTGAGGCAGAGAGTGAAAAATTGCGTAATATTTTACTTTCTTCAGTATCTCATGATTTGCGGATGCCACTTGCGGCAATAACCAGTGCTGCCAGCACTTTACTTATTGAAGGTGATAAAATAACCAATGAATATAAAACAGAATTACTACGGGCAATTCATGAGGAGGGCGCGCGTCTTGCTAAAGTGGTAACCAATCTTTTGGATGTGAGCAGCCTTGAATCTGGTTCGGTAAAACTTAATAAAGAATTGTATTTTGTTGAGGAGTTAATAGGTTCAGCGCGGATGCGTGTAAGTCAAAAATTAGCTAATCATAAAGTGATTACAAATATTGAGCATGGATTACCATTGATGCGTATTGACGGATTGTTAATAGAACAGGTAATGATAAATCTGTTAGAAAATGCGTCTATGCACACACCTTCTGGTACAGTGATCACTATAGAGGCTAATACTAATAAAACAGAGGTTAAGATTACAGTTTCAGATAATGGCCTTGGGATTAAGAAAGGGGATGAAGAAAAAATATTTGATAAATCTTATGCTGGAACAAGTGGGGATGGTAGCCTTGGCCTAGCTATCTGCCGCGGTATTGTAAACGCTCATGGAGGTAAGATTTGGGCAGAGAATGCCAGTGAGGGGACGGGAGCAATATTTATATTTACTATACCTATAAAAAATACTGAAAGTGAACAATAAGTAATAATTGACTAATTAAATTATTTTTACTATTGTTGTTACGGTTAAGCATGATTTTTATTATTTATTCTTATTAAGAAAGAAAATTTATGGCGGAAATGGTTTTGAATGGCGCAGAGCAATGCCAACAATTTATATTAAATGCACTTGATAATGCGCCAAGGCAGCGATTAGGAGTTGCTCCGCATAATGGTTATGTAGACGCTATTTTGAATGTTCAAAAAGCATATCAAGAAAATCATCAGGAAGCATTGAAACGTAATCCGAATGCAGAACCTGTTATTACAAAAGAAATGATTGAGAAAGTTACCCCTGTTGCTTCCAATGGTGTAAAGGTTAACGGTAATGATATTAGAATATTTTTGTTAAAAGAGGTGGAAAATGTATTGGAGCAGCCTAGTAAATCTGTTCAAAATACATCATTAGTGGCTAATGAAACTCACACTGCTTTATCGGCATCACATTAATTGATGCTAGCTAGATAGATAGTAACTTCTTTTTTTGTGTTTGAAATTCTTCTTCAGTTAAATGACCTTTTTCTTTTAGGGTAGCCAGTCTTTCTATCTGCGAGGCAACGTCATTTGCCGCTGGGTGCGTTGGTTTTTTAGTAATGTTACGTATTATTTGTAATTGTTCTTGAGTAGCTTTTACAAATGGAAGAATGGAGCTTTTTAAGACCATGGCAATGGTAAAAGAGCTCGCGCCGTCCCATACAGAAATAGACCCAAAAAATATGGTGAATTCATGGTCTATCGCTTGTATGCGGTCTAGCGGTACTTGTATTTGCCTAAGACCATAGATCATACCGCGGTTTAGGAATATAATCCTCCGGTCAGTACAAACGGCCAGCCATGTTGCGTTATTCATAAAACCGGATGTGATGGCTTTAAGGTTTTCCCCATGTTCTAAAATCTCAGGCAATGCCCTGATTTCTTTTCTTGTCCAAAATATATAGCTGTGTCCGTAATTTTCAATCTGGCGTTCTATTTCAGCAAGTGTCGGCATGTTTTTCCTCAAAGTAAAAATAACTACTTCCATGACAATATCTGGAAACGCAGAATAAATAAAGTTTTAACTGCTTGGAGAAAAATATGACTACAACTTCACATCTTGCCATTACGCTGGTTGAGCAGGCACAATCTCAAAAGGAATTAACGTTGAACCAAGCTCTGGTAAGGATTGACGCATTACTCAATACGGGAGCAAAAAGCCGGACAATCGCTACGCCACCCGTTTCTCCCATTCTTGGAGATGTTTATATTATTGCCTCTTCTCCGACAGGCGATTGGGTAGGGCAGGCGGGTAAGATAACATACTATGATTCTATCTGGCGCATCATAACGCCTAATGAGGGAATGACTTTATGGGTTAATGATGAAAACTTGATTTATAGTTATGATGGTACTTCTTGGGTGCTTTCTAATAACCCAAGTGAGTTTCAGGATCTTAGCAAATTAGGAATAAATGCGACGGCGGATAGTACAAATAAATTATCAGTGTCTAGCGGCGCAGTTTTATTTAACCATAATGGTGCTAATATTCAGGCTAAACTTAATAAAAATTCAGCGGCTAATACGGCTTCCTTTCTATTTCAAACCGGTTTTTCAGGGAGGGCAGAATTTGGCACAATTGGGGATGATAATTTTACACTAAAAGTTTCCTCAAATGGATCAACTTGGTCGGATGCTTTGAAAATTATATCTTCTACAGGGAGGTTAGCGTTTAAGTCTATTACAACCGGAATATCAGCGGCTGGAAGTACGCAAGGTACAGCGACGGTACTTAACTCCAGTTTTAATGAAGTTACAACAGTAACGTCAGGGCAGGGGGTAAAGCTGCCTTCACCGGAATCAGGTGAGATGGTTATTGTAGCAAATCAAGGTGCTAACTCGCTGAATATTTACCCTGATAGCGGTCATTCCATCAATAATCTATCGGCAAATACTGCACAAAGTTTGAGTGTTGATACGCGGAAGATTTTTTTCGCTCTTACCGGTAGCCGGTGGTATTCATTATGAGTATTGAACATGAGAATATTCAATGGCATTTTGATAAGCGTATTCCCATTGCTTTACTAATTACT
>CAUJIB010000039.1 GCA_963205245.1 Pseudomonadota bacterium
AAAACTGACCTTGTGGACGTATTGAAAGATTATTTTAAGAAGTAGAAATGATTGAAGATAAACCACTTCGTTCTTTTGGCCGCCGTCAGGGTCGGAGGCTTAGAACTACAAAGCAGGGTTTGTTTGAGACACTGTTACCAGAATTGCAAATTTCTCTTCCAGAAGTCCAAAACCTTAAGCCGCAAGCCCAGCTCTGGTTGGAAATAGGCTTTGGCGGTGGTGAGCACCTAGCGCATCAGGCTGGGTTGCATCCCGAAGTGCAATTTATCGGTTGTGAGCCGTACGTAAACGGTATTGCAGGGCTGCTTTCGCATATAGAGGAACATAAACTTGCCAATATCCGTATTTACACAGATGATGCTCGGGATTTGATAGCGGCTTTACCTGATAATTCTTTGGAGCAGGTGTTTATATTATATCCTGACCCGTGGCCAAAAAAACGACATAATAAACGCCGTATTATTTCTATAGAATTTTTGGATACGCTGGCACGGGTGATGAAATATGGTGCTGAATTACGACTTGCTACAGACAGTGCAGATTATGCGGCGTGGATGCTGGAAAGGTTGCTTGCCCATAAAAATTTTAGGTGGAAAGCAAAAACTTGTGATGATTGGTTGAGCCCGCCGGCTGAATGGATTTCTACCCGCTATGAACAAAAAGCGTTGGCGGGTCGCCCGACTTATTTAG
This sequence comes from Pseudomonadota bacterium, assembly GCA_963205245.1. Taxonomy (GTDB): domain Bacteria; phylum Pseudomonadota; class Alphaproteobacteria; order Rickettsiales; family SXRF01; genus SXRF01. The sequence continues at coordinate 691 of CAUJIB010000039.1, forward strand.
GTTTTAAGCGCATCTAACAAATCCAGTATATCCCGTGGCAATTCACAGGAAAAAACCATTTCTTTTTTGCTGTTGGGATGGATAAGGCGAAGCTCGCGGGCATGCAGGGCTTGGCGGTTAAAAACAAGAAGCATAGCGCGGAGTTCTGCTGGCAGGTGTTTATAAATATTTTGATTAAGGCGGCTTTGCGTGGTTTGCCCGTAAGTGGGATCGCCGATCAGGGGATTGCCTATTTTAGTTAAATGCACGCGGATTTGGTGAGTGCGGCCAGTTTCTAAGTTGCATTCTACAAAGGTAGCAATAGAAAAATTTTGCAAAGTTTTGTAGTGGGTAACAGCGGTTTTACCGCCAGTTTTTACTACCGCCATTTTTTGCCGGTTAGTGGGTGATCGCCCAATATTGCCAGTGATTGTACCGCTTGGCGGGAACGGTGTGCCCCAGACGATAGCGTTATATGTGCGTCCCAGTGTGTGGTTAGCCAGTTGAGCGGAAAGGAAATTATGGGCTATATCGTGTTTGGCAACGACCAGTAGGCCACTAGTGTCTTTATCAATGCGGTGGACAATTCCGGGGCGGGCTACCCCGCCAATGCCGGAAAGAGAATTACCGCAATGGGCAAGCAGGGCGTTTACCAGAGTATTATCGTGATTGCCTGCGGCGGGATGGACGGTAAGTCCGGCAGGTTTGTTGATAACCAGTAAATGTTCATCTTCAAAAACAATGTCTAAATCCATGGCTTGCGGCTCTATATGCGATGGAACTGCTTCTGGTATGGTTATTTGGTATTGCTGGTTGATTTTAGTTTTTTTGGAGGCATCACTTATAATTATACCATCACAAGACAAGCAATTTTGTTCCAAAAGTGCCTGAACCCTTGAGCGGGATAAATCAGGCAGTTTCTGGGTAATGAATTTATCCAGACGTAAGCCGGTATCATGTTCATTTACAAAAATATTATGTATTTTTTCTTTCATATTAAAGAGTAGTATAGCGAAACTTCATAAAATTGTCACAAAAGTTTCATTTGCTGCAAACATTATATTAATTTATATTTTAGGGATGGGATAAGTGTACCTTTTTTAAGGGATGAATTTATGTATGAAGAAAAGAATGGTGATTTAGGCGGGTTATATGGCGCTAGCCACCATAAAGAAGAGCAGCCTTTTGTTGGCTTGGCGCATGAGCAAAATTCTGCTAACGGTAACAATTTTGGTGTTGTTAGTGGTGTAGCAAATCCAATAAGCCATGAAACTAAAGATATTTCTCATAAAGATGAATCAGAAGCTGAAAAATCTAATAAGATAGTTAAGGAAGTAGATGAAGCTTTAAGAACGATTGCAGCTATTTCCCCAGATGCTGCAAAAAATTTGCCTAGAGTAAGTAATTCAATGACTCATGCTGAATTAAAAATGATTGAAACTGAAGTGGCAAAAGTTAGGGATGAAGTCGTTGCCAAGGATAATATGGAAAAAGCCCAGCAGATGGTTGGTGGACTATTAGGAGTTGCTGGAATTGCAGCTCTTGGTGGGGAAGTTGCAAAAAATCCATCTGTTCTTTCCGCAGCTTTTGTCGGAGATGAAAGAATAAAAGATAGAGAGCTAAAGCAAAATCCGGAATTTGAGAAATTGCTGGCAAGGATGGATAATAAGGATTTTTCCATTGTTTCTGGTGGGCAAAATACCAGCAGAGAAAATCTTAGCAATTTAAAAGTACCTATGTACTTGCCTGATTTAGTGGCTCAAGAGCAGGCACTGAACAAAAATAATAATAAAACTATGGCACTGTGAGCTTGAGGATCGATTATGGTTGAAAAATACGAAAACATAATAAATGCTGATCAATATAAAGGCGTTATTGGTAGTGATGCAGATAGGAAAGCACAGGAAACAAAAATTCTTGATGATAAGGTGGCGTTATTTCTGAATAATATAGGGGCTAACCCTGATGGAGCAGAGAAATTACTGCACCAGCCTACTGAATCACCACTTATAAAAATTGTGGACAGGGATGTTAATTCGCAGGCATTGCCTTTTAGTAGGGATGCAAATACGGTAGTAAGTGCTGCAAACGAACTAAAAAATCTAGATTCTGACAATGCTCACCTCATCGCCAAAATTACCCATCTACAGGCAGAAATCGCAAAAATGAGCAGTCATAATGGTAATGGGAAAAATGGTTCTGGTGCGGCTTTAATGCCGCCTAGTGCCAATATGTCGCATTCTGATTTGAAGGCTCTGCTTGGTAATGTGATGTCTACATACAGAGAAGTTAGTCAAGCTGAGGGGCATCACCATGATGACAGTAGTGTTTTGGGAACAGTTGTAACAGTTGTGGCTGGTGGGGCATTAGCGGCAGCGAATTTTGTTTTTAGCGGAGCTACGACTACTGCAACCATAGTTGGCGGCAAGCTCGCTGGTCTTTTTGGGTTGGTTGGCGATAAAGAGTTGGATCACATGGCACTGGAAGCTTTGGGCGGATTATCCAAACAAAATTTAGCAAGTTTTGAAAATAATGGAAAAGCAGCTAATGCCAATGCCGCTAATATGACGGTTTAATTACAAACGTTATTTTCCTTGGCAATTGTCACAAAAGCTTAATTTGCTATAATAGCTGCAATGTGGGATATTTATACTATATTATAAGAATATTAGGTTCATCATATGGCAAATGAAATAAATCAGCATCCGGCACTTAAAGGCTTTAATCCGACTTGGGAAGGTGTAAAGCATGTTGGCGGTACTGCCATAAAATGGGCGGCTTATGGGGCGATGGCAGCTGGAGCGATAGCACTCCCTTTTGCTGCGCTTGGTGGAGGTCTTGGTGCTCTTGGGACTATATTAAGTAGTGCCTCCTTTGCTTCTGGGGCTGCCAGTGGAGCTATGACAGTTTTATCAGGGGCATTGACTGTAGGGGCTGGTGCTGGAGCCATTGGTGGTGCGATCAAATCATTAACCAATGTTGATGATGCTATTGCCAATAAGAAAATGGACAGGATTGCGGATGCAGATCAAGCACTTATATCGCAGCAGCGCAGGCAAATGATGGCGCAGGCTATGATGCAGCGGCCGCAAAATATGCAAGCTGGCGGTGTGTCCCCTAATGTCAATTTTGGAATGGCGCCGCAAAATATGCAGGGAATGCGTAGCGTATAGTATTATAATATAATACAATATATTGGCGGTATATAGGGGTTTCGGTTCAGTCCGTAATATAATTGTAATAAAAGCTTAACTTTGTTAATATGCGGTTTTATGTCATATTATTGGTATAAGTTAGAGTAACGGTATAAAAAAGGTAGTTTTATGGTTAAACCGGTAGATCATGATATGGGAAGCGCAACTGCTACAGTTGTTGGGAATACAGCAAAGGGTGCAGTTGGCGGTGTTGCTGCATTCGGGTTGTTGGGTGCGCTGGTAGTAGGCGGTTTAGCCTTTATTAGTGGAGCACCAGCGGTGCTTGTTCCTGCCCTTATCGGTGGTGCTATCAGTGCTGTGATGGGTGCTGTTACTGGTGCTACGGTTGGTAGTGTTATTGGTGCGACTACTGGTGTTTTGAAAGTAAAAAATGAAAATGATAGGTTTAAGCAGGTTGCCCATAGTCAGGAACAGCATATAGCCTCCAACATGACTGCTAATGCCCAGCAGGCATATATGGATGGTGTACAGGAAGGTCAGGCGCAGGTTGTAAATAAGCTACGTGAAGTTCAGGCACAGCAGGTACAAATATCAAACCCTGCGTCATATCCTGCGGATAACCAAGATGGAAAATGGGCTGATAGATTTAAGAAGAATAATGTTACGCCTGAAGCAATAGCTCAGCAGCGTGAAACCGCAGCTCATGCTGCGCCACAGGTCGGGTAAGGAGATTTAGAATGGCTGATGGTAAGACAGGCTTTTTTTCAGGGTTATTCAATCCAGACCGTGCTGTTTCAGTTGAGGGAACTGTTAGTGGAATTGATTCACTAGTTGCAAAGCTTGGGAACATAGATAGTGCTGCAGCAGCAGAACATATAGAAATTCTGAATAAACATAATACTAGATTAGCTGATCATCAGCTGAAATTAGAAAATGCCGTTAATAGTGGTGGTGATGTTAATGCAGCCAAGGCCGCATTGCGGGAAGCTAATAAAGAGGCAGCCAGTGCAATTAAATCGGGAAAATCACATATTCGTGGGGTTAATTCTTATGCGCGTGGGCAGATGATAAGCCGTATCATGACCAGTAAGCCAGCCATGATTATAGGTGGCGCAGCTGTTGCTGTAGGCGCACTTTCTTGGTTGAGTTCTAAGCGTGATTCCCAAGTTAGAGAATCTCAAGAAGCATTGCGGGCTAAAAATATGGAAGCTATGCAGTCTGATATTATGACTATGCACCAGCAGCAGGCCGCTAGTCCTATGGTTGGGGCAAACACTATGATGGGGCTTGAGCCTGTACATGGTGACCATGCCCAACGTATTTTGGCTGCTCGTAGCGGTAGTGTTGGTATTGACACTAGTGCTCCTAATATGTCAGCGGCTAATTATGAAGTTGCCCGCTCGTAGTTAGGTATTAGTAAAAAATCTGTAAATAAAGCGATTCTTTGTTTGACAGTAATGAATTTTTTTGTATATTTCACCTCCACAAATTTTATAACTTTAAGGTAAAGCTGTGACAAAACGTATTGATTGCAAATATAAAATTAGCCGCCGTCTGGGTGTTAGCCTATGGGGAAGCGATAAAGATCCTTTTAATAAGCGCGCATATGCGCCAGGTCAGCATGGTGCTGCAGCAAAGCGTAAAAAACCATCTGATTATGGTACGCAGCTTCATGAAAAGCAAAAATTGCGGGGTTATTACGGCAATATTACTGAGCGTCAGTTCCGTAAGATTTATTTTGAAGCATCTCGCCTCAAGGGGGATACTGGTGAAAACCTGATTGGTTTGCTTGAAAGCCGCCTTGATACGGTTGTTTATCGCATGGGATTGGTTCCAACACCTTTTGCTGCACGTCAGCTGGTTAGCCATGGTCATATCCGTGTGAATGGTAAAAAAGTTAATATCCCTAGCTATAAAGTTTCTGAAGGTGATACCGTAGAAATGCGTGAAAAATCCCGCCAGATGGCTGTAGTGGTTGAACTTTTGCAAAACCCAGAGCGTTCTGTACCTGAATATCTTGAATTCAATAAGGATGAAATGAAAGCTAAGTTTGTACGTGTTCCTAAACTTGCGGAAGTTCCTTATCCTACTGTTATGCAGCCAAACTTCGTAATTGAGTTTTACTCTAGGTAGTTTGGTTTATTGTTTTGGAAAAAAGACCGGTTTATCCGGTCTTTTTTGTTTATAGGGAGTATTTTCTGCGGGTGTAGTTCAATGGTAGAACGGCAGCTTCCCAAGCTGCATACGAGGGTTCGATTCCCTTCACCCGCTCCATATATACTTTATGAATAATAGAGCCCTCGTATCTAAGTGCGACACATCATGGGGTGGTGGTGCGGCATGTTGTGTCGCGCTATTTTTAATGCGTGCAGCGTGCGCGGTGGTTGTGTTTGCTTCACCCAGCTACATTATCTATACTGCTATGATACATACGTGATGTCTTAATTGCTAAACGCCTAATTGGGCGTTGGTATGGATTTCAGAGTTATATTTATGAGTAAAACTATCCCCTTGTTTTATGGAAGTCTCCTTTTTAACAGGCTTGATTTTGTCGGTATATTTCTTATCTGAGTCTATAAGGCCATCACCATCCAAGTCAATCTGACCACGCGTAATAGGCACTAACGGTACATCTGGAAGAATATCATCTATAATTTTTTGCTGTTCTTTTTCCTTTTTGAAGCCAAGTTTGTTTAAGGCGGATGATAATACGCCTGTTTTTGCTAAGCCGAACATGATTACAGAAAGGACAGCGGTTAAAGATACTTCTTTTGTAAAGAGTCTAGTCTGCTCGGCAAAAATCATGCGTTTATGGTCATTGCCGACTGCTTTTTCCAAGCGTTCTAATATTGGCTTTTGCAAGCCGCTTAAATCACCGGCTTTTTTGGCGGAAAAGAAATTAATAAATTTGTCGCTGATAGATTTTGGCAGTTTGTCATATATTTTTCCGCCCATTTTCCATTCAGCTGTATCAAAATTACTTTTGTTTTCAGCCACTCGCTTATTATTAAAATTCTGTATAACCGCGTCAATTCCAAGTACGGACATAACTCCTATGACTCTGGCTGAAATAAGGTCTTTCCAAGTCTGTTTTTCTTTGTCTTCATGTGGCAATGGTTCTGGCTCTACACCATGTTCTTTGCAATGTTTATGGTAGGAGCGATTGCGCCAACGATCTATCTTTTCTACGATTTTTTCTTTATGATTTTCCAGCCATTTCATTGGTAATAAGATTACAGTGCCTGCAATACACATACATAGTATTTCAGCGGTAGAGCGCGCGCTCTCATGTAGGTTAAGTTTTCGGGTTTCCTGACTGATTTCTTTAGCAAAACCAGCTAATCCCTTTAGTTTACCCCATCCTGCAACTATAGGTTTTATAACATTTGCTATTCCAGATATGAATTTTTGCGCAGCTTTTGTAGGTAGGACGTTATAGGTTATCCACAGAGATAAGGAGGAGTTGGCAACAAAGTTAACGCCACCGTAATTTATTGTATTAAAAGTATTATGTGCAAAAGTTGTGTTGCGTTTGGGGGCTTGTGCCAAAACACTGGAATCGCCATTTTTATCTGTGACGTTTTCTATAGAATTTTCAATAGCTTTATCTGTTTCTTTGTTTTGCATTATGGATTTTTACAAACCTCTCCATATTGCAGTGTATCTCATTTTTCTATGAAATTGTGTGAAGATTATGTTACAATGCTTTTAACAAATTATTTGTGTAGTTCTTTATTAAAGCATCGCTGGTAATATTCAGCAATTACAGGGCGTTCAGTTTCATCGCATTTATTGTAAAAAGTTAGCCTGAATGCGGCATGAACATCATCAAAAATAGCGGTGTTTTCTGCCCAGTTTATTACGGTACGTGGTGACATAACGGTTGATATATCGCCATTCATGAAGCCCTCACGGGTCAGGTTGGCCATAGCTATCATCGTGCCTAGCTGTTCTTTTTGCTTGGCGGAGAGGTTTCCAGCACGCGCATTTACTATTTTAAGTTCAATATCTTTTTCTAGATAACCAAGGTTGGCTACGATATTCCACCTGTCCATTTGTCCTTGGTTGATTGGTTGTGTGCCGTGGTAAAGCCCTGTGGAATCGCCCAATCCTATAGTGTTGGCGGTAGCGAATATACGGAAATAAGGGTGCGGGGTGATAACACGGTTCTGATCCAGCAAAGTCAGTTTTCCCTGTGCTTCCAGCACGCGTTGGATAACAAACATCACATCCGGCCGGCCTGCATCATATTCATCAAATACTAGGGCTATTGGTCTGCCTAATGCCCAAGGCAAAATCCCTTCCTGGAACTGGGTGATTTGCTTGCCTTCTTTCAGGGTAATTACGTCGCGTCCGATCAGGTCAGTGCGGCTGATATGGCTATCAAGATTTACCCTCACGCATGGCCAGTTTAAGCGCGCTGCTATTTGTTCAATATGGGTGGATTTTCCTGTTCCGTGATAGCCCTGCACTAGAACTCGGCGGTTATGGACAAAGCCAGCAAGGATAGCGCGGGTTGTATCCGGCTCAAAATGATAGTTAGGGTCAATATCCGGCACATGTTCGGTTTTGCTGGCGAAAGCTGGCAGATCGCCATGCCATTTAATGCCGAAAGTTTTTTCTGCGGAGATCGTTTTATCAGGAGTTTCAAAATTATGTGGTTCAATTATCATTGCTTTGGTCATGTATTACTCTTTGTCATTAATTCCATTAAAGAATACACATATTTTCAATATCCGCAATTAACAACAGATGACAATTAATAAAAACTAGTATAATTTCACGGTCTTCACTAACTAAAACCTAATAGAGAATGAGTAGTTTATGAGTTATAAAATCGCCGTGGTTGGTGCGACTGGGAATGTTGGTCGTGCTATGCTTCAAATCCTTTCTGACCGCCGTTTTCCTGCAAGTGAAGTAGTGGCCATTGCTTCTAAGAGATCGCTTGGTAAAGAAGTCAGTTATGGTGAAACAGGAATTCTTAAAATAAAGGCTTTAGAGGATTATGATTTTTCTGACACCGACATTGCACTGTTTTCTCCCGGTTCGGCAGTATCAAAAATTTACGCACCGATAGCAGCAAAGGCTGGTTGTGTGGTTATTGACAATACCTCGCATTTCCGTATGGAACCGGATATTGCGCTGGTGATTCCGGAAGTGAATTCCGCTGCGCTGAAAGATTACCGTAAAACTAATATTATTGCCAATCCGAACTGTTCTACCATGCAGATGCTGGTGGCTCTAAAACCGCTGCATGATGCGGCAAAAATTAAACGTATTGTAGTGTCATCCTATCAATCGGTAAGTGGTGCGGGTAAATCAGCAATGGACGAGCTTTTTGACCAAACCAAAGCAATATTTATGAATGACAGGAAAGATGCGCAGATATTCACTAAACCTATCGCTTTTAACGTGATTCCGCATATTGATTCGTTCATTGATAATGGCTCAACCAAAGAAGAAGCCAAAATGGTGAATGAAACCAAAAAAATATTAGACCCTAACATTGAAGTTATCGCAACATGTGTGCGTGTGCCTGTGTTTGTGGGGCATAGTGAAGCAGTGGTAGTGGAGTTTGAAAACCCTATAAGCGTGGATGAAGCACGGGAAATTCTGGAAAATTCTGAAGGTGTGGCGGTTTATGACGAGCTGCGTGACGGCGGCTATGCAACCCCGATTGAATGTGTGGGCGAGGATGCGGTTTTTGTGTCACGTTTGCGTGCTGACCCGACAGTAAAACACGGTCTTGCCATGTGGATTGTTTCAGACAATTTACGTAAAGGTGCGGCTCTAAATACAGTTCAAATTGCTGAAGAACTTATTACCAATCATGGGCTTGCTCCGAAGAAGGTGAATTAAAGTATTTTCATTTAAGCCTGCACGTTGTTAGCCATCGGCTCATGTATTAGTTATACACTTCGCCTTGGCCTCCTAGTTCAGGCTTAAAGCAAAACCTTTAGATAATACGAGAAGGAAGAATATGCGCTTTATAAAAGAAAATCCGGCACTTTCCGCAGGTATTGGACTTCCTGTATTATTGGTGCTTTTATTTTCACTGGCAACCATAATCCCGCAGTGGTTGGTAGCCCCTCCGCAATATGATGTTATTTTTGTAATGCGCAACCAGCCTTGCGTGGGTGAAGAATCTAAAGTTAGTTTTGAATTTATAAAAGGAAAAATAAGAGCAAAATATATTTATCCTAAAAACGCAAATGGTTCTGTTAGTTGTTATGATAGTCAAAAACTATTTCGTTTTGATGCTAAAAATATGACAAGTAAAGAAATTACTTTTGAAGTTCCGGCAAAAAATGAGGATGGCGCAGAATGGAAAGAGCTTGAGATTGAGGAACTGAAAAACATAAAACTTGATAATTCGCCAGTTGCTCCTGATGGATATGAATTTGTTAATGTAGATAATGATTACAGAGGTGGAATATCCCCATTTGCTGGTAGGTCTAATCGTACAGGTCTTGTTATTTCTAAATCAGGGCGTAAATTTGAAATCCTGTCTGATAGCAGAGATAGATTTTACCATTATGGTAATACCGGTTTTATAGGCTGGGTTATTCCTGAAGGAGAAAAATAATGACTAGCAAGCAGGATATTTTAACGCAAATAGTAACTCTTGCTACGCAAAATGGAATTTCTGTGGGTGAAATAGACGCGGCCATTAGCGGTCATAAAAAAGAAAATGCTGTTAGTAAAAATATCGCTACTAAAATATTTTCTATATTAGGAGGGATATTTATTTTTGCTGGGATATCAGCCTATATAGGGATGTTCTGGGGTGAAATGAATAGCGCCATGCGGGTTATAATAACCCTTGGTTCTGGTTTTGCTGCATATGTAATGGCAGTTATATTTGCGCGGGAATCGCGTTATCTTACAGCTATTACACCGTTATTATTTGTTGCGGCGCTTCTTGAAACTGGTGGTTTATTTGTGCTTATTGATGAATATTTCAACAACCATACCGGTAACTGGCGGCTTGCCTGCCTCATGGTATTTGGGGTGATGCTTGCCCAGCAAGGATTTACATTTCTTGCTATGCGCATTCCAGTTTTGCTTTTTACCAGCTTGTGGTTTGCTGCTTCATTTTTTTACATTGCGTTTGATATGTTGAACATACCAGAGGAATTAAATGCCGTTATTGTTGGTATGGCATTGCTATGTATTGCTTATGGTTTACGAAACGGTATTTACGGTAGGGTTTTACAATTGGCATATTTTTTCGGTTCAATAATGTTTTTATGTGGAGCGTTTGAATTATTAGAAAGAACGCCACTGGAAATTTTATATTTAGCGCTTACTGCATTTATGGTTTACTTAAGCGTTATGGCGCGCAGCACTACTTTGCTTATAGTTAGTGTGCTTGCCATGCTTAGTTATATTGGCTATTTCACCGCTAAACATTTTGTAGATTCCGTGGGATGGCCGGTGGTTTTAATTATTACTGGGGTATTATTTTCCGCTATTGGCGCGGGGGCATTTAGAATTAAGAAGAAATATATATCATGAAACAGTTACCAAAAGAATACGATCACCAGAAACGCGAAAAACACTGGCAGGAATATTGGGTTGAACAGGGGACATATCACTGGCGGGATGACCAACCACGTGCACAGACTTTTGTAATAGACACGCCGCCGCCGACTGTTTCAGGTGTGCTGCATATGGGGCATATTTTCAGCTATACGCAGGCGGATTTTATTGCCCGCTATCAGCGTATGGCGGGAAAAGATGTGTTCTATCCGATGGGTTTTGATGATAACGGTCTACCTACCGAACGTCTGGTGGAAAAAACTAAAAATGTGCGGGGAAGCTCCATGCCGCGTGCTGATTTTGTGGCGATGTGCCGTGATGTAGTACGTGATGCAGAGGAAGAGTTCCGCAGGCTTTTCAAAAGCACTGCCCTTAGTGTGGATTGGCGGCAGGAATACCAGACTATCAGTGATGATGTGCGTAAAATTTCGCAGGCATCATTCATTGATTTATTGCAAAAAGATGAAGCCTACCGTGATTTCCGCCCGACCTATTGGGATTGGGTGGATCAAACCGCTATCGCGCAGGCTGAAATTGAAAATAAAGAAATGCCGGGAGTGATGAATGAGATTGAATTCACTCTGGAAGATGGCTCACCGCTAGTAATTATGACCACTCGCCCTGAACTGCTCGGTGCGTGTGTGGCGGTGATTTATCACCCTGAAGATACGAATGCGGATAAATACAAAGGTAAATATGCCATTACGCCTTTATTCGGTGTGAAAGTGCCGATGATAGAGGATGAAGCGGTGGAGCGTGACAAAGGTACTGGCCTTGTGATGTGCTGCACCTTTGGCGATGACACCGATAAGGAGTGGTGGCGTAGTTATGAGTTACCAATGCGTCCAATTCTTACAATAACAGGTAAGATTGATTTTGTTAGCTTTCAACATGATTTAAGTGACAATGAGAATATAGCAATTAATTTTTCCCATCAAGGTGGGAGAAATGGAAAAAGAATTGACGCACTTTACACATCAGAATTAGGGAGCGGAAATTGTTTATCTCCAAGTAAAACATTTGGAATTTTTGAACAAATAAAAGGCTTAAAACCCAAGCAAGCCAACGCTAAAATCATTGAACTTCTAAAAGAAGCTGATTTGCTAAAAAAGCAAACGCCAATGGTGCATACGGTAAAATGCGCGGAGCGTAGCGGAACTCCGATTGAAATTATTCCAACCTACCAATGGTTCGTAAAAATTGCCGATAAGAAAGAGACATTGCTGGCTAAAGGCGCGGAAGTAAACTGGTATCCTGAATATATGCGCATTCGCCTCAACCAGTGGATTGAAGGGCTGAAAGAAGATTGGTGCATTTCCCGTCAGCGCTTTTTTGGTGTGCCGTTTCCGGTGTGGTATTCCAAGCGGGCAGGGGAAGAAGGAAAAATACTATTCCCTGATATGGATAAATTGCCAATTGATCCGATGGTTGATTTGCCGAATGGCTACACGCGCGAAGAAGTAACAGCTGATATGGATGTTCTTGATACTTGGGCAACATCATCAATCAGCCCGCAGATTAATGCGCACTCTATAGGTTGTGGTGAGCGGTATAGTAAATTATTCCCTGCCGATTTACGCCCGCAGGCGCATGAGATTATCCGCACCTGGGCATTTTATACTATTGCCAAAGCGCATTTACATGCTGACACAATCCCGTGGGAAAATATCATAATTTCCGGCTGGTGTCTGGCTGCTGATAAAACCAAGATGAGTAAATCCAAAGGTAATGTCGTAACGCCTGTTGCTTTGATTGAAGAAAAAGGCACAGACTCAGTGCGCTATTGGGCTTCTACATCGCGCCTTGGCACTGATACGGCTTTTTCCGAAGATCTGCTGAAAATCGGGCGCAAGCTTGTAAATAAACTGTGGAATGCCAGCCAGTTTGCCAGCCTGAACCTAGATAAATTGCAGGGCACTCCAACAACCGCCGCGCAGGACGCAAAAAATGGTATTATCAGTGAGCAGTTGGATTTATGGATTCTCTCTCGCTTAAATATTGCGGTGACTAAAGCAACTCGTGCATTTGAGGAATTTGAATATTGCGACGCCCGAGTGGCGATTGAAGATTTCTTCTGGAATGATTTTTGTGATAATTATCTGGAGCTGGTGAAAGCCCGTGCTTATGGCGGAGATTCAGGAAAAGGGCAGCAATCGGCTTTATATACCATCTATCACTGCTTGGACGCGATATTGCGCTTATTCGCGCCGTTTGTGCCGCATATCACCGAGGAATTATATAGCTATATATTTGCTGATAAATTTGCAAAACTTGGCTCTATCCATGCACGCGGCAATTGGGTTGCAGCAAATGATTATCCTTATAGTGAGCCAGCCGAAAAAAGTGGGCAGGCGGCAGTTGATGTACTTAATGTTATCCGTAAAGCTAAATCAGAAGCTGGGGTTTCAATTAAAACACCAGTTGCTGAAGTGCAGGTTTGTGTGCTGGGAAATGGCGTAACATGGCAGGCTTTAGAAGCAGTGATTGCGGATGTGAAGGCGGCTGGTAATGCTCATGCCATAATTGAAACCAATAATCAGGAGCTGCCATATCTTTCTGAGCAGGGCTGGTTTAAGGTGGCGGTGAAACTGGCAAAGATTGAGGAAAAAAAACTGGACGAGCAGCAGCCTCAGCAAAGCTATAAGCGTAACCCAGAACAGGCTGAATATGAAAAGCTTGATCCGGATGGTGTGTTACATGGTGCTGGTTCGCCTGACCTTTCCAAACATACAGTGAAACTTAATGTCAGCCGCGCGCCAGATTCATTGCAACGGCAGAAATAGGGAGCAGGGATATGCCGCCTGATTCTGAAAGCATGATGGAGGAACTGCCTTATTATAAGCAAAAATATGAGGCAGCTAAGAAAATCAATGTTTATTTCGTGCCGGCAACGGACGAGCGGACGGGTGATGATGTATATTTCTATGCAATAGCCAGCCAGAGTTTACATAATGAGATGATGTATTCTATAAATAAGGGGGATATTCCCTATTTCGCGGTGGTGGTGGAAAAAGGCAGGGGCAAGCCAAGCCTTGAGGTGAAGGATAAAATCAAGGCCTATTATGGGTTTGACCATGATCGGTATGCTAATAGTTAGAGCATTTTATTTAGCCGTACACGTTGTTAGCCTGCGGCTCGTGTAGTTTTTCTACACGTCGCCTTGGCTGCCTAGTGTACAGCTAAAGTAAAAATCTCTAAATGTTATTAAATATTTACTTTTTAGGGTGATTATGGCAAAATCAAGGCTCATTGCAAAAATGGTATAAAATGGCAAAACCGGAAGAATTTTCTCCAGAAAAATATTTAACGGTGAAAAGACAAGAGTTTTTTCCTATTGAATATTCGCAGGAAAAATTTGATGAGCGTTGGAAATATATAAAAGAAGAAAATGGGGAAAATTTTAATTACGTAGTTCCTAAAACTAAAGAGCAATGGCAAAAACAGGAAGCAGAATATAAGGAAAAAACCAGCTTTTGGCAGAGGCTGGAAGCTTCGCCATTTATGGGGCAGTCTTTCCGCCTTTCCTGGGAGGAAAGCAAACAGATTTGGGATAAAGTAAATTCTGTGACGGACAGGTTTAACAAGCTGTCTGAAAATGATAAAGAAGTCCCTCCTATTGATAACATCATTATAAGTAATAAAGGGGAAAATGCTGCTCTATACCGGATGGCATGGGAGTATGGATCGTCTATAGAACTATCCAGTAAATATTTAGAAAAGCATAAAATTAATTCCAAGGAATCTCTAACTGCCTTAGAGCATGAGGTTGGGCATCATTATGATATAGTTCAGAATGGTTTGAAGGTGGTCTCTTATGACCTTAAGCGGCATTTGCAGGATTCTAATCCTGAATTTGTAAAATGGCTGGAGGACAAAGGTGTTAGCGATGATGATTTTAAGAAGTTTTCGTTAAATTATGGGATTACACCTCTTACATATTTCAAAAATTTACTTAATGAGAAAAAATCTATTTCAGTGGATGAATATAATGAAATGACAAATCTTTATAGCTCAGGACATAAAGAATTTAGTATAAACAGGAATATATTTCTTGATGAATATCCTAAGGTTAAAGAGTTAGCGATAAGGCAGGATTCTTTACTAAAACACCAGTTTGAATTTGTTGCTGATAAAAATGCGGCCATATTGGACTGTAAACATCCTGATTCTATACATCATGATGGAAAACATGTGATTACAGAATATATCCCTTCAGATGATAGAGGTTTTCTTAACCTTCCTTCTGAAAAGCAGGATATTACAAAGTTAGAAGGTTCGGGAACTCACCCTCATCCTATGCTCCGATTAATAGAAATGGAAAAAATAAAAGCCTTATGTGAACACACATCCACGGAAGAATTAATGAAATTACCTACGCCGGTTTCTCCTAAAATACCATCAAAGGGAAAGTCCCCCCATGATGGACATAGCCATTGAGGCAGGGCTTTTGGCTTCTGTGATAGGGCGGCCAATAACCAGATAATCAGCGCCTCTGCTTATAGCTTCTTTCGGGGTCATGATCCTTTTTTGATCCCCGGCGCTGCTTCCTTCCGGGCGGATGCCGGGTACTATCAGCTTAAAATCTTTGCCGCACTGGGCGCGCAATATCTCAATTTCATGCGGTGAACAAACTACGCCTGCAAGCCCGCTTTCCTGAGCGAGGTTTGCCAGCTTTTTTACCTGTTCGGAAACGCTGTTTTTAAGGCCGATATCCTCTAAATCTTCCTGTGCCATACTGGTTAGGATGGTTACGCCGATTATCATCGGTTTGTTCGGTAAATCCTGTGCGGCTTTTGCTGCTGCCTGCATCATAGCTTTTCCGCCTTGGGTGTGGATGGTGAGCATAAAAGCATTGATACCGGCAGTGGAACGGATTGCGCCAGCAACTGTATTAGGTATGTCATGAAACTTCAGGTCTAGGAATAATGGCGTATCGCCAGCAACGGTATTTACTCCTGCTGCGCCATTCGCAGTAAAAAACTCTAACCCTAATTTTATTGCACCAACAGAATTTTGTACTGATTGGACGACATTTTTTGCAGCTTGGACATCTTTAGTGTCGATGGCGCAGATAATAGGATTTTTTATGGTTGCGTTTTCCATTATAATAATTGGTTTTTTTGAGTTCAGACATGGAATACTTAGCTGATAGCATAGATGTTTTATGGTGGCACGCGCTTTTTTCTTGTTTTTTACGTGCTGAATCGTTTATATCGCCTATGATTTATTAATGCCGCTTTAGCTCAGCTGGTAGAGCACTTCATTCGTAATGAAGGGGTCGGGTGTTCGAGTCACCTAAGCGGCACCATCTAACTTAATAAAAATAATAAAGGGCGTGCTGTGCACACGCCCTTTATAAGTTAATATGTAACTTACATTTTATCTTCTAACGCAATCGTCATGAGCTTTTTTACCATCAATAGCTCCTCTTACCACTGTTCCCAAACCAAGAGCATAATTTGCTCCGTCTACAATACCGGTTGGATCAACCATACCCAATGCCCACCTAGTAAGGCCAGCTTTAGAATCTTCTTTAGAAGATTCTGGCATTCTTTTGTCTACTTCCTTTACAGCGTGGTTTACGCAATCATCAGTAGCTGGGGCTTGGGCGATTTTTGTTGCATTCATGTTTTGTGCAACTTTGATTGCATTTTGTAATTCTTTCAGCTCTTCAGGCGCCATGCCTTGAGCTTGCAATTTTTTTTGCATTTGAGCTATTAAATCTGCTTTGAATTGTTCAGGTTTTGCTGAAGTTTCGCGTTTTATAATTGCGTTATATTTAGGGTTGTCAAGTATTTGAGCGGCAATCTTCGGGTCTACATTTTTACCTTCTGCGTTTACTATTGGAGCATTTTTTTGTGGTTGTTCGTTTGGTTTTGCCATGATTTGTCCTCTCGTATTTATTGTTTATATAAAAATTAAAAAATACTGAATAATCCGAATTCTGCGCCACCATAGCAGAAACAAAAATTAATATCAATTAATATTTGAATGGTAAAAATTATATATTATAATTCAATGTGATACTAAGAGATACGTTCCAATTTAACCAGTATCCGTTCGTTTTTCTCACGATTGGATGGAATAGCGTTGCCCTGCGGATCTAGGTTTGGTACTTTAGGGTGGGAATCAGCCATGCCTATGGCTTTGAGAGTTTCCGGCTTGATACCGTTTTCAATAAAAATCCTTACCATGCGGGCAGCTCTGGCGGAAGAAAGTTCCCAATTGGTCGCGTATAGACCACTTTGCGGTTTAGCATCACTGGTATGGCTTTCTATACTAATGCGGTAATCAATAAAGTCTATAGATTTTAAGGGGGCAATAATCTGGGTGAGGAGGGGGAGTTTGCTTTCATCAAGCTCTGCTGTAAAAGGCTTGAAGAAAGCGGCGTTTGACATTTCAATCTCAATAGATCTTTCATTATGGGCAATGGTTATATCGCGGAAGGATTTAGAAATTTCTACCGGTTGCTGGAGATCTCTTATTACCCCGTCAAAAGCAGTTGAAACATCAATAGTGCCGAATTTTCCGCCCATGCCGCTGCTTAATATAGAAATACGTTCTTTGCGTGGCTCAGAAACAGAAACAAATATAACAAAAAAGCTCATCAGCAGTGTTATCAAATCCGCATAGCTCATCAGCCACGAATCCACATTTTCCTCAGGTATTATTTTTTTGGGAGGAATCATGCCCCACCCTTTTCTTTCTTTTCTGTCTGTTTAAGATAGTCATCCAGATTGAAATGCTGCGACGGGTCAAGGAAGCTATTAAGTTTATCCTGCATAAAGCGCGGGTTTTGTTTTTCAGCAAGCAGGATCAGGCCTTCTGTCATCATATAATTGCGAAAACGCATTACATCTTCTTTCTGCATTAATTTATCAGCAGCCGGAAGGCAGAAAAGGCGGGCAACTATAATGCCATAAAGTGTAGCAAGTAGTGCAACTGATAGACCAAGGCCGATACGGGTCATATCGCCCTGAATGTTTTGTAGCATGATAATCATCCCTACCAGTGTTCCCACCATACCGAAAGCAGGGGCAGTAGATGCCATGTTTTTTAGCACGATGACTGGAGAAATGCTGCGTTCAAATTCAGCTTCTACCAGTGTGTTCATCATTTTACGGATAGAATCCGGCTGGTAGCCGGTGATGACAAGGTCAATACCATATCGCAGCAAAGGTTCTCTGATTTTTACACCTACTTCACCTTCTAATCCAGAGAAGCCTTTTGTCTGCACCAGATATGACCATTTTATAAGCCTTAGAATTTCTGCGTTTAGACCTTCACGCGTGGCCTTAGGTTTTTTTACCATGTGCCATATTGCCTGAAAGGCAAGGATTACAGAATTGGAGTTGTAGCTCATAAAAGCGTTAGCGATTGTGCCGCCAATCACGATTAGAAAACCTTCCATACTCAGGAATGAAAGATAATTATCTGTGCCGTGCATAATCGCGCCAACAATCAGCGCGAAGCCGAAAAAAGTGCCAGCGATTGTGGCAAGAGACATATTCTTTACGACTTTTTTCATAAATAGTTCGGTACAATGCTATTTTAATTCTTTATAAAAACATGTATGAGTTAATAAAATATCAATAAAACTCTGAAAATTGTATTATTATGGCAAAAAAACTTATTAATTCGCCGAAAATCGGTATCACCCTTGATTATGAGGAAAAGCAGACTTATTCCAAAAAACCGTGGTATGCAGTTCGGGAGAATTATTGTTCGGCGGTTAGTAGTCTTGGCGGGCTGGCATTGCCGCTTCCGCATGATGTGGAGAAGGTAGGAGAGTATCTGGAACTTGTTGATGGGTTGATGATAACAGGCGGGGCTTTTGACGTATCACCAGAGCTTTATGGGCAGAGTGAAAAACACAATACGGTGATAACTAAGGATAACCGCACCAAATTTGAGTTTGCCATAACGCGTGGAGCGATTGAGCGCGGTATTCCCATACTTGGTATTTGCGGTGGTGAGCAATTGCTTAATGTGGTGCTGGGCGGGACATTGATCCAGCATATTCCCGATAGCGTGGATAACCCATTGGAGCATGAGCAGAAAAACTCGCGGGATGAAGCAGGGCATAGCATAAAAATAACTAAGGGTAGTCTACTTAGTAAGATTGTTGGTAAAACAGAAATGGCGGTTAATACCGCACACCATCAAGCAGTAGACAAAGTTGCGCCGCAAATGCTTGTAAATGCGGTTACTTCTGATGGCGTAATTGAAGGGATTGAGCTTCCTTCACATCCTTTTTGTCTTGGCGTGCAGTGGCATCCTGAATATCATGTAGATTCAGGTGATAAAAGGATATTTGAAGCTTTTATAGAGGCTTGCAAAAAACAGATGGCAGATAACAAATGACCAATAAAAAAGATATAAAGCCGCAATCAAAATTTGCAGGTGAGCGTTTAGCCAAATGCATGGCACGTTCGGGATTATGTTCGCGGCGTGAGGCCGAAAGCTGGATTGCCGAAGGGCGGGTGAAAGTTAATGGTAAAAAAGTACTTACGCCAGCTCTCAACGTTAGTGAAAATGATACAGTGGTAGTGGATGGCAAGCCGCTTAAGCAGAAAGAAGAAACCCGCCTGTGGCTTTACCATAAACCTTCGGGGCTGGTTACAACACATAAAGATCCGGAGGGGCGGAAAACAGTGTTTGAAACTTTGCCGAAAGATTTGCCACGGGTAATTTCTATCGGGCGGCTTGACCTAAATTCCGAAGGGTTGTTACTGCTTACTAATGACGGCGCCTTGGCGCGCAAGCTTGAACTTCCTTCAACTGGCTGGATTCGCCGTTACCGCGTGCGGGTTTATGGCAGCATTACACCTGCCATGCTTGCTGAGATAAAAAACGGCATGACTATCGATGGTATAAATTATGGCAGTGTGGAAGCGGTTATAGATAGCTCTAAAGGCGGCAATAGCTGGCTTACGGTGAGTTTGCGTGAAGGTAAAAACCGCGAAATCCGCAAAATATTTGAGCATTTTGGCTGTACGGTAAATCGCCTGTTGCGATTGTCGTACGGTTCATTCCAGCTGGGCAGCCTTGAAAAAGGTGAAGTTAAAGAAGTAACGGGAAAAGTGCTTAAATCATTTGTGGGAGCATTATAAATGCGGATTGTAGCAGGAAAGCATAAAGGCAGGCGCATTGATTTGCTGAAGGAAGCGGAAGCTGTGGTGCGCCCGACAGCGGATTTTGCGCGGGAAGCGGTTTTTAATATTTTAAGCCACGGTAAAATTGCAAGTGGGCATAGTTTTATAGGTAAAAATGTGCTGGATATTTTTTGTGGTACAGGTGCATTGGGGTTGGAGGCTCTGTCACGCGGGGCAGGCCATGTAACTTTTATTGACAGTTCAAGGGAAGCTATTGGTAATGCGCGTTATAACGCCCAGCGTATGAATGAGCTTGATAATGTGGATTTCTTTCGGGCAAATGCCAGCAAAATAGGGCAGGCGCGGAAGAAATATAGCCTTGTTTTTCTTGATCCGCCCTATTTTGAAAAACTGATTACACCAACTCTTCTTGCCTTGCAAAATGGCGGCTGGATAGAACATGACGCCTTGCTGGTCATTGAGCATGACGCTAAGGAAATCATAGAGATTCCAGAAATGTTAGAGGTAATAGACCAGCGCAAATATGGCAGGGCGATGATAGAAGTATTGCAATGTACTTAATGGTAAATCCATGAGCTTACGCCCATGTTTTATACGCAATATAGAATAACCTGATAAAAACTGTATTTTTTTGGGACGATGCCCAATTTATTATTGCAACTAAAACTAGTTTATATATTTATTTATTCAAATAAATATAATTGTTTTGGGGGTTGGTGTTGAAAAATTATAGTGATAAAAATACTAGCTATATCTTGCCCTCAAATATGAATATTGAGGATATAGAATCACTTGCAGGTGAATTAAAAAATCTGCGTTTATCTGTAAAATCCCATTTAATTTTAGATGCTTCAAAAATAGAGAGCATTACAACTGCTGGTTTGCAATTAATTGTCAGCCTTGACAAGAGCATTGCAGCTTCTGGCGGTAGCTTGTCGCTGGTAAATGGCAGCGCTGTCTTTATGGAAATAGTAAAAGATGAAGGGTTAGAAAATCTATTAAACAGGAGCAGTTATAATGGCTAAGAAAGTGCTGGCGGTAGATGATTCCAGAAGTATGCGTGAAATGGTGGCATTTACCCTGAAAAGTGCGGGTTATGATGTGGTAGAGGCTGAAGATGGCAAAGCCGCTCTTGCTGCTATCGTTGGAAATAGGGTAGATGCAGTAATAACTGATCTTAATATGCCTAATATGAACGGATTTGAACTTATACGTTCACTTAGGGCTGACCCTTCCTATAAATTTACCCCTATACTTATGCTTACAACTGAGGGGGATAATGCCAAGAAAGAAGAAGGTAAATCGTCGGGGGCGACAGGGTGGATTGTAAAGCCTTTTAACCCAGAAAAACTAATAGATGTGATTAAAAAGGTGTGTCCGTAATGGTATCTTTAGATCAATTTAAGCAAACCTATATAGCAGAGTGTTTTGAGCTTCTGGGTGATATGGAGTCACTGCTTATCGGTCTTGATATTGAGGCAGCGGATACTGAGCAGTTAAATGCAATTTTTCGTTGTGCCCATTCTATAAAAGGCGGGGCTGGGGCATTTGGTCTTGATTCTATCATGAATTTTACGCATGTGCTTGAAGCCTTACTGGATTCTATGCGGGAGGGAAAAGTTAAGCCGTCACGTGCCGCAGTGGATATGCTGCTTAAGTCTGTAGATATTGTAACGCAGATGGTAAATGCTGCGCGGGATAATGTGAGCCCGCAGGAAGGGCTGGGAGCAGATCTTTTAGAAAACTTAAAAGAATTGGCTATGGGATCTGGTGGGGATTATGTCAAGACTAAACAAGAAAGTAATAAAAAAGAAACAGTATGCTTAAAAGAGCAGAGATGGCAGATTAATTTTGCTCCGCATGAAACCCTGCTTGCTACAGGTAATGAACCGCTTCTTATTATCCGTGAGCTTTCCCGTTTGGGTAAAACAGAGGTTACAGCTTTTATTCACCGTGTTCCAGTAATTGAAGAAATTAACCCTACCTGTTGTTATGTGGGGTGGTCAATTGTGCTTATTTCTTCTTGTTGTGAAAATGATATTAGGGAAGTGTTTGAATTTGTAAGTGACCATTGTGATCTTAATATTGCGATTGCCCCAGAAGAATCTGTTGCTAATGAAAAGATATCTGAAGTGCGATCTAGTAATATAAAAATTGCACCGGCTGAGGAAGCTGGTACCCGTGGTGCCCATGCTACTTCTATCCGTGTTGATTTGGATAAAGTTGACAGATTGGTCAATATGATCGGCGAACTGGTTATTACCGAGGCGATGCTTAAAGCGCAGACACGTAATTTTATAGAAGGTCAGTTTACTGATTTGATGCGTGGAATTAGCGAACTTTCGCAGCATACACGAGAGCTTCAGGAAGCGGTGATGGCAGTTAGAATGCAGCCGGTAAAATCTATATTTTCCAGAATGCCAAGGATTGTACGTGATATTTCTGCCCAATTAGGCAAAGAAATCCGTTTAGTCACATCTGGAGAAAACACGGAAGTTGATAAAACAGTGATTGAGCAGTTGGGTGATCCACTTACTCATATGATACGTAATTCAGTAGATCATGGCATAGAAAAACCGGAAGTGCGGATTGCAGCAAATAAACCACAAGAGGGTACGATTTATCTTTCGGCTGATCATCGTGGTGGGCGGATAGTGATAGAAATAAAAGATGATGGGGCAGGGATAAATCGCAGTAAAGTACTTGCTAAAGCACGGGAAAAAGGTCTGGTGGCAGCAGATGCTGTACTTAGTGATGAAGAATGTGATGACCTGATTTTTTTACCTGGGTTTTCCACAGCGGATACTGTTTCCAATATTTCAGGTCGTGGTGTGGGGATGGATGTTGTGCGCCGTAATATCCAGAACTTAGGGGGAACGGTTAAGGTTGTCACCACTGTTGGTAAAGGTTCATTATTCACAGTTTCCCTACCGCTTACCCTTGCAATTTTAGATGGGATGATAGTGCGGGTGGGTACAGAAAATTATATTGTACCGATTGCCAATATCATAGAAACCATGCGCCCTAAATTTGAGCAGGTAAAACGGGTGGAAGGGCACAGTGACGTTATCAATGTTCGTGGTGAATTCATACCGGTTATTTATTTATCGCGTATTTTTAATATTACTGGTGCAGAAAATGAACCAAGCAAAGCCCTTATTGTATTAGTAGAAACAGGCAGCCGCAAAATGGGTTTGGTTGTAGACGAATTAATTGGTCAGCAGCAGGTTGTTATTAAAAGTCTGGAATCTAACTCGGATCCTGTAGCCGGTGTGTCTGGTGCTACAATTTTAGGTGATGGAAGAGTTTCTCTTATTCTGGACATAGCTGGACTTAAACCGCAAACCCAGACTTATCTTGAGGCGGCATAGATGTTATTAACTGAAGCAGGGATTTGAGGGTAATTATGGCAGAAAATCTGGATAAAATAAGGGATGAAGAAAAATTCTTACAGAAAAATGTAGCCCAGCAGTATCTTACCTTTACCGTATCAGGCGAAGAATATGGGGTAGATATTATGACTGTGCGGGAAATTAAGGGTTGGTCAGAGACAACGCGTCTTCCGAATTCTCAGGAATTTATGCGCGGGGTTATGAATTTGCGGGGACTTATTATCCCGATTTTTGATTTGCGGGCGCGTTTTAATATGGGGATTACCGAGGCGACACAAAAACACGTGGTTATTATTCTTGCGATTGGCAACCGTAATATCGGGATTCTGGTAGATACTGTTTCAGATATTTTGGATGTTAATTCTGAAAATATAAAACCTGCACCTACTGCTGATTCACAGCAAGATACTGATTATATATGTGGATTGATTTCGCTTTCAGAACGAATGGTTGTTCTTTTGGACGTGGAACATATTTTTGATACTCACCATATTGACAAAATAATAGCAGAAGCCGCTTAACAAATATTTTTTAGGGAGAAAAACAATGCTGAATTTTACATCTGATATTAGAGAATTGAAAGCTAAACTTGCTGCTTTGGACAAATCGCAGGCGGTGATAGAGTTTAACATGGATGGCACAATTATAACTGCCAATGAAAATTTCTTAAATGCGCTAGGTTATTCTTTGGCAGAAATACAAGGAAAACATCACAGTATGTTTGTTGATGTGGGGTATAAAAGCAGTACTGAATATCATCAGTTCTGGGATTCGTTGAATCGTGGTCAATATCAGGCAGCAGAATATAAAAGATTTGGCAAAGGCGGTAGGGAGATATGGATTCAGGCTTCATATAATCCTCTGCTGGATAATAAAGGCAAGCCGTTCAAAGTAATAAAATATGCGACAGATATAACTAAAACTAAGCTGGATAGTATAAACGCAACACGTTTGAAACTTGCCTTAGATAAATCAAATTCTAATGTGATGATGGCAGATGATAAATTTAACATTATCTATATGAATAGTGCCGTTACTTCTTTTTTACAGGACGCAGAAAAAGATATTCAGAAAGATTTGCCGCGTTTTAATGTGGCTGGTCTTGTGGGCAATAACATTGATATTTTCCATAAAAATCCTGCACATCAGCGTAGTATGTTGGAAAGACTTAATGATACTTATAAAACTTCAATTCAGGTTGGTGGGCGTTCATTTAATCTGGTCGCCAATCCGGTTTATGGTGAGAATAAAGAACGTATTGGTACGGTAGTGGAATGGCTGGATGGCGCAGCGGCCGGTATGGTGGATGCGATTAATAAATCACAGGCAGTTATAGAATTTATGCCTGATGGTACAATTATGAATGCCAATGCAAATTTCTTGCAGGCTATGGACTATCAATTGGATGAAATAAAAGGCAAGCATCATAGTATGTTTGTAGATGCAGCTTATAAAGCCAGCGCAGAATATCGCAAATTCTGGGATGATTTGAATCGTGGTGAGGCACAAAGTGGAGAATTCAGGCGTTTTGGTAAGGGCAGTAGGGGAATATGGATTCAGGCTTCTTATAGTCCGATTGTAGATTTACGGGGAAAAATAGTTCGGATTGTAAAAACCGCATCTGATATTACGCAGATGGTTGCGGTACGTACTGAAAATGAAAACGGAATGAAAGAGGCGGTAAAAATTCTTACAGGTGTTTCTTCAGGTGATCTAACACAGAAAATGGTTGGTGAGTATAAGGGAACATTTGCGGATATAAAAGAATCCCTAAATGTCACTATAGATAAACTTTATGACATGGTGCAGCGTATTATTGAGGCTGCGCAATCTGTAAATTCAGCGGCAAGCGAGATTGCTTCAGGCAGCACCGATCTTTCCCAGCGTACAGAAGAACAGGCTTCTTCTTTAGAGGAAACTGCGGCCTCTATGGAGGAAATTACTGGAACAGTGAAGCAAAATTCACAAAATGCAACAACAGCCAATGATCTTGCCAATAAAGCCAATGGTGTTGCTTGCGAGGGAGGTAAAGTGGTTAGTGAAGCGGTTATGGCGATGTCCAGTATAGAAAAATCATCACAAAAAATTTCTGATATTATCGGTGTAATTGATGAAATTGCTTTCCAAACTAATTTGCTGGCTCTTAATGCTGCGGTGGAAGCGGCGCGGGCAGGAGATGCGGGTAAAGGTTTTGCAGTGGTGGCAAGCGAAGTGCGCTCACTGGCAGGGCGTTCTGCTTCAGCATCAAAAGAGATAAAAGCACTTATAAATGAAAGTGCTGGGCAAGTTAAAACCGGTGCGGGTTTAGTAAACCAAGCAGGTGAAACCTTGCAAGGGATTGTCGGGTCAGTACAACAGGTTGCAAGTATTGTTTCTGAAATTGCTTCGGCAAGCAGGGAGCAGGCAACAGGTATAAATGAGATAAATACAGCTATAACCCAGATGGATGAAGTAACACAGCAAAATGCAGCGTTAGTAGAAGAAAATACAGCGGCAGCACAATCAATGGTGGAGCAAGCCAGTGAGTTAGAAAAACTGATGAGTTTCTTTAATTTACACGATGGGGATGTTTCTTCAGAAAGCCAACCGCCAGTGGATAAATATCACCCTTCCCATAAACCAACGCTGGCATCTATGAAAAACATTGCTCAAAAACCTGTAGTGAGAAAACCATCTCCTGTCCGTACGCCAGTTAAACCGGTAAAAGCAGTAGGTGCAAAAGATAATTATGATACGGACTGGAAAGAATTCTAGGAGTCATTTTCTATGTCATTTGCATTGCAGTTAGATGAGGGTAAAGAGCATGAAGGAAGAGAATTTACTTTTAATGATAGGGAATTTACTTTTCTTGCGGATTTTGTGAATAAACAGGTTGGTATAGTTTTATCTGAGCAGAAAAAAGATATGGTTTATTCAAGATTAGTCCGCAGGCTCAGAACATTAAATCTGACAAGTTTTTCTGAATATTGCGCCTTACTGAAAAGTGAAGAAGGTAAAGGGGAAATTGTAAATCTTGTAAATGCTATCACTACTAATCTCACTAAATTTTTTCGTGAAGAACATCATTTTACACACTTGGAATCTATTATATCTGAATTAGAGGTATCTAACCCCAAAAATAAAAAACTTAGGATTTGGTCAGCTGCCTGTTCTTCGGGTATGGAAGCTTATTCTATTGCTATGGTGGTTAGGCGTGCCATTAATAATATATCATCATGGGATGCACGGATACTGGCTACTGATATTGATACTAATATGCTGGCTATGGCAAGAAATGGAAAATATCCTTTAGAGCAACTGGATAATATTCCTGCCGGTTATAGGGATAATATTAATATAGATGATTACAGCCATGATGTAGTTATGGCTGATGAACTAAAATCCATAATAGCATTTAAGCAGCTAAATTTATTGGAATTTTGGCCGATGAGCGGTTTGTTTGATGCCGTATTTTGCCGTAATGTTGTAATCTATTTTGATAAAGAAACACAGAAAAAGCTTTTTGAAAGAATGGCAGGTTTAATAAAAGTTGGAGGTTGGCTTTATATTGGACATTCTGAAAGTTTACACAATATTTCGGATCGTTTTGAGCTTATTGGCAGAACAATTTATAGGAAGAAGCGGTGATGCATCAGGCAGTGATCCAAAATCGTAAAGAGCCGCCGATTATTGATTATATAAATAGTAGTAGGCGTTATTATGACATGAAAGAAAATGTCACGGTTATTAAGATATTTTCTGGTGATTTATATGTGTCTAAATCTGGAAATGAAATGATTTCTACTATTTTAGGGTCTTGTGTTTCTGCTTGTATACGTGATCCTTATGCCGGTGTTGGAGGGATGAATCATTTTTTATTACCTGATGGTGGTGATATAAATATAAAAAACAGTGATGCAGCGCGTTATGGGGTGTTTGCCATGGAGAATTTGATAAATGAAATTTTGAAAGCTGGAGGTTCTAAGGAAAGGCTTGAGATAAAAGTTTTTGGTGGCGGCAATGTGATTAATAGTTCTTCTTTCATCGGTAGTAAAAATTCTGAATTTATCCGCAGTTTTTTATATAAAGAGGGGTTTATAAATTTTTCTGAGGATTTGGAGGGAGCGCATCCGCGTCGTGTGCATTATTATCCAAAAACGGGAAAAGTGATGATGCGTTTATTAAGACGGCAGGAAGATATGGTAATTATGGGTGAAGAAAAAAATTATGAACGTAAGCTTATGGTTAAAAGCATAGGTAATGATATAGAACTTTTTTGATAAAATAGAGAACATGAAACCCATTTCAGTATTGATTGTAGATGATTCAGCTTTTATACGGCAAATGCTTACGCAAATGTTATCATCTGATGTAGAAGTTAGAGTAATTGGTGAGGCAGGCGATCCTTTTGAGGCACGGGAAAAAATAAAACAGCTTAATCCTGATGTTATAACGCTGGATGTAGAAATGCCGAAAATGGATGGACTTACATTTTTAGAAAAGATTATGAATTTGCGTCCTATGCCTGTAGTTATGGTTTCAACCCTTACTGGGAAGGGAACTGATATTGCAATTCAGGCACTACAAATCGGGGCTGTGGAATGTATCGCTAAACCGTTAGAGGCAACAGAAGATGGGCTTAAGCGTTTTTCTAAAGAATTATGTGATATTGTAAAAAAAGCTGCGTCAACAAGGGCTAATATTAACCGTGTGCGCAGCAGGGTTTTCAGGCAAAGGGATAACAGGGTACGGAATATAGCGTTAAACGCGCCAAAGCTTATAGCTATTGGTGCTTCTACTGGCGGAGTGGAAACATTGACGGAAATATTGCCATATCTACCGGTTAATTGTCCGCCAATTGTGATAACTCAGCATATGCCACCGGTTTTTACGGCAAGTTTTGCTAAGCGTATTTCTTCTATGTGTTCTTTTCCGGTTTATGAAGCAAATGATGGGATGATGCTGAAAGCTGGTATGGGATGTGTAGCGGCAGGTGGAACGCAGTTGAAAATAAAACATAAAGTTAGCGGATTTATCTGTAATGTAACAGATGACCCTCCTGTTAATAACCACAAGCCATCAGTTGATGTAACTTTTAACTCTGTAGCAGAAGAGGTAGGAGCTGGTGCGCTGGGAATTATACTTACCGGAATGGGTAAAGATGGTGCGGATGGATTGCTTAGGTTACGGCAGGAAGGAGCCCATACAATTGGGCAGAATGAAGCGAGCTGTGTAGTATATGGTATGCCAAAGGCTGCTTATGAAATCGGAGCGGTAACAGAGGTATTGGCACTGCCAGACATTGCAGACGTCATTATAAAAAGGTGCTTTGGTTAGCTAATCATTATGCAGCGTTGGAAAAATTTATACCTTTTTCCTTTAGCAATTCCTGCAATTCACCGCTTTGGTACATTTCACGCACTATGTCGCAGCCGCCAATAAATTCACCCTTAACATAAAGTTGCGGTATAGTCGGCCAATTGGTGAATTCTTTAATTCCTTCGCGGATTTCTGGATCAGCCAGAACATTTACGTCTTTATAATTTTCCACTCCTACACGTTCTAAAACCTGTGCTACAGTTGCAGAGAAGCCGCATTGCGGTACATTCTTTGTGCCTTTCATATAAAGCACAATGTCATTTTCTTTAATGTCTTTTTCAATTTGTTCAAATATTGGGTTGCTCATAATTTTGTCCTTATAATGTTTTTGTGGTTATGGCGAGGGCATGCAGCTTAGTCCCCATATTGCCGCCTAATGCATCCATTACCATTTTATGCTGCTGCACGCGGCTTTTACCAGTGAATTGCGCAGAAGTTACAGCAATGCTGTAATGGTCATTATCTCCTGCTGTATCCACTAGCTTAATTTCGGCATCAGGCAAGGCTTTTTTTACTAATGATTCAATTTCTGCGGCAGCCATTGGCATTGGAATTTTCCTTGGTTTTAGTTAGTTACCATTCATGGAATATCACAAAAACTGCGGCACATATCAAGCCAAAACCGATCAGATGATTCCATTTTAACGGTTCTCCCAGATAAAACACTGAAAATACGGCAAAAACCAGCAGGGTAATTACCTCCTGAATGGTTTTTAGTTCTGCTGCCGAAAATAGCCCATGGCCATAACGGTTAGCTGGCACCTGCAGGCAATATTCAAAAAAAGCAATTCCCCAACTTGCAAATATAACCAGCAGGAGCGGGGCAGTTTTATATTTCAAATGCCCATACCATGCAAATGTCATGAATATATTGGAAAGCAGCAACATTCCTATGGTAAAAAAAGGAGTTGCGCTCATGCTATCCCAATTTCTTCTTCAGCAAGTCATTAAGCAGGGCTGGGTTGGCTTTGCCGCCGCTGGCTTTCATCACTTGCCCTACGAAAAAGCCGAACAGTTTATCCTTGCCGCTTTTATATTCAGCCACTTTATCGGCGTTAGTCGCGATTACCTCATCTATCACTTTTTCAATCGCGCCTGTATCGGTTACTTGCTTCAGGCCTTTTTCCTCAACAATCTCCGCAGCGTCCTTGCCGGTTTCAAACATCAAATCCAGTACATCTTTAGCAATTTTGCCTGAAATTGTATTATCGGCAATCAACGCAAGCAATCCAGCGAATTTCTGGGCGTTGATTGGAGAGTTTTCAATATCCTGACCCATTTTATTCAGACGGGCGAATAGCTCCACGGTCATCCAGTTAGCAGCAAGTTTTGCTTCAACTTTTGTAGCTAATTCCTCAAAATATTCAGTTATAGATTTTTCTGCGACAATTACTCCTGCATCATAAGCTGAAAGCCCAAAATTTTTGATATAACGTTCTTTTTTCTGGTCAGGAAGTTCAGGCAAGGTGATGCGAATATTATCCACATATTCCTGCGTAAATTCCAGCGGCAATAAATCAGGATCAGGGAAATAGCGGTAGTCATGTGCATCTTCTTTGGTGCGCATGGTGCGGGTTTCTCCTTTGGTGGAATCAAACAGGCGGGTTTCCTGCGCGATTGCGCCGCCGCTTTCTAAAATTTCCACCTGACGCATTGCTTCAAACTCAATGGCTTTATTCATAAAACGCATGGAGTTCAGGTTTTTAATTTCGCAGCGTGTGCCGAGCGGTTCGCCCAGTTTACGCACAGAAACGTTAGCATCACAGCGCAAATTTCCTTTTTCCATATCGCCGTCACAAGTGCCGATATAGCGTAAAATTGCCCGCAGTTTTTTTATATAAGCCACGGCTTCATCGGCGGAGCGCATGTCCGGCTCTGATACAATTTCCATTAGCGGAACACCGGCGCGGTTTAGATCAATACAGGTGTTTTTTGG
>CAUJIB010000040.1 GCA_963205245.1 Pseudomonadota bacterium
TCATTGATAAGCAAAATATTTGCGCCCGCGATTTCTATTTTTTCTACCCGGCCGCGCCCTTCAACTTCAGTAAATTGTGCTAGAGCCTGCGCTGATTTTTTAATATCCAATCCCAGTTTTTCAATTACCGCAAGAACCGAAACAGAAATAACCGCCAAATGGCGGCCATTGGCGCTAATAGTATAATCCAGTTTGTTGCCACTGATATTAGCGACAACCTCACAACCGGAAATTGTCGGCTTATAGGAAAGCAAACGAAAGTCCGCTTTTTCACTCTCCCCAAAAGTAATTTTAGGAAATTTAATATCCTTAAAATAAGGCTGGTCAGCATTAATTATCGCCACGCCACCATCTTCCAGCCCTTCAAAAATCTCAGCTTTAGCCTTTGCTATTTCCGCAGTGACAGAAAAATATTCCAGATGCACCGCTTCTACCCCAGTAATCATAGCAATCTGCGGACGTACCACCTTAGTTAGATGCAATATTTCGCCAGCATGGTTCATACCCATTTCAAACACAGCAAATTCCGCATCAAGCGGTAAATTTGCAAGAATAAGCGGCGTGCCGATATGGTTATTATAATTTCCGGCAGTGGCATAAGTTTTACCATGCACAGAAAGAGCAAGCTTTAGCATCTCCTTGGTACTAGTTTTACCTACACTGCCCGTTACACCTATAATTTTTGCTTTACTGCGCCCACGGTTATATATCGCCAAATCATTAAGTGCTTTATAGCAATCCTCAACCACTAACTGGTTACCGACAATATCCAGATTACGCTCCACAACTGCCGCTATCGCCCCACGCCTGAAAGCCTCTGCGACATATTCATGCCCATCAAAACGCTCACCGCGCAAGGCAACGAAAATATCACCGGGCTGGATTTTTCTACTGTCAATTTCCACCCGCCACGCGCACCATTTGCCCACCTCACTACCGAATGTCGCTTCACCACCCGTGGCTTTTACCAAATCATCAACTGCCCATAATGCGCTCATACGCTGATTCCCAAATCTTTCCCTATTTCCCGCGCCACCTGCGCATCGTCAAAAGGGAAATGTTCCTTACCTATAATTTGTATTTTTTCATGCCCTTTGCCTGCAATCACCAGAACATCGCCTGCCTTAAGTTGTTCCATAGCAAAATAAATCGCCTTTTTTCTATCCGCAACTTCTTTACAATTATTTTTATCATTAATGCCAGCCATCACTTCCGCGCGGATATTAGCCGGATCCTCACTACGCGGGTTATCATCGGTTATAACTGCAAAATCAGAAAATTCTTTAGCGGCTTTCCCCATAAGCGGGCGTTTTCCAGAGTCCCTATCCCCACCGCAGCCAAACACTACATAAAGCTTATTTTTAGTATGCACGCGCAAAGTTTTAAGGACATTCTCAAGCGCCATCGGCGTATGGGCATAATCAATAAATACCGATGCACCGCCCGTTGTAGCAACCACCTGTTCCAGCCTGCCAGCCACACCTTTTAATTTAGGGATATTTGCAACCACCTGTTCTAAATTACCGCCCACACCTACTAAAAGCCCTAAAGCAGCAAGTATATTCATAATCTGGAATTCCCCAACCAGCGGCACTTCTATTTCATATTTTTTCCCGAATAACGTAAGCGTAACATTTTGCCCATGTCCGGTGGGAATAATAGAATTAATGGTAAATTCTGCACCATTTCTGCCAAAACCAATTATTTTATGTTTGCGCTTTTCACATATGGCTTTTAGCTTCGGAAATTTTTTATCATCCTGATTAAGAACCGCAGTTGCGCCTTCCGGCAAAACCTCACTGAATAACCTAGCTTTGGCTGCAAAATATGCTTCTTCGGTTTTATGGTAATCCAAATGGTCACGGGCAATATTGGTAAAAGCAGCCGCCTTGAGATTTACGCCATCCAGCCGGTATTGGGAAAGGCCGTGGCTGGAAGCCTCCATCGCCAAATAATTTACCCCGCCTTCTGTAAGTTCAGACAGCATTTTATGCAAAGCGACGCTATCAGGAGTGGTAAGTGTTCCTTCATATAGATTTTTTCCTTCGCCGGAAATTACCCCAATCGTACCCACTGATGCTGATTTTCCTCCGGCAAGAAACATAAACTGCCGGAAGAAATCCGCGGTGGAGGTTTTCCCATCAGTTCCCGTAACCGCTACAATATTTTCCGGCTGCCGTCCATAAAAGGCCGCTGCCATTTTCGCAAGAACAAGACGTGGATTTTCTACAGATAGCACTTCCGGCTTAGGGCTTAGAGCCTTATCCCCTATTATAACCGCCGCCCCATTTTCTACTGCCTGAGGGATAAATTTTGCCCCGTCAGTTTTCTCACCTTTTAAGGCAAAAAATATAAAACCAGCTTTTACTTTTGAGGAATCAGAAGTAATGCCTGTAATATCAACATTGGCAAGCTCCCCTCCTATATTCACAAATTCAGAAATAGATTCTAGTAAATTTATTAATTTCATAACAATTTATTATTCCTGTACAGGCAGGAAATTATATATTTAAATTTCCTTAAATACACAGGGATAATAAGAAAAAATCAATAAGAAATATCACTGATATACCTCTTATCCATCATCGGGCTGATATAAGATGCCTGCGATCTTGGTTTTTCATCCTTTTCATTACTTACCCAGAATTTTTCTGCATCATCTTTTGGTACGTCATAACGCGGCTTTATACCAAGCATCGGTCCCATGCGGGCTATAATTTTACCAACAACCGGAGCTGAAATCATCCCGCCCGTTGCAAAACCATATGTGGATTTATTGCCTTTTGGTTCGTCAATCATTACCAGAACAATATATTTTGGCTCATCAACAGGAAATGTAGCAATAAAAGAAGCTATTTTAGCATCAGGGTTATATTTTCCCCCAGCCTGTACCTTTTCAGCTGTTCCTGTTTTCCCTGCCACACGGTAACCGGCTATATCCGCCTTACCGCCAGTACCATGATCCACTACCAGACGCATCAGACGGCGTACATTTTCTGAAGTCTGCTCACTTACAACCCGCTCACCTTTAGCTTTATTTTTATTTCCATCTTTAAGCAAAGTAAGTTTTTCCAGGGTTCCACCACCAACCAGACTAGCAATCCCGCGCACAAGATGCAGGGGAGTTACTGATATTCCATGCCCATAGGAAATCGTAACTGTGTTGATCTCTTTCCAATCTTCTGGGAATTGCGGGCTGGCTTTTTCAGGAAGCTCAATATCTATAGGCTTGAACATTCCCATTTTACCCAAAAACTCTTTCTGTCTTTTTGTCCCTACATCAAGAGCCATTTTTGCTGTGCCTATATTAGAAGAATAAGCATAAATCTCCGGAACAGATAACCAGCGTTTTTTCCCATGCGCATCATTAATAGTAAATGTAGCTATTTTTAGAGGATTAGTAGCATCATAGCCGCTTTTCATGGTAGCAACCCCATAATCAAGTCCCATCGCCATGGTAAAGCTTTTGAAGGTTGACCCCATTTCATAGGCACCAAGTGTTGCACGATTGAATTTTTGTGCATCAGTTGCTTTAGCTGGTTTATGCGGATCAAAATCCGGAAGCGAAACCATGGATAAAATCTCACCTGACTTGATATCCATAATCACTCCTGTAGCACCTATTGCATTAAATTCCGAGACAGCACTACCCATTTCTTCCCGCAACATAGACTGCAACCGCACATCAAGAGAAAGGGTAACTGGTTCACGATTAAACGCATTATCACGCAGACGATTGTTAAACTGCTGCTCAATACCGGCTAGACCTTTATTATCCACCCCTACATAACCAAGCACATGCGAAAGCATACTACCATAAGGGTACACCCTACGTTCTTCAGGTTGGAAATAAATTCCAGGAATACCGAGGCTATTAACCTGTTGCTGCTCTCTAGGCGTTAAATTACGCTTTACCCATACAAATGATTTTCCACTTTTTAAGCGACGGGCAAGCAATTTTTCATCTATAGATAAAATTTGCGCCAGACCATGAATCGCAGCATTTATATCTTTTATTTCCTTAGGGTTCACAAATACTGAAGCCGTCATCAGGCTGGTTGCGATAAGCTCCCCATTCCTATCAACAATATCACCGCGCTGCGCAGTTGAATCGCTGGTTTTCAGCTCCAC
Source organism: Pseudomonadota bacterium (assembly GCA_963205245.1). Taxonomy (GTDB): domain Bacteria; phylum Pseudomonadota; class Alphaproteobacteria; order Rickettsiales; family SXRF01; genus SXRF01. The sequence continues at coordinate 4,132 of CAUJIB010000040.1, forward strand.
CTGTTCACTTTCTTCCTCGTTATCAGGATTAAAAACCGTAACCGTGAGTGCCTTTGGGTTTTTAACCACAGCAATTTCAATCATCCTAAAA
>CAUJIB010000041.1 GCA_963205245.1 Pseudomonadota bacterium
AATTGCCGGTTCGTGGTCAACGCACCCACACGAATGCTCGCACTCGTAAAGGTAAGTCTAAGCCAATAGCTGGTAAAAAGCTTGCAACCAAATAGAAATAATTAATATAGTTAGGTAAAACTCATGGCCGCTAAAGAAGCAGGTGCCGCAAGGCTTAAGAAACGTGAACGCAAAAACATCACTACCGGTGTTGCGCATGTGAACGCGTCATTTAACAATACAATCATCACTATAACTGACATGCAGGGCAATACTGTGTCTTGGTCTTCAGCTGGTCATCACGGCTTTAAGGGGTCTCGTAAGTCAACTCCTTACGCTGCTCAGGTTACAGCGGAAGATGCTGGTCGTAAAGCTCAGGAGCATGGTATGAAAACCCTTGCTGTGGTAGTAAAAGGCCCAGGTTCTGGTCGTGAATCAGCACTACGTGCATTGCAAACTGTAGGTTTTACTGTTACTTCTATTAAAGATATTACCCCAGTTCCGCATAATGGTTGTCGTCCGCCAAAACGTCGTCGTGTATAATTTTATTAGTCCTGTGGCGTGAGTCGAGCAGGGTTTATTTGTAACAATATTATATTCTGCGCATCTTTGAAGATTGCAGGATTATAAAGGAGAAAAGAATAATGTTAGCAAAAAATTGGCAGGATATGATTAAACCGGTTAAGCTAGAAGTGGCTGTATCTAAGAGTAATCCGTATCAGGCAACTGTAGTTGCTGAGCCATTGGAGCGTGGTTTTGCTCATACCCTTGGTGTTGCGCTTCGTCGTGTGTTACTTTCGTCTTTGCGTGGTGCGGCTGTTAGTTCTTTGAAAATTGATGGTGTGTTGCATGAATTTTCTTCAATTCCGGGTGTGCGTGAAGATGTAACTGATGTTATTTTGAACGTGAAGGAATTGCGTTTGAAAACTGGATCAGCTGAGAAAAAACGCCTTACCCTTACTGCAACAGGGCCTGGGGAAGTAAAAGCCGGTTCTATTGAAGTTTCTGGCGATGTTGAGATTATCAATAAAGACCACGTGATTTGTACGCTTGATAAAGGTGCAAAATTAAATATGGAAATGATTGTTGAGACTGGCAAAGGTTATGTGCGTGCGCAGCGTTCAGCGGATGCTCCTATCGGTCTAATCCCAGTTGATGCTTTGTTTAGCCCAGTTGTAAAAGTTTCTTATAAAGTTGAAAATGCTCGTGTTGGCCAGATAACTGACTATGATAAGCTTTCTATGACTATTGAAACTGATGGTTCTTTAACCGGTGAAGATGCTGTGGCTTTGGCTGCACGTATTTTGCAGGAGCAGTTGCAGTTATTCATTAATTTTGAAGAGTCAAAGATTGAGAAAAGGGAAGATTCTAAACCAGAACTTCCGTTCAGCCCGTATCTTCTTAAGAAAGTTTATGATCTTGATGAGCTTTCGGTGCGTGCGACAAACTGTTTGAAAAATGATAATATTATTTACGTTGGTGATTTGGTTCAAAAAACTGAAGGTGAAATGCTTAAAACACCTAATTTTGGTCGCAAGTCGTTAAATGAAATCAAAGAAAAACTGGCTAAAATTGGTCTGCGTTTCGGAATGGAAGTTCCAAGCTGGCCACCAGAAAATATTGAAGAACTCGCTCGTAAATACGAAGAGCCATATTAAATCTAGGTTTAGCCTTTGACTTTGGGCTTCAGATATTGAAGTGTAAGGGTAGGGGCTAAGTCTTAATAAAAAGGAGAAGAACAATGCGTCACGGTATGAATGGTCGCAAATTAGGTCGTAAATCAGCTCATCGTAAATCGATGTTCATCAATCTTGCTGCGGCATTAATTAAGCATGAACAAATTTCTACAACTTTGCCAAAAGCAAAAGACTTGCGTCCAATTGTTGAAAAATTGGTGACTCTTGCTAAGCGCGGTGATTTGCATGCTCGCCGTCAGGTTTTGGCGATGGTGAAGGATAATGATATTGTAAATAAATTATTCTCTGCAATTGCTGAGCGTTATAAAACCCGTCAAGGTGGTTATCTGCGTGTTCTTAAAGCTGGTTTCCGTTATGGTGACAATGCACCAATGGCGATAATTGAATTTGTTGATCGTGATGAATCTGCTAAAGGTAAAGATTCAGGTCCTGTAGAAGAGGCGGAAACAGCTGCTGCTGCATAATTAATTAGGGTTTATTGTTTTATAAAGGCAGCCTTAGATTTTCTTTGGCTGCTTTTTTGTTAGGAATATATGGAAATAACGGCACTTATTTATGTAATGGCAGGAGGAGCGGTTGGCTCTGCCTTCCGTTATGCGCTTATGTCATTTATTGGCCGGTTAAGCAGTTTAAGCAGTGGAGATTTTCCTTATTCTACTCTTGCAGTAAATGTGCTTGGTTCTTTTCTAATGGGGGTATGGATTGGAGTGATGGCCAATTTATTGCCTGATAAAGCCCGTAATTTGCATCTGTTATTTGCGGTTGGTGTACTAGGTGGCTTTACCACTTTTTCTACCTTCAGTTTGGATATTTATTATTTATTTGAGCGTAGCGAATATTTACAAATAACCGGATATATTATTTCCTCAGTGCTGATCTCTGTTTTAGCTTTATTTGCAGGACTCTGGATAGTGAAGGCCGTAATATGATTAAACAAACGGTTTCTGATGATGATAATGATATTCGTTTAGACCGCTGGTTTAAGCGGCATTTTCCTAATTTACAACATTCAATGCTGGAAAAATATTTGCGTAAAGGCGCAGTGCGTTTGGATGGTAAAAAAGCCAAATCATCGGATAGAATCTTGGAAGGGCAAACCATAGAGCATCCTGATTTTGACGGGGACATTACTTTTGTTAAAGCGAAGCCTACAGCCAGTGAGCAGGATGCAGAATTTTTACGTAATCTTGTGCTGTATAAAGATGCAAATATTATCATCATCAACAAGCCATTCGGTCTTCCAGTGCAGGGTGGAACGAAAATTAAGAAAAGCCTTGATGATATGCTGGGTGGACTCATGTTTGATGCTAAGGAACGCCCTAAACTTGTGCATCGCCTAGATAGGGATACCAGCGGAGTATTAGTTTTGGCGCGTAACACTAAATCAGCCAGTCAGCTAACTAAAATGTTCGCTGGCAAAGATATAGAAAAAACCTATCTAGCTTTGGTGCATGGCTGCCCTTTGCAGGCGATGGGAACTATAGATTACCGTCTGCTTAAAGCTGTGCATGGAGCTGATTCCTATGAGCGGGTGGCGGTGGATGATGATGAAGGTAAATATGCAAAAACTGAATATCGGGTTGTGGAATCATTGGCGCGGCGATTTGCGGTGATGGAGCTAAAACCGCTTACCGGACGCACCCACCAGCTTAGGGTGCATATGCAGGCTATAGATTGCCCAATAGTTGGTGATGAAAAATACGGAGGATATAGTGAACAAACCAGTGATATTGGAATTTCCACAGGGCTGCACCTCCATGCCATCAGGGTGGTTATTCCTGCTTTTGGCAGCGGTAAAAAAATAGACGTAACCGCTCCGCTTCCACCACATATGAAAGAAAGTTTTAGTAATCTGGGTATTGCAATTAAAAAAAATAGGTAATTTAAAAATGACACTCCCAACTCACACACCTGCTAAAAATTCTTTTACATTTCCTAATTCAATACTTGCAGAAAAGGTGTCGCTGGAATGGCAGGCAGGGAAAAAATATAGCCCTTCTTCTATGCCGCTTACGGCACTTGCCTACACTGCAATTGATAAAATTGCGGATAGGAAAAATGAAATAATTGAAGTGCTGATGGTGTATGTTGATAGTGATACTCTTACTTATCGCGCTACCGGCTCTGAAGCTCTTGCTAAATTGCAGGAAGAAAAATGGGGAGAAGTTCTTCAGTGGGCGGGAGCGCGTTTTGACGTAGCGTGGCAGGTAACCAGCGGGGTTATGCCTGTGGAGCAATCACCAGTTCTACATAAGGCGATAGAGCGTTATTTGCAAACATTGGATGAGTGGAAACTTGCAGCTTTTTGTGTTTTATCATCCGGTTTTTCTTCTATTGTGCTGGCTATAGCAGTTTGTGAGGAGTATTTAAGTGCTGGTGATGCATTTATAATTTCGCGTTTGGAAGAAGAAGCGCAGGCCGAGCAGTGGGGCAGGGATGATGAGGCAGAGATGCGCGCTGCAAATATGAAAAAAGAAATAATTGATGCTGAACGTTTTTTACACTTGCTCAAAGCATGATTAGTGATTAGTGGTTAGAGTTATGTTTTTAGCTTATATTTCTGCCCGTGCAGGAATAACAAATTAGTAGGGGATACTGAAAAAATGATAACACTCGCTAGAAAAAAACGTAATATTCCTAATGAGACACATGATGCTAAGGATGGAAATCCGTCTTTGCATCCCAGCTCGGTTATTGTAGAACTGGAGCAGAAGCGCGAGCGTGCCCGTCAAGGTGGCGGTCAGAAGAGGGTTGACGCACAGCATGAAAAAGGGAAGTTATCAGCGCGTGAGCGGATTGAGGTGTTGCTTGATCCTGATTCATTTGAAGAATTTGATATGTTCGTGGAGCATCGTTGTACTAACTTCGGCATGCAGGATAATAAAGTTCCCGGTGATGGCTGCGTTACCGGACATGGCACAATCAATGGTCGTATAGTATTTATATATAGTCAGGATTTTACAGTATTGGGTGGTTCACTTTCTGAAACTAACGCAGAAAAAATTTGTAAAATTCTTGATATGGCAATGAAGGTTGGCGCTCCTGTAATCGGGCTGCTTGATTCAGGTGGTGCGCGGATTCAGGAAGGTGTTGACTCACTAGGTGGGTTTGCTGAAATTTTCCAGCGTAACGTACTGGCATCGGGTGTTGTACCGCAAATTTCTGTAATCATGGGGCCTTGTGCGGGTGGTGCTGTTTATTCTCCGGCCCTTACCGATTTTATTGTTATGGTTCGCGGTTCGTCCTATATGTTTGTTACCGGTCCTGACGTGGTAAAAACCGTAACCCACGAGGTGGTGTCGCAGGAAGAATTAGGCGGTGCTGATACCCATACTCATAAAACCGGTGTGGCTGATCTTGCTTATAACAATGATATTGAGGCATTGCTGCAAGTGCGCCGCATGTTCAATTTCTTGCCGCTTTCTAACCGTTCTGGTGTGCCGGTGCGTCCGACCCCTGATCCGGCTGACCGCGTGGAGATGTCACTTAATACGCTTGTTCCGGAGAATCCTAATAAAGCCTATAATATGCACGAGCTTTTAGAGCGTGTGGTAGATGAAGGCGATTTCTTTGAATTGCAGCCGGACTACGCAAAAAATATTATTATTGGTTTTGGGCGCATGGAAGGGCATACAGTTGGTTTTGTCGCTAACCAGCCAACCCAGCTTGCAGGATGCCTTGATATTGATGCTTCGCGTAAAGCTGCGCGCTTTATACGTTTCTGTGATGCTTTTAACATTCCTCTGGTTACCTTTGTTGATGTTCCGGGATTTATGCCTGGTACGCATCAGGAACATAACGGAGTAATTAAGCATGGTGCGAAACTGCTATTTGCTTATGCCGAGGCTACTGTACCGAAAATTACTGTTATCACCCGCAAAGCTTATGGTGGAGCTTATGACGTAATGAGCAGCAAGCATTTGCGCGGTGATGTGAACTATGCTTGGCCATCAGCTGAGATTGCGGTTATGGGGCCAAAAGGCGCGGTGGAAATTGTTTTCCGTGGTAAATATTCCAATGAAGAAGAACAGCAAAAACTAATTGATGATTATCGCGCTAAATTTGCGTCACCTTTCGTGGCTGCTTCACGCGGGTTCATTGATGATGTAATCCGTCCACAAAATACTCGTTGGCGCATTTGCCGCTCGCTTTCTATCCTGCGTAGTAAAAATGTCCAAAATCCATGGAAAAAACACGATAACTTGCCGTTGTAATTAATTATAACTTAACTGGCTGGAGTAGGAAATGAGTAAAATTCTCATTTTATTGATATTTTTGCTGGTGGTGTTTTTATTTTTACGCTTTCAGGGCAACCAGTATCGTGATTTTGTTTCTGCATCTGACAAAACTTATGGGATTATTATCCATAAGGAGGAACTGGCAAAGCGCGCAGACCAGCCAAACCGCAAAGAATATGTGGTGGTGTATAGCTATAGTGTCTCTGGTGTTGATTATATTGGGCGGGATAATGTAGAATATCAGGATCTATGGCAGGATATGAAGGAAGAGCAGAAACTGGAAATTTATTACCTGCGTGAAAAACCTGACCAGAGCCATCCTGTGATATTACTTGACCGGCGGGCGAAACTCACAAGCTTTTTCACTACTAATTAATTCATAAAAAATGCAAGGGCAGGAAACAGCAACAAACACTATTAAAAATGCTATAGCTGCCACCACGCGTGCGCTATCTGGCAAGCACGATTTGCAGGTGGAATTTAGCGGTAGGAATTCACAGAATGATATTGTATCATTGCCAGATTTTTTTGATGAACCGTCACCGGAAATTTTATCCTTAGTCCGTGGTCAGGCTGATCATGCAGCCCTTTTAATCCGCTATCATGACACTTATATTCACCAGAAACAGCGCCCTATGCAGGCAGCAAATGCAGCATTGTTTGACAGTTTAGAGGAAATTCGGGTTGAGGCTTTGGGCAGTCAGGATATGGAGGGTGTAAAACAAAATCTTTATCATCGCTTTGAGCTGCAATCTATGCAACAAGCCTTAAATCAAGGCGATATTCCTCTTGTTGAAAAAATTAAATTACAGGCGCGCAAGACTGTTCAGGATTTGCCAATTCCAGATTTTTTAGCAAACTCTATAAGTGAAAAATCAAAAGAAGTAAAATCTGCCATACCAATCTTAAAAAAAATGCGGGAACATATCGCTGACCAGCAGGAATTTGCCAGTCTTACCATTGAGCTGATTGATGTTATTACGCAAGTGTCAGCAAAGGGTGAGCCGGATAAAAAATCAGAAAAACAGAACAAAGACAGCGCAGAAAATAATGATGCTCAGGAATCGTCAGAGCAGCAGGAAGATACAGAGAATTTTGTAAGCGGTGATGACACAAATAAACAAAGCGAAAGAATGACAC
>CAUJIB010000042.1 GCA_963205245.1 Pseudomonadota bacterium
TTAACCACCATGATTCTAAGCCAGCAGAAAACCCATATCACGCTTATACTACACAATTTGATGAAGTAATAACTGCGAAGGAGCTAACCGGTATAAGCGAACTGGAAAATCTGCGTAACCAGCTAGACCAAAAATTATCACAGTTCCAAAGCGTGACCTCGCGCCTTGCTAGCCGCCTGCAGCGTTTGCTTCTTGCCAGACAAGCACGCACCTGGTTGTTTGATGAAGAAGACGGAATGCTGGATAGTCGTAAACTTACCCGCGTTATTACTCAGGCGAATTACGAACAGATTTATAAACGGGAAAAGGATACCGAATTTCGTGATACTGTGGTAACATTGTTGATTGATAATTCTGGTTCAATGCGTGGCCGCCCAATAACTATCGCCGCATTATCGGCTGATATCATCAGCCGCACCTTGGAACGTTGTGGCGTGAAAGTGGAGATTCTTGGCTTTACTACTAAGGAATGGAAAGGCGGAAATTCTTATAAAGAGTGGGTGAAAGCCGGAAAGCCACCCCGTCCAGGCAGGCTTAATGATTTGCGTCATATTATTTATAAGCCAGCCGATATAAGCTACCGTAAAGCACGTAAAAATATCGGGCTTATGCTAAAGGATGGTTTGCTTAAAGAAAATATTGATGGTGAGGCAATCCTCTGGGCTTGTGACCGCTTGCTTGCCCGCCCTGAACAACGGCGGATTTTGATGGTTATTTCTGATGGCGCACCGGTTGATGACAGTACCCTTTCTAGCAATACCGGAAGCTATCTGGATACGCATTTGCGTGAGGTAATAACCAAGGTAGAAAAACAAATGCCGATAGAGCTTGTTGCCATTGGGATCGGGCATGATGTGACCCGTTATTACAGCCGTGCTGTGACTATTTCTGAGATAGAAAAACTTGGCGAAACTATGACCCAGCAATTGGTGAGCCTATTTAGCGAGAAGTAGATTTTTTTGCCACGACTATTAAAGAAAGCCCAAAAGGAAAAGGGATTTTTGAAAATAAAAACCGCTCCGCTGATACTAGTCTTATAAGCAGTCTATTGATTAGTGGCGATGGGGTTTTTGTGCCGATAGTATGGGAATTATCAGCCCGCAAAAAATCCAGCAAACGTGCGGCAAATGCGGCAGGAAACAGAAAAAAATTCCAATAATTCAAATATTCTATTTCAAATCCAGCCAAGAGCAGCTTTTCTTTTAATTCTTTCTTGCCATAACGGCGGAAATGATGATGGAATTTATCATGCTTGGAAAAAAGCCATTGAAAAGCCGGTACGGTAACCAGTAGTTTTCCGTTATCTGTAAGTTTTTGGAAAACGGCACTTAATGCTGCTTTGTCATCATCAACATGCTCCAGTACGTCAAACATGGTAATTAAATTAAATTGCTTATCGGTAAATGGAATTTTATCAGGAAGTTTGCCATAGGAAATTGTACCGATTTTACGGTTTATACTATATTCGCGTACCTTATCATTCATCTCGCAGCCGTAAACATTGCCGTAAGCAGAAAGCATAGGCAGATTACCGCCTGCGCCGCAGCCAATATCAAGAATATCAATATTTTTAGGAATTTTTAGATCTAACAAACGCTCGGTAAGAGCGCGGCGGGAAACAAACCACCAGTGATTTTCTTCCTGCTCAATCAGCTCTTTATAAGCCTGTAAATCCAAATTTGAAAAGCCTAAGCGGCAGCTTTAGCAAGCAACTTTTTCTTTAGTTGACGCTTTAATTTTGCCGCCTCTGTGGTCATCTTGGTTGAGCTATGGCTTAACAGGTAGCCATCCAAGCCGCCATTATGCTCAATGCTGCGCAAAGTAGCTGCGGTTACGCGTAGCGGCACATTAACGCCCAGTAATTCGCTTTTTAGTGAAACATGCTGTAAATTCGGCATAAAACGGGTGCGGGTTTTACGGTTAGAGTGTGATACATTATTACCGGATTGAGAGCCAACTCCCGTGATTGCACAACGTTTAGACATGATATTACCTATGTATTTTAATTAAAGAGGCAGTATTTTTAGGATTATGGTAATTACAAGTCAAGCAAAAACAGTTTTTTACCCAAATTTTTATCTACTACGCGAAAATTCCGTTGAAATATCTGGGTTTCCTAGTGACTTTTTGCCATATTTCCTTAAAAATTTATCTACCTGACTTGAGTTTGCCCCAGAATTTGAATTGGCTGTTTTATCATTTTCTTTTTGTTCATCTAAAGTTTTATTCAATTCAGTTAATGACATGGCAAGTAGTGAATTTTCCATGCGTGAAACATATTCTGCGTTTTCAGGTTTTATTGTTGCTTCACGTTTTCCTTTTGTTATAGCAAGGTAATCTTGAAAGCGTTTTGTATTGAAATCAGCGGTAGAAATATTTTCAGGGAAACCAATCTTTTTGCCAACTCCAGAAAGAGAACATGAATAAAGTAAGTCACTGCTATTACTAGTTTTAATACTATGATTTCCTAATTTGCTTATCTCTTCTTTTAACTCACGGTTATTGGTAAGAACATAAATAGGATTTTTATTGTTTTCTAATATTTTTCTAT
>CAUJIB010000043.1 GCA_963205245.1 Pseudomonadota bacterium
GTTTGCAAACCCGCTATGAGATAACCCGTAAGTTTGCCCCGTATATAGATTTTCGTTATGAAAGAAAATTTGCAGGAACTTCTGATATTGCCAAGATACATGGTGAGGATATAGATGATTTTATTACCAGTATTGGCGTAAAACTAATGTTCTAATAAATATGACAAGGAAAAAATAAATGAAACATATAATAGGGCAGGCAGTTGTCTCTACTTTATTGGTAGCAAATCCACAATTGGCGCATGGTAAGGAATATATAGTAAAGATGGTTTCTACAGGTGAAAAGGGAGATTATTATTACGAACCAAAAAAGCTGATTATCAAATCCGGAGATACTGTAACTTGGGTAAATATGCAGGATGAAGGGCATAATGTAATGTCAGAAAAAATGCCAAAAAATGCTGATGGTTTTGAAAGTCCGTTACTTAAAAAAAAGAATGATAAATGGTCGTATACGTTCAAAACTGCAGGTACTTATGTTTATCACTGCCATCCTCATGCCCCTATGATGTCTGGGGTGATTATAGTGGATCGCCCGTCTAACCGTTATCAGATGAAGGAAATAGAGGGAAATGGTCATAATCATGAAGGCGATCATGTTAATTAATCAGTATATTTTTATCAAAAACGTTATTCTTTAGTAAAAAATAAATATAATTATAATATATAATTAATATTTTAACACTAACATGACCCATAATATTGCAAATAATTTAGGATGTTTTATGGTTAGGATAGCTTTTTTACAGAATAATTATGATGAATTCGGAGCAATTGCTCCATTGCTTGCCGATACTTCCATCAATGATATTTTGATTAATGGTTATGATGACATATATATAGAGCGAGGTGGTGTTCTAGAAAAAACTGACATCACTTTCAAAAGCGAAAAAGAAGTTAATGATCTTGCCCATCACATAGTAAAACTGGTAGGGCGTACACTGGATGAAGACAGGCCAATGGTTGATGCGAGGCTTGCTGATGGTAGCCGTGTAAATATTATTGCTCCTCCGCTTTCTGTTGACGGAACTAGTATATCAATTCGTAAATTTTCTCCAAGAAAACGCTCGCTTGATGATTTGGTGGCGCAGGAATGTATGTCAGAAGCCATGTCTGAGTTTTTGAAAGTAGCAACAGCCTGCCGGATGAATATATTGATTTCCGGCGGTACTGGTTCTGGTAAAACCACGCTTCTTAATGCTATTTCCAATCATATCAATGATTGGGAGCGTATCGTGACCATTGAGGATGCTGCGGAGTTACAATTGCAAAAGGCGCATGTCGTACGGCTGGAATCGCAACCGGCAATTTATGGCGAAAATCCTAAAGATGAAATTACTATCCGTGATCTGGTAAAAAATGCCCTGCGTATGCGTCCGGATAGAATTATCTTAGGTGAGGTTCGCGGTGCTGAAGCTTTTGATATGTTGCAGGCGATGAATACTGGTCATGAAGGTTCTTTGGCAACTATCCATGCTAACCATCCGCGTGATGCCCTAATGCGCCTTGATACAATTATCAGTATGACCAATGCCAATACCACAATCCGTACCATAAGAACGCAAGTTGCGTCCGCTATTCATTTAATAGTGCAGGTGAGCAGGAGAGGGGATGGGCAACGCCGCGTTGCTTTCATTTCAGAAATTGCCGGTATGGAAGGTGATATGATCACTATGAACGAACTATTTAATGCAGGTAAAGAAAGCAATGGTGGTGCAATATCCGGTGAAAATTCTTTCAAATGGACTGGTATTATGCCGCGCTGTCTACGCCGCGTTGCTTATTATGGTGAGTTGGAACGCCTTTCAAAAGCTCTTGGAGTTCGTATCCCGAAAGTATAATTTAGCAAAAACTGCTAAAATATTTTCCTTTTAATTCTATTGCATTGCAAAATTTTGTGATATAATTGGCTTGCAGTTAGGGTTTATCGTAATTAATCAATAAAAAAAGAGAGACTATATGCAAATTTCTGTTTCCGGAAAAGGTGTGGACGTTGGTTCAGCCTTACAAACTCATATTGAAAATCAAATTGAAGAACATGTAAAAAAATATATTGACCGAGTTACCAGTGTTAATATCGTTATATCGCGCGAAGCACATTTATTTCGTGTGGATATTACCGGTAATATGGGCACGCATTCTGGTCTGGTAGTGCGTGGTCGCGGTGCGCTTGGAGATGTATATGCTGCTTTTGATGAAGCATTGGAGAAAGTTAGCAAGCAATTGCGTCGTTATAAGCGTAAAATCACCAATCATCACAAAGATTCTCACGAACAAAAAGTACAATCTGCCCGTAATGTCGGTACAAAGTATATCGTTTCTCCCGAAGTTGGTGAACATGATGAGGAAAAACAGGCTGGTTTGGTTATCGCTGAAAAACCAACTGATATTGAAACACTGACTGTAAGTGAAGCGGTAATGAAAATGGATTTACAGGATTTACCGGCATTGATGTTCTTTAACTCCGCTCATGGTCGCCTTAATGTGGTTTATAAGCGTGTAGATGGCAATATTTCATGGGTTGATCCATCAGAAAAAGCTGCTTAGGTTATTTGTTTAGATCCCCGCTTTTGCGGGGATCTTTTTATAAACCTTCATTGTAAGAAATTTTCCAAATGATAGCCCGTTTTTTATTCCTAGCTATAATGTTATCGCAAGTTTCCGGTTGTATAGCTACACCCAGACTTTTCAGCACTCTTTCTGATGATTATGAGCCGCCGGAAAAAGAACAGGTAAAAGAGCATGTGGCTGAACCACAAAAACGTGAACTTAGTCCGGAAGCTAAAGAGGAGATAAGGCGGCAGGTTCAGGAGGAAATTAGACTGCAAAATTCGGTTAAGCCTAAATAAAATTAACTTATTGCGGTAGTTGTTAATTTATCTTATATTCCTTAGTTAAAGAAAAAATATGAATAAACAAGAAATTACTTTGCAGGAATCTTTGGATAAGTCACTGGAAGGAACGTCCAGTACATTTTCTATTTCCGATCAAATTCATTGTTTGCCATTTAGAGAACAGCATCACCGAATAATTATTTTAGATAATTTGGAAAAGTGGCACCAAGAACGTTTGCAAAATTCATCTAATCTCCAAAAACAATATGCCCATATTGGGTTTGCAGGCCTTTTTAATTTGCAAGCTGCTTGTGCAGGTAGGCACGATGTGGTGATATTAGCAGATTGTAATAAAAACCAAATATTATTCTGGGAAGATGTTATAAAATTATTGAAAGAAAATTCAAACGGAGAGGATTTTTTAAAGAAATTAAACGATAAAATAGAAAGCAAGAAAATGGATAATGGCAGCTTTAATTCTGTTTATCATACAGATTCTAAAACTGTAGAAATAAAATCTATAGAACCAAATAAAGATAAGGATTTATATAAACCGTATAATGAGAATTTATGTGAGTGGCTTAAACACAATAATATTATTGAACCTGAAAATTATAAATATTTACATAATTTAGCTAAAAACGGAAAGATACTGACAGTAGAGCTTGATATTCATGATGAAAAAAGAATGAATATTATAAAAAGTTGGTTAGATAAGAAAAAAATAGAAGCACGTAGTATTTATGCTTCTAATATACTTGATTTAGAAAAAATTATTGTACCTGATGCTTGCGTGCCTTTGGCAAAAAAGATAGATCATGATAGCGATAAAATTTCTTTTTCTTATGTAGATAGGTTTACCAAAACTCCATTAGAGGATGGGCATTTATTTTGTAATGGCCTAAACGCTGACACCGCTAGGCGCTATTCAGGATTTTATACGAGGTGTAATAGTGGTGATGGGGTAGGAAAAATAGATATTCTGTGTAATAGCGAAGATAGCGAGGTGTTTAGGTGCAGTGCTGACCCAGATTATCCGCTCCTGACAATTAAAGGTAAGAATGCTGAGCAGATATTATTTGAAAGAAAAAATGTGGAATCACTCCACCGTCACTGATTTAGCTAGATTCCTTGGTTGGTCAACATCTGTACCTTTTAGCACCGCGACATGGTAGGAAAGTAACTGTACCGGAAGGCTGTAGAGTAGTGGTGTAACGAAAGAGTTGGCTTCCGGCAGCTTGATGTTAGCGGTGACAATATCGCCCATAGTATTTATACCTTTTTCATCGCTGATAAGAATAATTTTTCCTCCGCGGGCTGCTGCTTCCTGCAAATTAGAAGTGGTTTTTTCAAAAAGTGCGTCTGATGGTGCAAGAACGATTACCGGCATTTTCTCATCAATCAGTGCTATGGGGCCGTGTTTAAGTTCCCCAGCGGCATAAGCTTCGGCATGGATATAAGAAATTTCTTTCATTTTAAGAGCGCCTTCCATGGCAATAGCATAGCTGGTGCCGCGCCCGATATAAAGCATATCGCGGGCAGTGGTAAGGTTATGCGCCAGCGCGTTTATCTGTGTATCAAGGGAAAGTATGCTTGCCATTTGTGTTGGCACTTCCAGAAGCAATGCACATAATTCTTTTATTCTTGTGCTGTCAATGGTGTTTCTGGCTTTTGCAAGGGCAATGGTAAAACAGGCAAGGGTTGCCAGTTGCGTGGTGAATGCCTTGGTAGATGCCACGCCAATTTCAGGGCCAGCATAAGTATATAATACGCTGCTTGCTTCCCGCGCTATGCTGCTTTCAGGAACATTGACGATTGCTAAAACCGGATGGTGCTGCTTAACAAAGCGCAGCACTGCCAGAGTATCAGCAGTTTCACCTGATTGTGAAATAACGATGGTAAGCCCTTTTTTCTCAATCACCGGATCGCGGTAGCGATATTCAGAGGCAATATCAATATCAACGGGAATACGGGCTATAGATTCCAGCCAGTATTTTGCAACATTTGCTGCATAATAAGACGTTCCACAAGCTATAAGCTGTACACGTTCAATTCCTGCCAAATCAAAAGAAATTTCGGGCAGATTTATATCCAGAGTCATAGGATTGATAAACATTTTTAGCGTTTCACCGACCACAGCAGGCTGGTCATGAATTTCTTTTTTCATGTAGTGGCTGTAATTATCCTTGCCAACTGAACCGCCATTATAACCTGATTGAATAATTTTACGGGTTACTTCGTTATCTTTGGCATCGTAAAACTTAGCAGAATTTGGTGTAAGCACTGCCCAGTCGCCATCTTCAAGATAGCTGATGCGTGATGTAAGCAGGGAAAGGGCAATTGCATCCGAACCTATGAACATTTCACCGTCACCATAGCCAATGGCAAGTGGCGGGCCATTGCGTGCGGCAATGAGTAAGTCAGGTTGTTCGGTAAAAATAAAGGCTAAGGCATATGCCCCTTGCAGGCGTTTTATGGCAGCAGAAACCGCTTCTATTGGTGGCAAGCCTTTATCCAGATAATAAGTGGTAAGGATTGGTACAACTTCTGTGTCGGTTTGGCTGGAGAAACTGTAACCATGTTGGGAGAGTTCCTCGCGTAGTTCGCGGAAATTTTCTATAATACCATTATGGACTACAGATACTTTGTTTGTAGAATGCGGATGGGCGTTGGTTTCATTCGGTGCGCCATGAGTAGCCCAGCGTGTATGACCAATTCCTATTACTCCATCCAGAGGAGTTTTATTCAATTGTGATTCAAGATTTATTAGCTTTCCACTGGCACGTACGCATGAAATAGTACCGCCGGTAATGGTTGCTATACCTGCGGAATCATAACCACGATATTCAAGTTGTTTAAGACCGGACAGAATGAGGGGAGCAGATTGTCTTTTGCCAGTAATACCGATAATTCCACACATTATTATAACCTTATTTTTAATTTCTTATTAGTTGTTGTGTTTTATAAACATAAACAATAAAGATTCAAGGGGCGAAACTATTAACTAGTATATAGTTTTTCAAGTCACTGTTTGTTACGTTTTATTACAAAAATTCAGATATAAGATATGTTACCTGCCAAATATTCCAAACCATTTTCTTTGCTTGTTAAAATTGCTTTGATGCTGTTTTCTTTCTGGTTTGTTCTGCGCGGGCTGAATATCTCAGAACTTGAAGCTATGCTACGTTCACAAAAACATACATTTTTATTGGAAATAGTCCTTTGTTATTTCTTGCAGGTTGGGTTTGGTTCTAAACGCTGGCGGGAAGTGGTTATCGCATTATCTGAATCCGGTGCTAATATTATTTCACGCTTTCGGGCATTCAAATTTTTCTATATCAGCATATTTTTTAATTGCTGCTTACCGGGGACGGTTGGCGGTGATGTGGTTAGGGTCTGGCTTATAAAATCTGATAATATCCCGCTTCCTATGGCAATAAGCTCGGTAGTGGTAGACAGGATTATAGCTTTATTTGCTCTTGGGTTGATGGGAGGAATTACTTTGCCGTTTATGTTTCCCTATGTCGGAAATTTAGCGTGGTTGTTAGTTCCTGCATTTTGGGTTAGCACATTGCTTGGCATCTGGTTTTTATTTAACTTGGAAAATGCAGTGGCAAAGATAAAATTTTTAAGCTCGCTGCATTGGCTTACTCATATCTCCCAGAGTATCCGCTTGATGATGCGTCATTTGAAGGCAATTTTTTGCTCTGTTTTTTATGCCTTTATTGCACATGGCAGCCTTTTTATTTCCATATATATATTGGCAGAAAGTTTGGGTAGCCCTATAAGTTTGCTTGATACTTTTACCCTGTCACCGTGGGTGATACTTATCTCCATTCTGCCTTTTTCCATAGGTGGATGGGGATTGCGTGAAGCAGCAATGGTGTTTTTCCTAGGAATGGTTGGTGTATCACAAGAGGCGGCACTGGCTATTTCTGTTCAGCTTGGTTTGCTTACAATGTTATTAAGCCTGCCTGCTGGATTATTATGGTTAATAAATCGTAGGCGGATAGTAAAATAGCTGCTTCCTGACTTGTTGTTTTGCGCTTAACTTAGTTGCTATGATACAAAAAAATATAAAGCATCAGAGCAAGACAGAGAAAAATTATAAAAACATAGACATTATTTATGCCCAATCTGTGATTCGGGATTTTCTATGTGTTATTGAATATGCAGCAAAACTGTTTAAGAACGGCAAATATAAAGAAATAGAAAAGCTGGATACGGTATATAAGCTGTTATTTGGTAATAAAATATCGCTAGGTGAAATGGCGATAGAATTTTCAGAGATGCTCATTAAAATAAAACAGGTTTTACCTGATGAAGTGCCCCCTTCTTTTGAAGAAGGGCAGGCTACGGAAACATTGTCAGAGAATGATATTGTTTTACTAAATGACTTTGTCCGTGATTTAGAGAAAAAATCTGTAAAGCCAAAATAAATGAATTTATTATATAATAGATTATTCCAAAATAGCTTTTCTGCTTTTATTGGAAAGACTTTGTCAATAATAGACCCAGCTGCCAGATTTCTGCCCAACTGGCATATTGACTTAATCGCGGAATATTTAGAAGCTGCCCGTAAAGAGCAGATCACCCGCCTGATTATAAACATACCGCCACGCTCTTTGAAGTCCGTATGTGTGAGCGTGGCATGGCCGGCATGGATTTTAGGTCATGACCCGCGCTCAAAGATTATCGCAGCAAGCTACGCATCATCACTAAGTCTAAAACATTCAGTTGATTGCAGAATGGTTATTTCCAATAAGGATTATAAACAGATATTTCCGGAGGTAAAGCTGGCGCGGGATCAAAATCAGAAACAGAAATTCATGACTACAAAACGAGGGTTTCGTTTGGCAAGCTCAGTGGGGGCAAGCGTAATAGGTGAGGGTGGTAATTTTCTGATTATTGATGATCCTATAAGCCCTGCACAGGCAATGAATGAACATTGGCGCAAATATGTAAATAACTGGTTTGACCATACGTTTTCCACTCGTCTTAATAATAAAAAAACAGGGGTGATAGTGCTGGTTATGCAGCGTTTGCATAGTGATGATTTAAGCGGATATTTACTTAAAAAAGGTGGTTGGGAACATTTGTGCCTGCCAGCCGTTGCCACGCAGCCGCAACTATATAGCCTTGGATCTGTAAAAAAATACCGTGAAGCCGGAGAGTTGTTACATTATGAACGGGAAGACATCAAACTTATTGAAAGGGCTAAAATAGAATTAGGCAGTAATATGTTTGCCGCGCAATATCAGCAGAATCCACAGCCGGAAGAAGGAGCGATGGTAAAAAGTAACTGGCTTATCCGTTACAAAGAACTGCCGGATAATATAGAAAAGATAGTGCAAAGCTGGGATACCGCAATAAAATGTGGAGCACATCATGATGCCAGCGTATGTTTAACCTTTATGGAATCAGGAGGGCGCAGCTATTTGTGTGATTCTCGGGTAATGCGTTTGGAATATCCTGATTTGAAGCGTGAATTCTATGGGCAGGCACAAAGATATAAACCGGATGTTATTTTGCTTGAGGATAAAGCCAGCGGGCAGCAGCTATTACAGGATATAAGGCGGGAAAGCCACTTGCCACTTTTGGGAATACGCCCGAAGGCGGATAAAATAACTAGGTTTGCTGCTGTGTGTGCCATGATTGAGGCAGGAAAGTTATTACTTCCTACCAATTCACATTGGCTTGCTGATTTTGAGGCAGAGATTTTTGCCTTTCCTGACGGCAGCCATGATGACCAAGTAGATGCCCTTAGCCAGTATCTTGACTGGAAACGTAATCAGTTTTGGGAAAATATTAATATCAGGAGACTGTAGGATTTCGCAGTTATAATGACATTTAATATTCTGAAAAATATAATTTTATAGATATAATATTGTATAATAATTTTTTATTCATTTTTTATAAAAAAGACTTATTTTTATTAACTTATTATTAAGTAAATTAACCTATTATCATAATTATTAGATTAAATAGTTAATAAAATTTTTAGAGGATTATATGTCGCATGACGCAATAAGTTCATGGGTTGATAAGGCAAAAATTCCTGCTGCACCGGTTGTTTCGCAATCAGCGGTTAAAGTAGTTAGGCGAGAAGTGCAATCGCGTGGTAATGTAATTATGGAAATTGCTGAAAAAATCCGTCCTTTTTTACAAAAAATGTTTGAAGGTGTGCGTGACGAAAATGGGATGTTACTTCAATCAGCACATATTCGCGGTATTGCCTTAAATATGGCTCAAGGGATTATAAAAGAACAAGAAAATAAAAAATAATAACAAAATATAAAAAATTGAATCTAAACGGGAGTGGATATGAATATAAAATCAGAAGATTTTGAGAGGCATTTAAGAAATACTGTAGAGCCAAATATAATTTCGCAGATTTCGGAAGATGCTCTTAAAAAAGGGGTTCAAGGTATGGCTAATGCGGTAAATAACGTGCAAACCACTCGTTCAAGATAGTAATTTCTGTGACTGGAAATGAAAAAGCTTGGCTAGCAATAGTCAGGCTTTTTTTGTGCAATCATCACATATACCGATTAATTCCATCATTTCCCGCTCTATATGGAATTTGATTTTTTTGCCGATTTCTTTGATGAAATCACATATACGATGATCGTGCAGTTCTAATACTTTATTGCATTTTCGGCAGACGGCGAATTGCGTGCCGTGATCTTCCTCATCGCTATGGCAAGCAACGAATGCCCCGAGGGATTGGATACGGTGGGTAAGTCCGCGTTCTACCAGTTCATCAAGGGCGCGGTAAACTGTTTGTGGAGCTTTTACCCCGCTGGCTTGTAGCTTTCCTAAAATATCATAAGCTGTAAGTGGTATTTTACTTTTTTTAAGCAGTGCCAGAACGTTTTTTCCGTTTTGCGATAATTCTGTATTTTTATTTTTCATGATTTACTCCATAGCTTTTACTAATTCGCGCACATTATGCTTAAACATTTCTATATAGCTGGGAGCAGGTTCATCTTTAGCTGATAATGAATCAGGATAAAGCGTCCCACCAATATGAGCACCAGAATCTTTTGCCAGTTGTTTCATCAGGCGTGGGTCGCTCATATTTTCCAGAAATATAGCAGAGGCTTTTTGGCTACGAATCTGGTCAATAAGCTTTGCTATATCAGAGGCAGAGGCTTGTGTACCTGTGCTTACGCCTAAAGCAGAAATGAAATTTATATTATAAGCTTCAGCGAAATATTGGAAAGCGTCGTGAGTGGTTATGACATTACGTTTTTCAGGAGAAATTTTGTTTATTTCATTTTTTACCCAGCTATTAAGTTCATCCAGTTTCTTTATATAATCTCTGGCATTTTTCTGGTAATCTCCAGCATGAATTTTATCTATTTCTACCAACGCATTTTTGATGTTTTCTACATAAATCTTTCCGTTTCTTAAATCTTGCCATGCGTGTGGGTCGTTTTCAATCAACTGGCTGCCATCGCTAACCACTACAACCTTTCCATTATATCGGGCAGATTTTATTAGCCGTTCCATCCACCCTTCAAATTTAAGGCTATTTATTAAAACCAAATCAGCTTCTGCGATGGCTTTTACATCGGCAGCGGTTGGTTCATATTCATGTGCGTCGCCATTTGCTCCCACTAAAGTTTTTAGCTCAATATTATCACTTCCAACTTCACGGGTCATATCTGCAATTATGCTGAAACTGGTGATGATTTTGGGTTTTTCTTGTGCATAACTGGTAAATGAGAATAGTATGACTAATAGTAATAAAAAAATTCTCATATATTATCCTCCGAATGAAAATGGCTGCGTGGGTAAAAGCGCATCAATATACCATCTGTTTTACCAACAAATACCGAGAGTAAGTACCAACAGCTTGCAGTAAGTATAATAGCTGAACCAGAAGGCAAGCTGTAATGATAGGAAATAAGCAACCCTATTATTGAGGTGAATGCACCAAATAAAATGCTAAGGCCAATCATAGCGTCAATTGATTTTGTCCAGAAGCGGGTGGATATGGCGGGAAGTACGATAATTCCCACCGCCATCAGCGTGCCGAGAACCTGAAAAGATGAAACTAAATTCAACACTATAAGGATCAGGAATAATTGATGGTAAATCGCACCTTTTCCTCCTTGGGCTTTTAGAAAGTTGGAATCAAAACATTCAATAATAAATGGGCGGTAGATAACAGCCATGGTAAGTAGGCTGATAGAGGCTGTTGATGTTAATAAAACCAGAGCGTCATTATCCACTGCCAGCACATTGCCGAATAATATATGCAGCAGGTCAACAGCACTGCCTTTCATGGAAATAATAAGTACACCGAGTGCAAGGGAGGCAAGATAGGCAGCGGTAAAACTGGCATCTTCCTTCAGGGTGGTTACACGGGTAATAATTCCTGCGGTAAGTGCCACGAGCAACCCTGCTATAAGTCCTCCCAATGTCATTTGCCATAGCGACAGACCGCTTATTAAAAAGGCGATTGCTGCTCCCGGTAAAATGGCATGTGAAGTTACTTCCCCCATTAATGTCATTCGCCTGAGTACTAGGAAAACTCCAAGCGGCGCACCGCTGGTTGCCATGATTACACAGGCAACCAGTGCGCGGCGCATAAATCCGTAATCTACAAAAGGTTGTAACAGTAAGTCGTATGGATTCATATTTTTAATGTCCTAAGCAAGTTTTCAGAGCGTAGAACTTCATGTGGCTTATCCCAAGCGATAATTTTGCGGGCAAGTAATAAGCAATCAGTGAAATGGGCTTTTATTTGTTCAAAATCATGCAGTATAGCGATGACAGTACGTCCTTCCTGATGCCAGTTTTTGATTATCTTCAGCAATGCAGCTGTGGTATTTTCATCAATTGCGGTAAATGGCTCATCTAGCAATATAAGCTTAGCGTCTTGTACAATAATACGGGCAAATAAAGACCTCTGGAACTGCCCTGCTGAAATACTACCCAAAGTACGGTTTTCAAAATTTTTTAAACCGACATCTTCTAATGCTTGCAATGCTTGCTTGCGTTGCTCTTTATTTATTTTGCTGAAGCCGCCGGATTTATGCCAGAAGCCTGTACATACCATTTGCAGGATATTAATAGGGAAATCACGCTCAATTTCTGCTGCCTGAGTCATGTACGCCATATCTGCTCTGGTAATATCGCCAAATTCTATTTCGCCTTCAAAAACTGGCAATATCCCTGCGATTGCTTTAAGAAGTGTGCTTTTTCCTGCGCCATTTGCCCCAGCAATAGCAGTAAGGCTGCCACGAGCAAAATAACCGCTTACGTGGTGGATAGCTGGCTGCCTGTTATAAGCAATAGTCAGGTTATTTAATTTTACGGCAAAACCATTACTCATGTGCTTGCCCATAATACAATCAGCCACAGCAAGGCGATTACTATTAATGCTGCCCCAATCCTTTGAAGTGAACTCCAGTAATACATATATTTGTCCTGCCTATATTTATGTTTTGTTATAACATAACATTTATAAAGGCAAGGAGATTATTTGGTCATCCTGTGGGCGACGCAGTCGCAGCACAGCATCTGTTATTGTAACGCCGCGATCCTGCGCTATTGCGGTGCAATCCGCAGGATGACAGCTCTAAGCTACCATCTAACCTCAAATTTCTTACGCAGGATAATTGCCAGCATATTCATGGCGATGAGTAGAACCAGCAGTACCAGAATTCCCGCTGCGGTTTTTTCGGCAAAGCCAGCCTCGGGGCTGCTCGCCCACAGATAAATCTGCACAGGCATGACTGTTGCGGGTGAGGTAAAACTAGTGGGAATATCAGCCACAAACGCCACCATGCCTATCATGAGTAACGGAGCAGTTTCGCCAATGGCGCGTGCCATACCCAGAATTGTACCAGTCATTACTCCGGGTAGCGCAAGTGGTAAGGTATGATGCCATACCATCTGCACAGGCGTTGCCCCAAGTGCGCGCGCAGCATCACGGATAGAATTAGGGATAGATTTAAGTGCTGTTCGTGTTGCAATGATTATTACCGGAAGTATCATAAGAGCAAGCGTCATACCGCCAACCAGTGAGGCAGAGCGCGGCATTCCCATGGTATTTATATAAATTGCAAGACCAAGCAAACCAAAAACAATGGATGGTACGGCAGCAAGGTTGTTAATATTCACCTCAATAAAATCTACAAAGTGGGTTTTTTTTGCGAATTCTTCTAAGAAAACAGCTGTTGCCACCCCCAGTGGAAATACCACCAGCAGGCAAATAACCAGCGTAAAAGCTGATCCGATCATCGCACCTAAGAAACCGGCACTTTCTGGATTACGAGAATCACCCTGTGTAAAAAATCCGCTATTAAAAACTTTTTTTACAGAATCGTTTTCAGATAATTTGTTGAGCCACTCAATTTGCCTGTCGTTGATATTTTGTTCAGAGCCGCTTTTTTTTAGGTATAGATCGGCGTCACTGGAAAGGGGAAGCCATACTTCTTTTTGCTGACCAAGGAGAGAATTATCTGCTTCCAGAATAGTTTTTAAGCTTAAACCTGCTTTATTGCCGAAAATGCCATATAAATCCCGTAATTCTTTAGGGGTGGTTACTTCTGGGAATCTCTGTTTAAGGGCATTGCGCAGTAAAATATTATAGCTGGAGGAAGAAAGATTTTCCAAGGAATCACTCTCGGTAAGTCCGAGTGCTGCTTTATCAAAAATGATATTAATGCGGGCTTGTGATTGCACGAAACCAGTCCATCCCCGCTGGATCAGGCTGCCAAGCAATAAAACCAGCATTAGCACGGCAAGTGCCAGTGCTAGTCTTCCATACCACTTAAAACGCTCTTCTGCCCGAAGACGTTTTTTGTGCAAAGCTGTTTTGTCGTGAGTTTGTGCCATATTATCTTAGTTTTTCTAGTGTTTGCAGGGATAAATCTTTGACTGAATATACACCATCAATTTTTTGTAGGAATGTTCTTGATGAATAAATTTCATCGGCGACAAATAGGTATACACCATGTTTGCGTATAGATTCGGCTTTATCTTTGTTCAAATCCAACCCTAGAGTAATTTCTATCATTACGTCTATTTTGCTCATGTGGCTGGTTTTGATGAATTGCTTATAGCGTTCACGTAATGTACGTTTTGCGCCAACTCCATAAGTTTTACTGTTTATTTCAAAGAAAAAATCAAATTCGGTACTGGCATCATCTTTATCATGGATTTTAGTTATGTTGTTTTCTGAGATGCCGATTTTTTTTAGGGTGGCAAGGATTCTATCTTCATAATTTGAGCCAGACTCAGAAGTGATAGATTGGTTTACACTTTCAGAAAACATCAGCATAAAAATCTGGTTTGGCTCAATGCCTTTTCCTTTTAGTGAAATTGCTTCTTCGGATAAGATGCGAATAAAATCATAAGAATCGCTTGAGAGAAAATTAAGCTCAGAGTTTTCAATTTTTGAGAAAAATAACAAAGCGAGCAAAGCACCATTAACTCTGGTAGTATAGGGTGTATTTAGTGATATTTTATCGTAAGTGGTAGATAACGGATCAAGAGAAGCTAATTTTTGCTTGTTGAAACTTTCACGCATTTTTGCTTCTTCTAACAGCAGTCCCTTGATTAGACAAAGTTTAAGAGTGAAAGAAAGTAATATAATGTCATCTTTAGTTTCTATATTTTCTATGACGGAAAGACAATCCTCACGTTTTGGTATGCCCTTAAATTTTTCGGTGTAGTTGGTTAGTTCTAAAATTATATTTTGCAAGCTAGTGCCATTATTTAAGCTGATAATTTCTAACATAGCGTTGGTTTGGCTATCAGATAGCTTGGACTTTACGGTATGTTTAAGCATAAAATAAAATTTTAAGTTCACATCAAATTTTTTATCAGCGATTTTTAATTTTTCTATTTTCATATTTGTTCTACATTTCCAATGCTTCACAAATAGAAATAGCAATTGCCTCTATTACAGGGACGCAGACGCTATTGCCAAACTGGCGATAGGCTTGGCAATCACTTACTGGAATAACAAAATTTTCTGGAAACCCTTGTAGGCGTGCCGCTTCTCGTGGGGTTAATTTTCTTGGATTGTTGCCATCTATAGCAATTAAAATTTCCGATCCATCTTTATAATATCTAGCAGAAATAGTGCTGGTATATGATGATTCTTGATTGAATAATGAATAACCAAAACCATTGCCTTTTTTTATATGCTCACGTTTCCGCCTTTGATGCCCATGCCACAATTTGTTGGAGATTATATATTTATCCTCTACGGTGTTTTCCAGTATATCACCCAATTTTGTGGTGGTTTTTTGCGGTGTAGGAAATTCAAAATAAACCTTTCGTTTGAATGCAACTATATAAATTCTTTCTCTGTTTTGCGGAACGCCAAAATCACGAGCGTTTAGAATTTGTGCATTAACATGGTAACCTAATTTTTCCAGCGATGATTTAACTACCAAAAAAGTACGGCCTTTATCATGATTTTTGAAGGCTTTTACATTTTCTAAAAATACTATTTCAGGCTGATGATGCTCTATAATTCTGCATATATCAAAAAATAAAGTACCTCTGGCATCTTCAAAACCTTTTTTATGCCCAGCGTTAGAAAATGGTTGGCAAGGAAAACCAGCAAGAAGAATATCAAAATCAGGTATATCAGCAGTATTTATTTGGGTTATGTCGCCATGCGGCTTTTCACCAAAATTCTTTTCATAAGTTATTTGCGAGTATTTATCCCATTCAGAGGAAAAAACGCATTGCGCACCTAATTTATCAAAAGGAATCCTTATTCCACCGATTCCTGCGAATAAATCAATAAAACGATAATTGCTTAGAGGGTGCTTTGTGTTGTTATATTCTTTTCTATTTGTTTTCAATAACGGCAACATTGAAAGCTGTTTGCAATCTAGCGGTAGGTTTTTTGTTACCTGCGTATAAGATTCTTTAAGCATAAAGTTTCCGGTATTTATTGACGGTTTTTAGGGCAACGATATTCAGCATCAGTGTGATACAGAATAGGGCAAGGCCGAGGGCGAAAGCCGCCATAGTTTTGGGACTATCGAATTCCTGATCACCAACCAAGAGTGCTACTATCTGCACAGTGACAGTGGTAACGGCCTGCAGGGGATTGATAGTCATGTTTGCCGACATTCCTGCTGCCATAACCACAATCATGGTCTCACCAATGGCGCGGGAAACGGCAAGCAGCACCGCGCCGATAATTCCCGGTGTGGCAGCTGGCAGGAGAACTTTTTTTATGGTTTCTGATTTGGTAGAACCCAGCGCATAAGCTCCGTCACGCAAAGCGCGAGGTACAGCTGTGATAATATCATCAGATAATGAAGAGATAAAAGGGATAATCATAATTCCCATTACTACACCGGCGGCAAGTGCGCTTTCCGCCGCTACATCAATGCCGATAGTTTCACCGATAGAACGTAAGAAAGGGGAGATAAATATAATAGCAAAATAGCCATAGACCACAGTGGGAATGCCAGCGAGGATTTCCAGTGCCGGTTTCAAGAAATTACGGGTGCTGCGCTTTGCGTATTCAGATAGATAAATAGCTGATAATAAACCAACCGGTATAGCAACCAGCATCGCAACCAATGTAATGAGCAAAGTTCCTACAAATAATGGGATTGCCCCAAAAGCACCGCTGCTACCGGCCTGATCAGCGCGCAGAGCCATTTGCGGACTCCATTGCAAACCAAATAAAAAATCATTAAGCGGTACGATTCCAAAAAAATGTATTGATTCCAGAAGGACGGAAAAAACGATAGCAATAGTAATGAAGATGGAAGTAGCTGCTGCTACGCGCAAAGAAATACACACAGCGCGGTTAAGAAGCTTGGTGCTGTCAGCAATCGGGCGGTCTTTCAGCGATTTTATAGCGGTATCATGCATAGATGGCTTTATACCACCATATTCGGCTATCACAATTCTTTTTTCTCTGATTGTGTGGGTGTAATATCATCATAAACAGGTAAATATACTGAAAATGTACTACCGATGCCAACCTCACTATCTATTACCAATGCGCCGTGGTGACGGTTTAGGACGTGTTTTACAATGGAAAGACCAAGCCCTGTGCCGCCAACCTTGCGGGTGCGGGCGGTATCCACTCTATAAAAACGCTCGGTAAGGCGTGGTATATGCTCTTTTGGAATGCCTTCACCCTGATCCTGAACCGAAAAACAGATAGCTCTATTCAGGTTACGAAAATTAGGATCAGCCGGCATATTAGAAGTTAATTTAACTGTAACCAGAATTTCGGTGTTGGGAGTGGTATATTTTATAGCATTTCCCAAAAGGTTTCGCACCACTTGTGCCAGTTCATCATCATCACCTTTTGTCGGTGGAAGATTATCATTTAGCTTCATACGTAATGTTACGTTTTTCTGTTTACATGCCCATTCAAAATGCTGTTTTTCAGTGCGGACTATCCTTAAAAAATCAACCTTGGCTATTGGCGTACTATGCGCATTCATTTCAATTTTTGACAGGGAAAGCAAATCATTAACCAGTTTTGACATCCGCTCAGCCTGATCACCCATTACCCGAAGGAACTCGTCGCGCGCCTGTGGGTCATCTTTGGCTGGGCCTCGCAAAGTTTCAATAAAGCCAATGATGCTGGCAAGCGGTGTGCGGATTTCATGGCTGGCATTGGCTACAAAATCTGCCCTCATCCGTTGCACGCGCTTTTGCTGGGTAATAT
Organism: Pseudomonadota bacterium; assembly: GCA_963205245.1. GTDB lineage: Bacteria > Pseudomonadota > Alphaproteobacteria > Rickettsiales > SXRF01 > SXRF01. Next base: position 17,515 of record CAUJIB010000043.1, read on the forward strand.
CGGTAAGGGTTATTATAATC
>CAUJIB010000044.1 GCA_963205245.1 Pseudomonadota bacterium
CGCGCGTCGCCGACATCCGCAACACGCGCTGCCCGAGGTGATATCCGCCCTGACATGCTGCTGGTAATGAACCCGAGCGGAGGGAAAATATCTCTAGCTGGTGAAGAAACAACCGAACCAACGTTTGGCTTGCCCGCTATGTGGATTAGCGAACAACTACGCGAAGAAGCCTTATTTCGTAACTTTACCGTGGTTGACCCGCCAACAGTTATTACTACCCATATAACCGAAATTATTAAAGATAATATGTCGGAACTTCTTTCTTACGCAGAAACACAAAAACTTCTCGATGACCTTGGCAAAACCCAGCAGAAACTTATTTCTGAAACCATTCCTTCGCAAATCAGTGTTGGAGGCGTGCAGCGCGTATTACAAAATCTATTGCGCGAAATGGTTTCTATCCGTGATCTTTCTACGATCATTGAAGCAATTGCCGAAGCTTCCCGCAGCACACAGAACGTAAGTATAATAAGTGAACATGTACGTGCGCGTCTTGCCCGTCAGATAAGCCATAGCCAAACTACTGAGGCTGGCTATATCCCGATCGTTGCTATGTCTGCTGGATGGGAACAAACTTTTGCTGAAGCAATAAGTGGTGTAGGTGATGATAAAACTTTATCAATGGCACCTAGCCGTATACAGGAATTCATCGGCAGTATCCGTACCAATTTTGATAAACATGCTATGCAGGGAGAAAACCCTGTGCTGCTTACCAGCCCTGCTATAAGACCTTATGTACGCTCTATTGTAGAACGTTTCCGCCCTTCAACAATCGTAATGTCACAAAATGAAATCTACGCCAAAGCGCGTATAAAAACATTGGGGCAGATATGAATGGCGTAGTTAGTAAATCGTACATCGTAAATCGTATTTTTGTGAACCATGAACTACGAACTATGAATTACGAACTACGAGGCGCACCATGCGCCTAAGAACCTTCACCGCTGTAGATATGCCGTCAGCTATGAAGCTGGTACGGGAGGCACTGGGTGATAATGCTGTAATACTTTCTACTGACTCCAAAGCAGGAAGCCGTAACATAACCGTTACAGCAGCAGTTGAGGAAGAGGAAGAAGAATTACCGTCATTGCGAAGAGGCGCAGCCAACGCAGCAATCCAGAAAAAACAAAACTGGATTGCTTCGCCTTCGGCTCGCAATGACGAATCCTTAATAAATGATATAAAATTTGAATTACAAAATACCCTGCGTTTTCATAATATACCTGAGATATTAATAGCCAAACTCCTACAAAAACTTACCAATACAGACTATCTGGACATAATAGAAAAAGGACGCAGCACTGAAGAGTTATTCCGTCCCGCACTGGAGAGATTGCTCAGCCGAAGCTTTGTTTTTGATCCTTTACGTTTTTCCACCGCTGATTTACGTTTAATGCTGGTGGGAACAACAGGTATTGGTAAAACCCTTACTATCGCTAAACTTGCAACCAAACTGGCACTGGACAATCAATCGCTAGCCGTTATCACTACTGATAATAGCCGCGCAGGCGGCATAGAGCAATTACAAGCCTTTACCAACATTCTTAATATAGAATTACAGATAGCAAATGGTCGGACTGAATTAGAGAATATTGTAAAATCATTGCCCGCACGCACCCGCATATTAATAGATACAGCAGGATGCTCGCCTTATAACCACAATGAATTCAAAGAATTAAAATCCATCGCAAGCATAGCAGGCATAGAGCCTGTTTTGGTGCTTCCGGCAGGCGGGGATAGTTTAGAAGCTATTGATATGCTAGAAATTTTCAGCGAGCTACCAATCAAAAGAATTTTAGTGACTAGAACAGATTCTGCACGACGTTTTGGCAGCATTTTATCAGCGGCAATGGCGCATGGGCTTAGTTTTTGCAATATCAGCCGCACATCAAGTATAATGGACTCCGTACAACCACTAGATCCAGCTATACTGGCACAATTACTACTTAAGTATAAAGGATAAAATATGAACGATACAAACAAAAATCTAATCGCAATCGCGTCAGGTAAAGGTGGTGTCGGGAAAACTTGGCTTTCAGTAACACTTGCCCATCTGTTCGCACGTTCTGGGCGTAGCGTATTGCTATTTGATGGTGATATTGGGCTTGCCAATGTAGATGTGCAGCTTGGCCTGACTCCACAGCGTGATTTAGGCGGAGTACTTTCCGGACGCCATACATTGAAAGAAGCCATTACCCATTATGAAGAAGGCGGATTTGATATAATAGCAGGGCGTTCCGGTTCAGCATCACTCGCTACCATGCCCATTGAAAGACTTGAAATTATCGCAAATGCTTTGCGTACCCTGCAAAATGATTATGATATTGTAATGATAGATCTCGGCGCAGGCATTGAACAGCATGTCCAGTATCTTGCCTCAATTGCTTCCCGCTGCCTTGTAGTACTTACTGATGAACCAACCTCACTTACCGATGCTTATGCTTTTATAAAAATTGCACAAAGCAGTAAGCCTGCGCCTGAAATAGGAATCGTAGTCAATCAGGCAGCAACACAAAAAGAAGGAGAAACCACTTATCAGGCTATCAATAGAGCATGTACCAATTTCCTCAACATCTCACCACCTCTTATGGGCATTGTCCGCCGTGATAATAAGGTAAAAGATAGTATCCGCAGCCAGAAATCATTGTTACTTAAAGCACCACACTCCACTGCAGCATCTGATGCCGCTCTAATTTCAATAAAACTGATGCAGAAATAAATAAGTAAAAGCCTATCTCACCACATTAAAGTTACGTTTAGCTATCTCTTCTGTTGGAAAAGAATTTTGAATGGAATTTGTAATCTCTCCAACAGTTATTGATTTTGCCCTCTTTTTCAACAATTCTGAAACTGCAGAATTATTTTTATATTTTTTAATATCGTTATAGGGTACTTTATTTACTACGGAAGCAATAACATCATTTAGCTTTAATTTTATAGCTAAATCTAAAATATTTAAGCCATTATCGCCTTGTACTAACAATTGCTTGGGGGGCATTCTTTCTATTAATTTAATTGCCATTTCTTGATCCCCCACCTCAACCGCTAAATGTAATGCCGTTTTTCCTTCTGAATTGGTAATTACAGTTAATTTATTTCCGCCTTTTTCCAATAAGGCATCTATAATACCGATATACCCACCTCTAACCGCTATATGAAGCGCAGTATCACCAATATAATTCTGAGTTAATAACTGCTCTGTTGTAGCTTTTTCAATTATTTCTAAAGAAAATTTTTCTCTACCCACAAAAACTGCAAAATGCAGGATATTACTGCCACTGCTGTCATCTTTTACTTTGAATACTGAATCAAAGAAAAATTTTTTAATTGTCTTAAAATCTAAATTATCTGCTTCTTTTTGATAGTGAATTATATAATTTAATAATAATTCCCCTTGCTTTGTAAGCATGCCGTTAGGCGCAACACAATATCCGGTTTGCTCATCTATAGTGAATTTAGTAAGCTGTGATATCCCTTTTTCCTGCGTATCCAAGTTAGATTTGGCAATATTTATGAACGAGTTAATATCACTAAAATTAACCTTTTGTACAATTCTTGACGAATGTTCATCACTCACAATTAATATCTTTCTTTTAATTTGTTATATGCATAATCATACAATTTTATTAAAAAAAATCAACATTATAAATTATTTTCCCGACACAAAATATAAGATTATTTGTAATGATTATATCCGAATAACCATCTATAATATCTATGTAATAAAAATTAATTATCCAATAAAATATGGTAAATTATGGTTGACCTCCGCCTTATCACTATTTTACCCCCGCAGCCTGTACAGGGTGCACAGCAAACGCAAATTGCCAGCGGCAATTTGCCACAGCAGACAAGTCTGGCTAATTTTCAGGCTGGCTCAATTTTAAGTGGTTTTATTATAAACCGCGATGTCAGTGGAAACCCAATACTTAGAACAGATAGTGGCGATATTACTTTTGCCAGTAACTTTTTCCTTAAAATCGGCAGTGAGATAACTATTCGTATTGAGCATATAGCAGGTAACAATACTGCTCATATACTTTCCATAAACGGTCAAGAGCCAGAACTAGCCACATTACAATCAGGGTTTACTCAGGAACCTGAAGTGATAGTTAGCGGAAATTTGCAACGTAGTGTAAATATTAACAGCAATGAAGATAACAATAACCCTATAATAACCATTAAAGGCACAGTTATAGCACCTCCACAAAATACTGTTTCCAATACTCAACCACAGACACAGCCACCTCTTACAACACAAACCCTGCCATTGCCAAACGGTTCACAAATTTCTCTAAAAATTGTAAATATATTACCTGTACCAACAAATGTAATTCCTTCTAATCAATCAATAGAAACCATCGTAACAAAACCTGAAAATTTTACTCTCAATAATACAACTTCAAACTTACAGCCACAAACCACCCAGACCTTATCAACGCAAACACCGGCTCAACATACCTCATCCCTTCCTTATTCTGCTTATACGCGCTTGAATAATCCTACAACCAATAACAATCCTGTGCTTCCTGCCGCCATTCCACAACCGCAAGTATCTACACAAACGTTGCTCCAGATACACACACAACAAATTATCGCCTCGGTTATAAGCAATAATCAGGATGGGGAAACTATTCTGCAAACACCTGTTGGCACTCTGCGCTTACAGACACCAACCCCATTACCGCTAGGCAGCCGGATAATTTTTGAAATCGCGGAAATTCAAACCCCAGAAACACTAGAAAATACTGAAAATGTTATAAATCCCGCAGCAACAAATAATATGTTAACATCCCCTGCCCCTCTTACCCAACTCGCCCGCAACACAGGTTCCCTAAGTAATATCTTTACCCTAATTACCGGACTCCAGACAAATGACGCTCTTAACTTTATAAATAAAAATATTCCAACAATCGGTCAATCCGTAACTGGTGACAATAAAACTATCTCACAAAATCATAATATACTTGCCCCTCTTCTGGTCTTTGTTTCCGCTATAAAAAGTGGTGATTTTCGGGAATGGTTGGGACGAGGAAATGCACGCTGGTTAGAAAATAATGGCCATGAAACTTTGCTAAAAAAAGCCGAAGGTGAATTTTTAAGTATTTCACGCCAATTTACGGAGCCAGCAGCACACCAATGGCAATCACTATTTTTCCCAATAGCAGTTGAAGGCGAATTACAACAGGTAAGGCTATTTGTAAAACGCGACCGCAAACAAAAAGAAAATGATGGCAAAACAACAAATGAAGAAGATACGCGTTTTGTTCTTGAAATGGATTTATCACAACTAGGTGAAATGCAGATGGACGGCTTCGTGCGTCGCAACAGCAGCAATATAGAAAATATACAGTTTGATTTAATTATACGTTCACATCATGAACTAACACCAAATATCCAAAAAGATATTGTAGATATTTATAATAGTATGGGCGAACTGACCGGCTATAAAGGAAACCTTATCTTCCAAACAAATAAAGATTTCCCTGTAAACCCGATGGAAGAAATAATATCAGATACACATGAAGGTATTATAGCCTGATTTTCCAGTCTGTTTTACTTATAATTTTTCCTCTTCCTGAACCATTATTTGCTCTCCATTGTGAGAATAGTCATCCCGAGCGCAGCCGAAGGATCTTGGCAATATAAATAATGCAAAGATACCTCACTTTCATTGCGCTTGCTCGGCATGACAAAAAATCTAGGATATATCCAGTTTTTTATTGCAAAAGTTAAATTTTAATATATTTTAATTAGCAATTTTTATTTTATTAACTACTATAAGTTGAGCATTCCTATGAAAAAAGATTTTGATTTAGTAATTATTTCTTCCGCTCATACCCCCTCAATCATAAAAAAGCACCAGCAAAATCCTACCCCATCAAATAGTACAAAAAAGCGCAAGAACACCTCATCAGTTATGTGGCTGGAAGAAGCGCATAATAGCGCACGTGGTGAAAATTCAATGTGGGTAGCAGTTATTACCCAAGCAATGATGGACGCACTCAGCAAATGTAAGAAAGCAGAGTCAAAATATCAAAAACACGAAGCAATACGCTGGCTCAGCGATAACAGCAAAGATTTCATTGATGTATGCCTGTATGCCGGACTTAACCCAGATTATGTAAGGCGTAAAGCTAAAAAAACCATAACTTCTCCAACTCCATGGAGGGCAGAAGCAGGCACTGGAAAACGCTATCAGGAGAGGAAAAAGCACCGTGAAAAACAAAAAAATCAAAAACTGCAATCTTCAAATATTCCCGCGCAACCAGCCCAAATAATAACATTATTACAACAAAATTAGAATCATAGGAAACAGCATGGCAATACTTACTTTTTCTAACGCACGCAGTCGCGGCCGCCCTAAAAATACTCGCCCTTCCACCGATACAGGAACACCGGAAACTGTTATGAAACGTGCGCTTGGAGTAACCACTGAAGCGTTGGATTTATGTTTGGAACGCGGTATTATAACAGAAAAACAACATTGGTGCGGAATACACCTGCGCTGGCTATACACTCTATGTCATGGTGTACCAAATGTACGGGCGATTAATTTGCTACAGCCATTAAATCAGGATAAATTGACTGATCACGATAACCCTAAATGGCGGGAAGCTCGGGAGAAAGAATATAATGAAGCTATCAGTCTGCTATCTAAAACCGGTCATGCTATTATGTTAATGAATATGTGTATATATAATGAACGCCCTAAATTCCTTTATATTGACTCACTGAAAAATACCAAAAACACAAAAAACAACATACATAATATTGCTAATCTGCGTGATGGCCTAGATATTCTAGACAAATTG
>CAUJIB010000045.1 GCA_963205245.1 Pseudomonadota bacterium
GCAGTTTCTATATTACCATGTCCACTTATCATGATAACCGGTATGTGTGGATATTTTTTCTTAACTAACTCTAAAATTCCCAAACCATCAAGCTCGCTGCCCTGTAGCCATATATCAAGAATTAAAACAGATGGTACACGCTCTGCTAGAGCCTTAAATGCAGAATCACTGTTATGTGCGGTACGGGTATTATATTTTGCATCTTTCAAAATATCGGAAACCAGTTCCCTAATGTCTTTTTCATCATCAACAATTAGAATGTCAGCGGTCATAAAATTCCTTCGTAATGACTTGAGGCTTAGGGCTAGAGGAATTTTAGTAATCTTAAGCCTAAAACCCTAAGCCTTATTTGCGTCTTTTATATCACACTGTTGCAAAAAAGAAAGCACTACTTTTGCGCCACCACTTGCAATATTTTCTATTTTTATCAATCCATTATGATCTTCTACTATTTTTTTGACAATAGGAAGACCCAATCCAGTTCCCTTGCTTCTGGTTGTAACATAAGCTTCTAACATTTTACTCGTATCACCGTTCTTAAAACCAATGCCATTATCCTCAACAATAATTTCAATTTTCTCAGAATTTTGTGTAATGCTTACTTTTATTTGACCTTTTATATCCCGTTGTGAACATTCATCAATAGCTTCCGCCGCATTTTTAAGTAGATTAGTCATGACTTGCGTAATTTGCCGTTCATCGCAATTAAATAATACAGGTTTATCAGGTGCATCAAGTTGAAATTCATAATTAGGGCAGGCAATCTGGGCAGAGAATAATGATTTTCTTACTAGTTCAATAATATCTTCTTCTGCAAAACGGGTACTGGGCATTTTAGCAAAAGAAACAAATTCATCTACCATTTTCCCTATATCAGCCACATGTTTGGTAATTGTGTCTGTATATTTTATAAAATTATCTTCTTCTTCTGTGATGAATTTAAGGTATTTACGTTTAATGCGTTCAGCTGAAAGCTGGATTGGGGTGAGCGGGTTTTTAATTTCATGCGCTACCCTACGTGCAACATCTGCCCATGCCGCACTGCGTTGTGCTGAAACCAGTGTTGTTATATCATCAAAAGTAATAATGAACCCTTCAATCTGATCTCCAAAATGTTCTACGGTTACCCTAACATGCAGGGTTATAGTTTTATCACTTTCACCTAAAGTGATAGTTCCCTCAGCACCATTATCTGGCTTGCTTTCTGCCTGCATTAGCAATTCTGATATTTCTGGTAGGAAATATATTATATGTTCGCCATCAACCAGATTTTTTCCAACACGTTCTAGAATGAAAGATGAGGATCGGTTAAAAAGGGTAAGCTTTTTATCATGGCTTAGAGCGATAATACCAGCGGAAACTCCGGAAAGAACAGTTTCAGTAAAGCGCCTGCGTTCATCAAGTCTACGGTTTGCATCTATAAGTTCACTGCGTTGAGCTTCTAATTGTTCGGTCATCCGGTTAAAACTAAGGCTAAGAGTACCAAACTCATCTTTATTAATGACGTTTTCAATTCTGGCACCGAAATCACCGCCACGTACTCTTTCTGCGGCTTGTACAAGATAGTGGATTGGTCTGGTAAGGCGCGCTGCAAACACCATGCCATACCATACTGAACACAAAAGAAGAAGCAGAGCCAGAGCAACAAAGCCAACAGAAAAAGTAAGTTGGAGGCGGTCAAGCTGGTCTTTTAATTTTTCATATTCGCTTACAGCTCCTTGGGCGTTTTGCATATGGTCAATAATTTTGCTATCTACCAGCCTGCTTATTATAAGGTATCCATCAGGAATGGTCGGTATTTTTATTAAGGCTCGTACTTTATCATCTTCAGTTGGCAGAATAACAACATCACCTTTTTCTGCGCGTTCCAGAAATTCTTGCGGTATTGTTTCAAAAGCAAAGGCAAAACTGAAACGCCCTTGTGCAATGATACGGTTTCTTTGAATAACCACAGCTTCAGTGAGCACCCTGAGGGCTGATTGTGTTTCCACCGTACGGTTGAAGCTCTGAGGGTTAGAAACAGCTAAATCTGCAACCTGTTCTAAGTCTCCTGCCATTGCTATTGCGTCAGCCCGAATATTTTCTTTATGTTCGGCAAGGTATGCTTCAGCTACTGCCCGTGATTCTTCAACGGTACGTTGTACCCTTTCATTAAACCATGACTGAATACCTAGATTGAAAAATATGGCGGAGAAAATAGATACAATAATTGCTGGTGAGATTGTTACCAAGCTGAACATAAGCACTATACGTTTTTGTAATTTATATCGTGTTGCACCAGATCTTATTGTATTCCATAGCCAATAAATCCTCATAGCTATAATACTTATTATTAAAGCAATAAGGGCTACATTCACTGTCAGCAGAGTCATCATCCGCTTTGGTTTTATTTCAAGATTGTCTGGGCTTCTATCTATTATTCCGTAAGTTATAATTAAGGAAACGCACAATGAAAATACGGCAACTAGCAATAAATTAGAGCGCAACCATGCAGTAAGCGGTTTAACATAGGAGAGACGGTGTTGGATATTAGGTAAAAAAATCATTGTAAACGTCAGGCAGAAAAAGTTTTTCTATAACTAAATATACTTTTTATCCTTTTGTAAAACTTCACGCAACCATTTGAAGATATTTGAAAAATATTTATTCAAACAGGATCGGAGAAAATATTATACCCTAATCTGTTATTTTTAATAATGATTTATCATTATACTTTGTACAGACTATAATATAATCAGTAGGTTATTTATTATCTTCAATTATTTTTATTCCAAGGTCTTTGATTTTTTTTCGCAGAGTATTGCGGTTAATACCCAAAACATCCGCAGCCTTGAGCTGATTTCCATCTGTAGCTTTCAGGGTCATTTCTATAAGTGGTTTCTCCAGAAGTGGTAAGATACGGTAGTATAAACCTGCAGGTGGAAGGCGGCCACCAGTGTGAGCTGCAAAATAATTACGTAAATGCTCCTCAACATTTTGTTTTAATGTTTGTGAGTTACTATTTGTCTTTGGAACATTATTCATTGCTGTAATTAAGCAGCTTTTTTCTGTCTCTCATCTTCTGCAAGCGCAGCCTTAACAAAAGAGGCAAAAAGTGGATGCGGTGCAAACGGACGGGATTTAAGTTCAGGATGGAATTGTACGCCAACAAACCAATGGTGATTTTTAAGTTCTACTATTTCTGGTAAATGTCCCTTGGGTGATAAACCAGAAAAGATCATCCCAGTTTTTTCGAAATCTTCACGATAATTGATATTTACTTCATAGCGATGGCGATGACGTTCGCTAATATGCTTGCCGCCATAGATTTTTTCAGCAAGGCTTCCGGCAATAATATCACATTCATAAGAACCAAGGCGCATTGTACCGCCAAGATCACTGCCTTTGCTCCTTGTTTCCATGACATTGCCGCGCTGCCATTCCGTCATTAGACCTACTAAAGAACCTTTATCATCAGTAGAAGAAGTTTTATATTCAGAGAATTCTGTGGAAGCGGCATTTTTTATTCCAAGAACATTGCGGGCATATTCAATAACCGCAAGCTGCATTCCAAAACAGATACCTAAATATGGTTTATTATGGGTTCGGGCGTAATTTATAGCTGCGATTTTACCATTTACTCCCCGTTCTCCAAAACCACCCGGAACAAGAACTGCATCTACATCTTTAAGTTCCTGCTCAACATTTTTATTTTCAAATCCGGCTGCATCAATCCAGCGTATATTTACTTTTGCTTGGTTTGCGATTCCAGCATGGTCTAATGCTTCACAGAGCGATTTATAAGCATCACCAATACCGGTATATTTGCCAACAATAGCTATGGTCGCCTCTTGTCTAGGATTTTGCACCCGCGCAAGTATCTCATCCCATTTTTTTAGATCTGGTCTGGTTTCATCAGCAATACCAAAGATTTTAAGTACCTGTTTGTCAAATCCTTGTTCACTATAATTGCGCGGTACTTCATAAATAGAATTCACATCCAGTCCAGCTATAACTGATTCTTCACGGATATTGCAGAATAACGCAATTTTACGCCTTTCTGCTAAAGGAATCTCACGGTCTGCCCTACATAATAGAATATCCGGCTGGATGCCAATCATCCGCAGTTCTTTTACACTATGCTGGGTTGGTTTGGTTTTAAGTTCTTTTGCCGCTGCAATATATGGAACAAGAGTCAAGTGTATATACATCACTCTCTCACGACCAAGTTCCCAGCCAAGCTGGCGAATAGCCTCTAAAAACGGTAACCCTTCAATATCGCCGACTGTGCCGCCGATTTCACATAAAATAAAATCTTCATTCTCAGTGTCTCCTAGAATAAATTCTTTAATTAAATCAGTTACATGAGGGATAACTTGTACTGTTCCGCCCAGATAATCACCGCGACGTTCTTTGGTAAGCAGGTTAGAGTAAATCTGCCCAGTTGTTACGGAGTCACTGCGTCTTGCGTTTACACCTGTAAAACGTTCATAATGTCCAAGGTCAAGATCAGTTTCCGCTCCGTCATCAGTTACAAACACCTCACCATGTTGGGTTGGGTTCATTGTTCCTGGGTCAACATTGAGATAAGGGTCAAGTTTACGTAACCTTACTTTGTAGCCTCGCGCTTGTAGGAGAGCGCCAAGGCTAGCCGAAGCAAGACCTTTACCCAAAGAAGAAACTACACCGCCAGTAATGAATATAAAACGAGCTGTCATATTTTTACTCAGGTTTAGGCGCGGAAGGAGAGGTAGGAACAATAGGAGTTTGTTTGTTTTTCTCAGCTGAATTTTCAGTCTTTGCAGATTCTTCTGCGTTCACAGAATCAACTATTGATCGTGATTCAATACGGCTCGCCATGGTTGCAAGTGCAACGCTGGTTATCATGAATGCTGCTGCTAAAATAGCTGTGGTACGTGTCATGAAATTAGCTGTGCTTCTACCGGTCATAAATTGGTTGCCGCCGCCGCCAAGGCTGCCCATGCCATCACTGTCACTACGTTGAATAAGTACCATAATAATCAAGAATATCACCAGAATAGTGTGTGCTACCAATAGAACCGTATACATAAATCTCCTTAGCTATTACTGAGTAATGAGTGCTTAGTTGTGAGCGAAGTTTTTATACTTGGCACTCAGTACTTGCAACTCATAACTATTTTAACAAAATCTTCAGCCTTCAAACTTGCTCCACCTACCAGAACACCGGAAACTTCAGGTAATGATAGTATTTCTCCAGCATTATCCGGTTTCACCGAGCCACCATATAACACGCAAACTTTTGCAACATCAATAGCAATACGTCTGGCAACATTATTTATGATGGCACTATGAACTTGTTTGATTTCATCCATGGTTGGTAATTTACCAGAACCAATAGCCCAAACTGGTTCATATGCAAGAATAAAATTATTGGAATTTGCTTCAAACGGCAAGGATTCCTCAATTTGCTGGTTTATAATTTCTAAAGTTTTTCCATTCTCACGCTGTTTGCTGGTTTCTCCAATGCAGATAATGGGGATTAAACCGCTTTTTATAGCCCGTGAAGCTTTTTGCCTTACCGTTTCACTTGTTTCATTAGAGTTGGTACGTCTCTCGGAATGTCCAACTATTACATATTCGCAGCCTAAGGATTTTAATAATTCTGCACTGGTTTCACCAGTATAGGCTCCTTCTGGTTGGGCATGGCAATCCTGACCGCCTAAATCTGGTTTATTTTCAGTAAGTGCATTTTTAAGCAAATTTATTAAGCCTGCGGGTGGGCAAACTACAATTTTGTTATTAGTGGGAATATTTGCGGATTTAGAAGAAAATTCCTGTGCCCAAAGCTTGGTGCTTTCAGGTGTTCCACACATTTTCCAGTTTGCGACAATAGTTTTTTTCATAATGTTAATTCAGAGATAATTGTTTTTGAAATTGCGTAACTAAATAAACGAACAAAAAAGCTTTTACAATATAGATGTGTAGTGTAGTAACATATAACAATAAAATTTATTAATAACAATGGTATCAAATAAATGCTTACAGAATTCAGATCTCATGCCCGCAATATCGGTTCAAAAATATTAATGGCTTTATTGGTGCTTACCTTCGGTATTTGGGGAATAGAAGACATTTTAGGTAAAACTGGTAGCCACAGCGTAGTAGCAGAAGTTGGTGATATAAAAATTTCTACTGCAGACTATCAGCGTAGTTTGTATAACGAAACTGAAAGGTTAAAGCAGAGCTTAGGTAACCAGTTTTCTCCGGAATTAATGAAAAATATGGGGCTTGGTTCTTATGTTATCCAACAGATGATAAATAATAATTTGCTGGTACTTGAAGGTAGAAAAATAGGTTTACGGGTTAGTGATGGTGATGTGGTTGCTGCTATTCACAAAAATCCTGCCTTTTTTAATAAAAACGGGAAATTTGATAAGCAGGTTTTTGAAAAAATGCTGAATTCCAGCTCTATATCAGAAAAGTCCTATATACAGAAACTGCGTAATGATATGGTCGTAGATATTTTGGTATCAGGTATAACCTCAACTATCAGCACACCGAAAAACCTGCCGGAAACTTTACTGGCTTCCCGTTTGGAGAAGAGGAATGTTGAACTTTATTCAATACCTGAATCTCTTATAAAAAATGTGGCGGTTCCTAGTGAAGAACAATTAAAGGAATATTACGATACTCATATAGCAGAATTTACTGTGCCGGAATACCGCACCCTAAATTACGTAGAAATTACGGATGAAGATGCAAAAAAATCTGTTCATAATTCTGGTAATTCTGATAAGGATAAACGCATAGAAGAAGCTTATAATGACCGTATTGCGGAATTCAAGAAGCCGGAACGGCGTAAGATTGAACAATTACTATTTGCCAGTGAAGAAGAGGCAAAAAAGGCAAGAGAAGATATAAAATCTGGCAAAACATTTGAGCAAATCGGTAAAGATAGCAAAATTCTAAATTCAAAAACTATTATACTTGGTTTGGTAGAAAAAAATAATATTCCTGAAGAAGCCGCAGAAACAGTGTTTTCTTTGTCTAAAGGTGCGGTTAGTGAACCGATAAAAACCCCGTTTGGGTGGCACATTTTTAATGTACAGGAGATTGTTCCTCCCAGTACATTATCGTTAGGAGAAGTGCGCCAGCAACTTGAAAAAGACATAGAAGCACAGGCAAACGAAAATATTCTTACGGATTTTACAAATAAACTTGAAGATGCTATTGCTGGAGGTAGCAATCTTAACGAGGTTGCTAAGGAATTTAACCTGAAAATAGTGACCTTGCCCGCCCTTAATAAGCAAGGGTTGGGTACAGATGGTAAGTCAGAGCAAAAACTGCCGGAGGTTGAAAAATTTTTAGATACAGCTTTCAAAACTGATGAAAAATCTGAATCCCCTATAATTTCTGCTAAGAACGGCAATAATTATATTATCCGTGTAGAAAATATAAATCATGAGCATAGCCAGCCTTTTTCAGACGTAAAAGCCAAAGTAACAGCGGGTTGGATATTGCAAGAAAAGCAAAAACAATTGGCGGAGATTGCGCAAAAAATTTCCGTTGGTTTCAGGACTAAAGAAAATCGTGAGAAAACAATTAAAGAATATTCGCTTTCTGTTTCGGATGTTTTTACTGTTTCGCAAAAGCGGGATGATAGCCAGAAGCTTCCATCCTATATAACAAAGGAGGTGTTTTCTACTCCAGTTGGTTCTGCGACAGATGCATTTGAAAAGCAAAATGCGGATGGATATGCGGTTGTTGTGGTTAAAGAAATAATATCTGTATCACAAAATGCCAATGACGCAAAATACCTAACTGATATTGCAAATATCGGCGTGGAATATAACAATAACGCACAAAATGAAATTATGGAGCAATATTTGAAAGATTTGGCTGTGAAATATTCTGTATCAATAAATGGTGAGGCTTTGGCGCAGATGGAAACTAAAGAGCGGTAGAATGCAGCGGGTAAATAATCATATTGTATTACCTGATAAAACTGAATTTATTCAAAATTTTCAGCAGGGAAAATCGCAGTTGGTATGGACTGTTTGCCCTGCTGATTTGGATACTCCAGTTTCTGCTATGCTGCGTTTGATGGAAGAGGGGCGACCGTCTTTTTTGCTGGAATCAGTAGAAAAAGGTGAAATACGCGGGCGTTATTCGGTAATTGGCTTAATGCCTGACCTGATCTGGCGTTGTAAAGGCAATAAAGCTGAGATGTGTTTTCATGATACAGTGGAAGAAAATGATTTTGTAGAATGCAAGCTGGATAGCCTTAATTCACTGCGTAAATTATATGAGGAATCAAAAATAGAAATTCCTGAAGGTCTGCCGCCCATGTCTTGTGGTCTGGTTGGTACTATGGGGTATGATATGGTACGGTTGATGGAGAAGTTGCCATCACCAAAACCAGATAGTATCGGGATACCGGATAGCTGTTTCATCCGCCCGAAAATAATGGTGATTTTTGATGCGGTAACTGATAAAATTTTTGTCATAACCAGTATCTATGCTGACGCAGAGCGTGCAGATGCAAAAGCTGCTTATGAAGCTGCAGAAAAACGTATCCGCTATGTTCTAGAGAGGCTTGCTGCGCCAATTCCTCAAGTCAATAATAAAAATTATGAAGCAGTTTCAGTAAATGATTTCACTTCTAATACTGACCGTAAGCACTATGATGAAATGCTGGAAAAAGCCCGTGAATATATACGTGCCGGTGATATTTTTCAGGTGGTGCTTTCACAGCGTTTTTCAGCAAAATTCACTTTGCCGCCGTTTGCCCTGTACCGCGCATTGCGTCAATTAAATCCATCACCATTTTTATTCTACTTGAATTTAGGGAATTATACTCTGGTTGGCTCTAGCCCTGAAATTCTAGTACGCCTTCGTGATGGTGAAGTAACAATACGCCCGATAGCAGGAACCCGTAAACGTGGCCGTAATAAACAAGAGGACGAAATCCTTGCAGCGGATTTATTATCAGACCCTAAAGAAGTTTCCGAACATTTAATGCTGTTGGATCTAGGACGTAATGACGTAGGGCGGGTGGCAAAAATAGGCAGTGTAAAAACTACCCAGAGAATGTCCATAGAGAATTATTCTCATGTTATGCATATCGTATCCAATGTTGTAGGTGAAATTGATCCTAAATATGACGCTCTATCTTCACTTATTGCAGGATTCCCTGCCGGAACGGTAAGCGGTGCGCCTAAAGTCCGAGCTATGGAAATAATTGATGAGCTGGAAACCGAAGCGCGTAGCTTTTATGCCGGATGTATAGGGTATTTTTCAGGAAACGGCAATATGGATACCTGTATAACCTTACGTACAGGTCTTATTAAAGATGGTGTTTTACATGTACAGGCTGGTGGTGGTATAGTGGCAGAGAGTAACAATGAAGAGGAATATCAGGAAGCATTGAACAAATCACGCGCCCTTATGCGTGCTGCGGAAGAGGCTATAAAATTTGTATGAAAATAATACTTTTAGATAATTATGACAGCTTTACCTACAACCTCGTGCATTATATCGGTGAATTGGGAGCAGATGTTGTAACTATCCGTAATGATGTAATAACTGTTCCTGAGTTGCTTGCTGGGAAGCCGGATGGAATAGTTATTTCCCCAGGACCTGGAACACCGCAAAAATCAGGAATTTGTTTGGAACTTATAAAATCTGCTTCCGGACATGTGCCAATTTTTGGTGTGTGCCTTGGGATGCAGGCAATTGGCGAAGCTTTTGGCGGATTAGTTATCCGTGCACCAAAACCTATGCACGGGAAAATAAGCCCTGTTAATCATGCTGATAAGGGAGTGTTTAAGGGGTTGCCAAGTCCCTTTAATGCTACCCGTTATCATTCACTGATAGTAGAGAAAAAATCATTGCCTGATTGTCTGGAAATAACTGCCGATACTGATGATGGTTTGATTATGGGCTTGCAACATAAAATTCATAATACCCATGGAGTGCAGTTCCATCCTGAATCTATTGCCTCTGAACACGGTCATGCCCTTATCAAGAATTTTCTGGACGGCATATAATGGAAGATACTTTGCATCATTCTCTAGCTTTGCTTGCTGATGGTAAAAACCTGCCACAAGATATGGCGATAAGGATTTTTCAGATTATAATGAATGGCGGTGCAACTCCTGCACAGATTTCGGCGATACTAATGGGGTTGCGGATTAAAGGGGAAACAGTAGAGGAAATAAGTGCCGGTGCAATTGCTATGCGGGTAAAAGCAAAGCCATTTAATAGCGCAGACGGTGCGATTGATACTTGCGGCACAGGTGGTGATTCGCGGGGAACTTATAATATTTCTACCGCCACTGCTTTTGTTCTGGCTGCTTGCGACCTGCCGGTGGTTAAGCACGGTAACCGTTCAGTTTCCTCACGCTCAGGATCAGCGGATGTACTTAATATCCTTGGGGTAAAAACTGATTGTGAACCGGAAATAGCAGAACTTTGCTTGAAAGAATGTGGTATTGCTTTTTTATTCGCGCCTAAGTTCCACCCTGCTATGCGCCATGTAGCACCAGTGCGTCAGGAGCTTGGTCTGCGTACTATATTTAATATACTTGGGCCTCTTACTAACCCAGCTAAACCTGATTTTCAGTTGCTAGGAGTGTATAATAAATCACTGCTAAAGCCGCTGGCTGAATCACTTAAAAATCTTGGTACAAAGGCCGCTTGGGTAGTTCATGGCAGTGACGGGCTGGATGAGTTGACACTGACAGGAACTTCTTATGTAAGTGCCTTAAAAAATGAAGAGATTACAGATTTTGAAGTGTCACCTGAAGATGCGGGGTTAGAATGCACATCATTAGAGAACTTAAAAGGCGGCAATCCAGAGCAAAATGCTAGTGCTTTAATTGAAGCTGTTTCAGGAGTTGAAAGCCCTTACCGCAATGCGGTTGTATATAATGCTGCTGCCGGTTTACTTATTGCAGGCAAGGTGGATAACCTTAAAGACGGGGTAGTACTGGCAAGAGAGGGCATAGATTCTGGCAAAGCCCATAGCATCCTTAAAAAACTGGTGGATGTTAGTAATCGCAGGCCATGACCGATATATTAGCCAAAATCTGCGCGGATAAGCGTGAGCATATCATAAACTGCAAAGCCAAAATTCCTGAATCAGTTTTGCGTGAGAAAGCACAGTTGCAATCTTCTCCGCGTGGTTTCAAAAAAGCGCTTGTGCAAAAGATATGGCAAAATAAGCCGGCCCTTATTGCCGAAATAAAAAAAGCATCACCCAGTAAAGGTTTAATCCGTCCTGATTTCAATCCGGCTTACCTTGCTAAAGCCTATGAAGAGGGCGGAGCAGCCTGCCTTTCCGTGCTTACAGATATTCCTTATTTCCAAGGTAGTGATAGATATTTGGTGGAAGCTCTGGAGGCTGTAGAGCTGCCTGTGCTGCGTAAAGATTTTATGTTGGATACATACCAAGTCACCGAAGCCCGCGCATTGGGGGCGGACTGTATTTTGCTTATCATGGCGGCGTTAAGCAACACTCAGGCAAGTGAACTGGAATTGATTGCCAGTGAATTAGGTATGGATGTGCTGGTTGAAGTGCATGATAAGGAAGAGCTTGAGCGTGCGCTTACTATAAACCCCAATAATACAGGAAAAATTATAGGTATAAATAACCGTAACTTAAAAACTATGCAGATTTCCCTTACCACCTCCGAGGAACTTTCCACATATATTCCGAAAGAATATGTTGGCGTTTGTGAAAGTGGGATTGGGACACCAGCCGATATTGCACGTATGCGCTCTTGCGGTTTACATGCTTTCCTTGTTGGTGAGTCACTCATGCGGCAGGAGGATGTGACCAGAGCCACTAGAGAACTGTTGTCATTATGATTATGCGCAGGCCGTGGGAAGATTTTATTGGTGTCCGCTCGCAAACATTCGTGCGCGATTTAGTTGCGGATGCCCATGATGTTGCACCAGATGATCTGGTTGATATGGAGTCTTTTAATACTCCCTCACTAATCATTTGCCTTGCTTATGCGCAGGAAGAATTAATATATAATGAGCAAAATAAAATAATAAAAGTTGATGCTGAAACTTATGCTGAAACTCCGCGTTTGCTGCGTGTAAATAAATTCGGGCTGGCTTACAAACGGGATTCTCGGTTCTTAATGCATAAAACCCTCGCAGCTATTGTCGTTGGTGCTGCTGATTATTTATATAAAATTTATGGCTGGCGCACAGTTCTATATGATGGGCTGCGTACAGTGGATGGCGCGTTCAGGCTGTATAATTTTGCAACTGATGAAGATATTGAAGCAAAACTACTCGCTCTTCCGGGGCAAAGCGCGCATAATAAAGGACTGGCTGTTGACAGTATGATGGTTGATGCGCAGGGGCATGAAATAGAAATGGGCGGGCATTTTGACCATCTGGATATGTCAACCAATATGCGTTATTATAACGGTGATAAAATCTCGCAAACTGCCAAGAAAAACCGCCTGATCCGTGAAGCGGCTTTTCTGCGCTCAGCTTTCTCACAGGGGCTTTTAATAGCACCTTTGCGCAATGAATTCTGGGATGACCGCCTGCCGGAAAATAGGGAAGATTTATGGAGAGTGCTAGATAGCGCGGCTCGCTGTATCGGAATTACATATTCGGCAGAAAATAAAGAAAGATGGAGCTACGCGGATTTTCTAGAAAACTGGCAGAAAATTTTTGCAGGTCATGAACAAAAGCTAAAAGATACTATCGGATATGCTATGCCGTCCCTTACCGAAAAACCCGAATTCTACCACGGCAATTATCATCCGATTTATGATCGGGAATTATATTAGTGTCATTCCGAGCGTAGTAGAGGAATCTTTGCAATAAATTTTTAGTAATGAAAAGATCTCTCAATTCGCTGCGCTCATTCGAGATGACATCTTATAACCCAATCATCACCTTTACCTGCTGCGCCAGTTTCTGCATTTCATCGCCTGTCATCTGTGGGTGGGATTTTATCATTTCGGCGAAGCGGGCTGGCTTAGTGTTTTCATGCCCTTCTAATTCTAAAATTGTGACTGGTTTGCCGGTGGCAAAGGCTTCACTCATCATATTCACTGAATCATTGGTAACGATGATTTCATCAGCGCAAGCCAGCATCCCCATATAAGGGTTTTCCTCTTTGCCATCATAAATATAGACATTTTTATTCCCAGCAAAAGCCTGCTGCAAATCTGCAAGATTTTCTGCCCCTGTCCGTCGTGAAGAGGTGATAAGCAGCGAGCCTTTTGTTCCTGCCAGCCACTCCTGCAAATCCACAATCACATTTTCCATGTGTTCTTTGGTAAGTGTGTATTTATTGGTTGAGCCACCTAGCAAAACTGCGATATGCGGCTGCGGATAAGCTAAAAAACGCGGAGCAAATTTTTCTTTTGCGGTCGCCAGTGCCTCAGGGGTGATGCTATGCAGGGCAAATAAAGTTTTTATCACATTATTGCCTTTTACTTTATCATGTTCCATTGCCACCACCACATCAAAATATTGGGGGGATAGCTGCGGGTCTTGGATATGTATAGCTTTTATTCCTGAATGCTTTTTTTTAAGTGCCAGTGCAACCAGCGCAGCTTTACGCCCGCAGCTTATGACCATATCAGGGCAGGATGCTGTAATATTTTCTGGCTCACATAAAGCATAAGGCAGAATGCAGGATTTTAGCGGGCTGTCATAACAAATATTCGGCAGTAATGCCCATGGCTTTTTCAGAGAGATAATTTTCATCTCCGGTACAAGACTCATGGCAGCAGACAGAGAGCTAACCTGCGCTACCATTCCTGCGCTGCCGTCAGTTATACCCCAACATGTTGTCATATGATCCCCTTTGCCTTAAAGGAAAAATATTCACGCCTACCAATTATTACATGGTCATGTACAGCTATCCCCAGAGGTTTAGCCGCACTTATTATAAATTTAGTTACCTCTATATCATCCCTGCTAGGTGTTACATCACCGCTGGGATGGTTATGTACCAGAATAATACTGGTTGCTCCCAGTTCCAAAGCCCTTTTTACCACTTCACGTGGGTAAATCGGCGTATGGTTGACAGTGCCTTTTTGCTGCTGTTCATCTGCTATTAATTCTAACTTATTATTGAGGAATAATATATGGAAAACTTCATTCTGGTTATGGCCTATATTGATTCGCAGATAATCCAGTAGCTGTGTCCAGCTTTTTACTATGGGGCGGGCAGTGATTTCTTCTTTAAGCAGTCTTTCAGCGGCATGGCGGGTTACTTTTATAGCTACCAGAGCTGCCTCATTTACCCCCTCAACCCGTAGTAATTCAACAGGATTTGCATTCAAAACCTTGGCAAAACTGCCGAATGTTGAAAGCAGGGATTTTGCCAGCGGTTTAACATCGCCCATAGGTTTGGCAGGAAATAGTATTAACTCCAGCATTTCATAATCAGCAAGTGTGGCAGGATCGCTTGACAAGAAGCGTTCTCGCAAACGCTTCCTATGCCCAGTATAATGGGGCTTTACTTCCTTTTTCTCTATGGGATTTTCTAAGGTTGTTTCACTGGTCATTTATAAAAATAGTGCCTACAATGCTTTAACATATCAGGCACTATAGCATAAAATATTTTTAGTGGAACTAAAGGTTTTTATCTTTCTTTTCCAGCATTTTGATTACTAGTAGATTTAGGAGTTTGCTGAGGAGCGGGTATATCACCACTTGCAAAATTTTGTTTTTTAGGTTCAACATATTCTTTTTTTGCATTTTGAATATGGCGAGCCATTGTATAGTCGTTCGTAACTGCAACAACTTCATTTCTTCCCTCAGGATAAAGGGAAAAATTCTTTTCGCCGGTTAGTTTAAGCGGTGGCTTATTTCCTTTTATTTCTTCTACAGAACCATCGTTATGCACTATATGATTTAATGTAACGGTTTTTGAATTACCGTTTTTAGAAACTTCGCCAACTGTAACACCAATTAATTGCTTATCTTTAAAAACAGCTACTCCAACTAACTCCGTACCTTCAGTTTTTGGGTAAGCCTTTTCATCAAATCCCCATTTATTTAACCCAGAGCCGCTTATGGTAACAGTCGAAACCCCGTTTTTATCGGAGTTGAAGGGGAACATTTTCATTTGCCCGTATTGGTCAGGAACTTCAAAATATTTATCATTTCCTTCAACTATTTTGAAACCTTGTGGTAATGGCATGCTAATTCTCCAGTAGTTAATTAGTATATTTATTATAACTATATCCAGATGTTAGCATATTCATTTTTGGAAAAGTGTTAAGATTTTATGACAACTGCAAAAAATATTTCAATTATCCTCTTATCTTCATAAAATACTGAATTACATACTTTTGTCAGAATGGACTTTATTGTTACTAGCTGGGTTATAAGGAATTATTTTAGGAGAAATTGTCTCTATAGTATCATGGCAATCTTGGCATAACTTTTTGTTTATCGCAGAATCCGGTATTTTTATATTGGTAATTTGTATTTTATTTTGTCGCGTTAATTCTTCATTGTTTTTTGCATTTATCGCATTTAGAAGATTATTCATTCCTTCGCTACCGTCAGCTCTGATTCCATGGATTTTGGCGGTGCTGCTTACAACCAGTCCTATTTTATCAGGTGTTTTGGAGTTTCTATAAGCAGTTCCTGACATGTCTACAATTTTTTCCGGCTTAAAATAAAGAATTCCATAGCTATCTTGTGGAGGTTTTTCATAAAAACTTCCACTGTCTCTAGTTCCGGTTATCGCTCCAACCAGCCGGTAAACTGGATCAAATACCACCAGAACATCTTTGTCAGGAATGTAAGTATTTTTTGCACTTTTTGCCCGCAGATAAACAATATTATATTTATTACCGGAATCATCGGTAAAAGAAAAATTCTCTGCGGCTTCTGGCAGTTTTGGCGTTTTTTTGAATACGCTACGTTTTACTCTCACGGTCTGGTCAGGTACTAATTCCGTATACACAAGGTTAACATTATTATTTGCTGCAACGGCTTGAACTGAGCTTTTTTGATTTTGGGATGACATAAATATTTTTTCTAATAAATTAAAATTTATTAACATAATAGCGTAAAATTATTAGAAATAAAGAAAAATCTAAATAATGATTTATCCTATCAATAAGGTGGGAAATTCAATCCATTAGGTGAAGATGTGAAAATCTCATAGCCATTCTTTGTAACCCCTATCGTATGCTCAAATTGGGCAGATAAAGATTTATCACGGGTAGTTACTGTCCAGCCATCATGCTTATTAAGTATGGTGGCATAGCCGCCGATGTTAATCATTGGTTCAACGGTAAAAAACATACCTTCCTGTAGAACTGGTGAATGTCCTTCTTCATAGTAATGCAGCACGCTGGGCGCAGTGTGGAAAATCTTGCCAATACCATGCCCGCAATAATCACGCACTACCGAGTAACCATATTTTTCGGCATAATCCTGAATGGCAAGCCCAATATCGCTAACCCGCGCTCCGGCTTTTACCTGTTCTATGCCCAGCATCATTGCATCATAAGTGACCTGCGTCAGGCGTTTAGCTTTAATAGGCGGATTGCCGGCCCAATACATACGGCTGGTATCGCCATGCCAGCCATCGACAATTACCGTTACGTCAATATTTACTATATCGCCGTCTTTCAGTTTCAAACCGCTGGGAATTCCGTGGCATACAACATGGTTCACTGAAGTGCAGATAGAGCGCGGGAAGCCGCGATAATTAAGCGGTGCAGGAATTGCGCCGGATCTTACGATCATATCATGGCAGATATCATTCAGTTCCTGAGTGGTGATATTTGGTTTTACGTGTTCTGCTATCATGTCCAGAACTTCGGCGGCAAGGCGACCGGCCTTACGCATTCCTTCATAGTTCTCTTGAGAATGAATAGTGATTTGTCTGGTTTCGTCCAAAATATGCTCTTTCTAACTCTATTATTATTTTAGATGGTTGTTAACCTCGGCTATTATTTCATCAAACATTTCTGCTGATAATAGCTTTGTGCTTATATTATAACGGGAAGAGTGATAACTGTCTATCAGCGTTATTTGTCTGCTTAATTGATGTTTTGCCCCATGCTTGAACTTGGCAAAAGATAGTTTATGCCCAAAGGCTTTAAGCACGGCATTATGTGAAACCACGCCCAAAGAAAGGATTATCCTTAAATTTTTCATTTCCTTGATTTCAGGTTGTAAAAAATTGTTGCATTGATTTATTTCATAATTTTCTGGTTTGTTTTCTGGTGGCACACAGCGCACAGCATTAGTAACACGGCAATTTACCAGTTCAAAACCATCATCGGCACGCTGTTCATAATTTCCTTTGGCAAAACCATATTTTTTTAATGATTTATATAATATAATTCCGGCATAATCTCCCGTAAAAGGTCTTCCTGTCTGATTAGCACCCTTAAGTCCAGGAGCAAGCCCAACCACCAGAAATGCAGAGTTGATGCTGCCAAAAGATGGAACGGGGCAGTTGAAAAAATGTGGATATGAATTCCTGTTGCTTGCGCGGAAATCGTATAGGCGTGTGCAGAGTTGGCAGTTATTGTCAGGAATTTGCATGTAGGATTATTTTTTTACATTCACTAAATTACGGATAGTTGTACAATCCAGCTTTGATCCGAATTGCTCGCGCATAACAAGATATATTTTTTCGGTAAGCTCTATTTGCTGCGGCCAGTTTTTACCCATTGCAGTTTGTAATGATTCCGGAATATCCAGCTTCCATATTCCTTCTTCTTCTACAAAGAACAGGCGCATAAACCTTGGCTTGCCTAAATCAGTGACACTGGCGCGGATCATGACATGCTGCCCAGAATTTTGCTTGGAAACATATTCCGAATCTTTTGGCAGGCAGCTAATTATCCCGTAAGACATAAAGCGGTCATAAAGTGAAATAGAGCTTGCGGTAAATAAATCACGGCAATTTTTAGAATCGCCTTTCTGCACGCAGCTATTGATGCGCTCGAATGAATCCCTTGCGCTTGATTCTTCTTCCATGGCAGAAGCACTATAAATTAGAAAAAAGCTAATTCCTGCCAGTAATATTAAATTAAATATCCGCGTAAACATGTGATTCCGCGCTTCCTCCCAGATGTGTTACCGCTCCTTTTTCGGCAGATCCTACGATTTGTGCGTATTTCCATAATGCCCCAGAGCCGTAATCATTTTTGCGGGGTTTCCATTGTGCTTTGCGCCCCGCTATTTCTTCATCGCTTAGATCTACATTGATGGTAGAATTGATAGCGTCAATAGTAATAACATCGCCATTTTTAAGTAGTCCGATTACCCCGCCTAAAGCCGCTTCAGGGCCAACATGCCCGATGCAGAAACCGCGAGTACCTCCAGAAAAGCGACCGTCAGTTATAAGGGCTACTTTATCACCCATACCTTGTCCGTACAGGGCAGCGGTGGTAGAAAGCATTTCGCGCATACCGGGACCGCCGCGCGGTCCTTCATAGCGGATTACGATAACATCGCCTTCTTTATATTTGCGTCCTTCGACTGCGGCGAAAGCATCTTCTTCACAATCAAAACAAAGGGCTGTGCCTTTGAATACTAAATTTTTCATACCAGCGACTTTTACGATTGCACCTTCAGGTGCAAGATTGCCGCGTAGTACCACTACGCCACCTTCGTTTCGCAATGGTTTGTTATGTGGGAATACCACATCTTGCCCGTTAGGGAATTTTACATTGACTAGGTTTTCAGCCAGAGTTTTTCCGGTAACTGTCAGGCAGTCACCATGCAGATAGCCGCCTTCCAGTAAGGTTTTAAGCACAATCTGTACCCCGCCAACTTCATATAAATCTTTTGCAGAGTATTGTCCGCCCGGCATTAAATCGGCGAGGTATGGGGTGCGTTTAAATACTTCACCTACAGCGTGAATGTCAAAATCAATCCCGCATTCATTAGCTATAGCAGGCAGGTGTAAAGCGGCATTGGTAGAACCACCAGTGGCAGCAACCACTGCCGCTGCATTTTCCAGAGATTTGCGTGTTACAATATCACGCGGACGGATTTTATTTCTAAGCAGTTCCATTACTGCGCGACCGGATTCAAAACAAAAAGCATCACGTGATTCATAAGGGGCAGGTGCGCCAGCTGAGTTAGGCAGGGCAAGGCCAATCGCTTCACTAACGCAGGCCATGGTGTTAGCGGTAAACTGACCACCGCAGCTACCGGCAGAAGGGCAGGCGGATTGCTCCAGCTCATGCAAATCTTCTTCACTCATATTGCCGGCACTGTATTTGCCAACGCCTTCAAAAACATCCACCACCGTTACTTGTTTGCCTTTGAATTTTCCCGGAAGGATTGACCCGCCATAAATAAATACGCTGGGAACATTAAGCCTCACCATCGCCATCATAAGGCCGGGTAAAGACTTGTCGCAGCCGGCAAGGCCGACAATAGCATCATAAGAATGTCCGCGCATGGTAAGTTCAACCGAATCAGCAATTACCTCGCGCGATACAAGAGAAGATTTCATGCCCTGATGCCCCATGGCGATGCCATCAGTTACCGTAATGGTAGTAAATTCGCGCGGTGTTCCGCCTGCTGCCGCTACACCTTTTTTTACCACTTGGGCTTGGCGGGCAAGGGTAATGTTACATGGTGCCGCTTCATTCCATGTGGTAGCAACGCCAATAAGCGGCGCGTGGATGCCTGCTTCGGTTATGCCCATCGCATATAGATATGAGCGGTGTGGTGCGCGTTCTGGCCCTTCGGTTACATGGCGGCTGGGTAGGCGTGATTTCCCATAGGTTTTAGTCATATTTTATAGTTCCGTTTTTTTTGTTATTATTTGTTATTATAAAGCTGCTGATATATGACCGGCAATTCTAAAGATAATAAAAATATTGTCCATAGACTTTGCAAGTCTTGGAGCAAGAAAAAATGCGTATGTTTATTAGAAATTCTAGCGGCGGGTAAGGCGCGTAACTTCACGTTCTACAATATTTTCTACTATATTAGGAAGGTTTGTATCCAGCCATTCTTTAAGCATTGGACGTAGTAAATTCTCAACCAAATCTTCTACTGTTTCACCAGATCGGAAATAAGGTGATTCTGTGCTTATGTGCTTTTTTATTTCTGGCTGTGGAATTTTTGCTAGGGAAGATAAAGTTGCGCTCTCAGCTGCTTGAGAAAGAAGTCTATCCAGTTCATCATTGGATATTTCTTCTGATTTTATCGGTTGTGGGGCAGGTTTAGGCACAGGAATTTTCTCCGGTATCTCAGCAACAGGTTGTGGAGTAGGTGCTGGTGTAGGTGGCAGAGTAGCTGGTGCAAGGGCAGCGTCAATATTATCCAGCACATCCATGCTGCCAGCAGAATCATTTGCCGCTTCTTTTATATTGGTGACTGTTCCATCATCGGCAATCATATCAGTTAATTCTAATATATCAGAAGTTGGCACAGGATTCTCAAGGTCAGCTTCTTTACCAGAAGCATTTTCTCCTTTAGATTTATCATCATCATCATCATCAGATATGATGCGGCGAATAGATTGTAGGATCTCTTCCATTGAGAGTTCGTCTTCACCTACACCTTGTTTTTTTGCCTCCATGGCGTATCTCCGATACTAGATGTTGTAGTCATTATCCAACACTTAAACATGTAGTATTAAATATATTATCATAATCCTAGCAACTGATATTTTACATTATTGTAATGTTCTTTTGGATTTTCTATTTCAGTTTTTAGGCTAAGATCTTTGCTAGTAAGCTTACCGATTGCTGCAAGTAGGCGGTAAGCCTGTAATTTTTCTGTACGTACTGCTTTTATTAAATTTACGCGGGTAGAAAAAGTTTCCTGCTCTGCGTCTAGAACATCTAGTACGGTACGTACGCCGAATTCATTTTCTTTGCGTACGCCATTTAATGCAGTTTCTGCTGCATCTAGTGCTGCTTTGTTAGAAACTATAATGGCTTTGCTGGTGTTATATGCTTCCCATGCAACATTGACATTTTCAATTACTGATTCATTAGTATCCATGGTATTGAATTTAGCTTGCTGAGCAAGATTTCTTGCTTCACGCAGGCGTGACCATTCTGCGCCGGATTGATAAAGCGGGATAGTGACATTTACTTTAACTGAATCACTGTCAAGGCTACCCAAAGCTGTAGCTCTACTACTGTCAGCCCGTACCATACTTCCTTGTAGGTTTACACTGGGAAGTAGAGTTGCGCCTCTGACATAAACATTATTTTCAGCAGCATTCTCATTGCGGCGGGCGGCTTCTAAAATAGGATTGTTACTCTGTGCTATTTCTTTAGCTTCTGCAAAATTAGCAGGTATCCCAGCAGGGACAGGCGGCATAACAGCCTTTCCGTCAACATCATACCCAATTGCACGTTTGAATGTAGCTCTTGCCACATCTAAATCACCAAGAGCCTGACGTTCGTCAGATTGTGCCCTAGCAAGGCGGGCAGTGGATTGAGAAACATCAGTAACTGTAAGCTCGCCGACTTTGAAGCGGGCATTGGTTGCATCTAATTGTTTTTTTAATACATCAACATTTTTTTGGTTTAGTTCTAACACAGACTGTTTTTCTACCACATCTGTATAAGCTAGTACGGCATTAAATAGTACTTGTTGTTCAGTGGCAGAAAGATCAGCCCTTGCTGCCTTTACCCTTTCCTTCGCAGTCATAAAACTTGCTATAGTGCCGCCACCGCTGAATATGGGCTGGGTAACAGTTAGATCTTTAGATCTGCTATCATCATAATTCCAAGTCTGGTTAGCGTCAGCATTTCTTTCTCTACCTCTGCTTAAATGCGCGGCTATGTCAGGACGGAAGCCTGATATAGCCTGCGCTACGCTTTCGTCAACGGCTTTTAATGCTTCGCGCTTAGCTTTGATTTGAGGGTGGTTTTGATAAACATATTCAAGAGCTGATTTTAATTGCGAATCGCTGGTTTCTTCATTACTTGCAGAGGAAACCGCAGTAAGAGCATCATTTGTTTTTTCTTTTTTATCGCTGACCTTGCTTTTATCAGTTGAGGCGACGGCTGCGTTAGTAGCAGTGTTTTTATTTTTAAGATTTTTATCTGTAGCTGATGTTTGTGTATTCTTAGTAGAATCTTTTGCAGAAGCGGCAAAAGCATTTGTCTGCATAAATAACAGACAGCTCGTACATACCGTGATATATAATAAACTATTATTTAATTTCATGTATATTTTCAAATAAGTTAAATTGGTAATTATGTATAATATTTTTTGCGCTTTCCGACAAGCAATTAAAATATGAATTGCTCCTTCTTCTCAAAGCCCTCTAAAATTTTTGTAGAAGCGTCAAAATATTCCCTTACGCTGGTCTGACCGTCTATGTTTTTTACAACAATTCCCTTACCTGTAGTTCTGTTGGTATTGCGTATCGCAACTAACCTTCCGCCTATAGATAGCTGGGAAATTAAAGAATGTGGTAGTTGCTCAATTGCACCATTTATAAAAATAATGTCGTACGGAGCAGACAGCGCATAGCCTTCTGCCATATTTTTAACCTGCTGTATGTCTACGTCCTTTAAGCCTAAGCGTGTGGAATGTTCCATTGCCCTAGCTATAAGCTCACTATTACTGTCAACGGCAACCACATGTCCAACCAGTTCGGAAAAAACAGCTGCTGCATAGCCATTACCGCCACCGATAATAAGTGCTCGGCAGGAAGGCTCAATTTCTGCTAGTTGTAAAAGCCTAGCAAAAGTAAGTGGGGCAAGCATGGTTCTTCCATCACCAATTTCTATGTCATTATCAATATAGGCGCAGTTGTACATAGAAGGCGGTACAAAATCCTCACGCTTAATATCTACAAGCATTTGCAGGATCGTTTCATCTAGAACGGCATTGGTAATAAGTTGTCCAAGCACCATATTGTTTGCCTGTAATTCAGACGTTTTTAATTTATGTTTTGGCATTTTTGTCCTCCTAATTCGCTACTGAGAACGAAATTGTGATTTTATTATTATCAAGCTCATTTTCTACCATGTAAACTGGCTTTTCAGGTGCGGTTTTAAGTGACTCTTTGGTTAGAGTTTGCTCCATAATATAAGCTTGGTGAACCTGAATTGCAGCGATAACTTTTGCATCCGCCCCCAGATATAAATTGATTTTGTCAGAAACATTGAGATTAGCATCCTTGCGCGCTTGCTGGATCATCCGCACCACGTCGCGGGCGATGCCTTCTGCTTCCAGTTCAGGAGTTATAGTAGTATCCAGAATTACTAGCGCATCATTGGTAGAAAGTGCCTGTGCCCTGTCTTTATATTCAGGCTTTGGTTCAAGCTGTAAGTTATATTCACTAGGCAATAAAACCTCACCGCAAATTTCTACTTCCCCACTTTCCAGTTTTTTCCATTCACCTTTTTTAGAAGCGGGTAAAATCTGCTTCATTTGTGCAGGCAATCGTTTGCCAAGGACAGCGGAGTTGATGGAGAGTTTAAGGATGGCATATTTTGCTATTTCATTACGATCACTGCTAAACATTAAAGATTTCACATTAACTTCGTCTTCAATAATTCTGTGCATAGACATAAAATCTTTGTTGTCAAACAGAGGTTGTAAGTCTTGATGTTCAATTATTATATCTAGATTGCTAAGAGGTTGGCGGATTCTAATATTGCTTTTGCTTCTAACGGAAAGGGTTGCATTGCAAATATCTCTAACGCGATCCATTTGTGCAATTAATTCGTCATCGCGAGTAGCATCGCTGCGTGGTGATCCAGTCTGGATTGCTTCGGGTTTGCCTCGCAATGACGGGAAAGTGGCAAGATGAACACTTTCATTGCCGGTAAGCCCTTCATAAATTTCCTCGCAGGTAAGGGGCAGGAGAGGGGAAACAGCGCTGCACATAGTGGTTAGCACTGTGTAAAGCGTGTCGTAAGCTGCTTGTTTATCTGCATCATGCTCGGACTTCCAGAAACGCTCTTTATTACGGCGGATATACCAGTTATTTAGCGCATCAAAGAATTGTAAAACCGCTTCACAGGCAGTTGGTGTGTCGTAAGCGTTCAAGGCTTTTTCTATATCCGAAACCGCACCGTTACATTTAGCGAGAATATATCTATCCATAACGTCAGTAGAACCAGTGGTGATTTTTGCCTGAACCCCATCCGCATTGGCATAGAGCGTGAAGAAGTTATATGCGTTCCAGATCGGTTTGATGGCGAGACGCACCACGTCACGGATGAATTTTCCTTCCGGATCTACCATCAGATCTTGCCCACGCATCACGGGTGAAGCGATCATTAGCCAGCGCAGCGCATCCGCCCCGAATTGGTTGATAACTTCAAGCGGGTCTTTATAGTTTTTCAGGCGTTTGGAATATTTCAAGCCAGTTTCCGCATCCAGCACCACACCATGACAGATACAGTTTTTGAACGGAATTTTGTCAAAAAGCGCAGTAGAAAGCATAATCAGGGTGTTAAACCAGCCGCGGGTTTGCCCTACATATTCGGTGATGAAATCAGCAGGGAAATGCTGTTCAAACCAGTCTTTATTCTCAAACGGATAATGCACTTGTGCAAATGGCATAGAGCCTGATTCAAACCAGCAGTCAAACACATCTTCCACGCGGGTATAAAGCTCACCATCTTTAGTGATAGTAATCTCGTCAATATAAGGGCGGTGGAGGTCTTTTACTGTTTTGCCGCTTAATTCTTCCAGCTCTTTGATGCTGCCTATAACAATCAATTTGCCGCTTTTGCTGCGCCAAACAGGGATCGGCGTTCCCCAGAAACGGTTGCGCGAGATGCTCCAGTCAGGCGCGGTTTTCAGCATATGCCCCATCTGCCCGTCGCGGATATGTTCGGGTATCCAGTTAATTTGCTGGTTGAGTTCAGCCGCGCGGTCACGGAATTTGGTAACCTCCACATACCAGCTTGGCATAGCGCGGTAAATCAGCGGTTGGTCAGTGCGCCAGCAATGCGGGTAGTTGTGTTTTATCTGTTCCTGTTTAATCAGCTTGCCCTGATTTTTTAGCCAAGTGATGATGCGTTCATTCGCTTCACCGAATTTGAATTGCGCAACATTTTCCGCGATTACGTTTAGCCTTTTTAGGGATAAATCGGGCAGGTCATAAATCTCATCGGTAAATTTTCCTTGTCCGTCCACAGGGCAGACCAGTTCTATCCCATTCGCCTCGCAGCATTTCTGGTCGTCCTCACCAAAAGCAGGTGCCATATGCACGATACCAGTACCGTCACCATCAGTTACGAATGACGAACCATCTAGGATTTTGAAAGAATGTTTGTTGCTGGCAAAATATGGGAAGAGGGGATGGTATGAGAGACCTAAAAGGGCGGAACCTTTTATTGCTTTTACATTTGGGTTTAACATCCCATCTGATTTGCCTTCAATTCCTAGCTCTTTATAATAATAGCCAAATTTTGAATTTGCTAAAATTACACAATCTCCTTTTTTGAAAATCGGGGTATCTTGCTGCACTATTACTGGTTCGTAAACAATATCCTTATTTACAGCCAAAGCTAAATTTGAAGGTAATGTCCAAGGAGTAGTAGTCCACGCAAGAACATAAAATTTATCAGTTATTGTATGTCCTTCTCCTCGTAACTGCTCAGGTAGACCTTTCGGAGGAGTATTCAGCTCAAACGCCACGGTTATCGCCTTATCCTCGCGTTCACGGTAACTGTTATCCAGCTTGGTTTCAAAGTTGGAAAGCGGGGTTTCCGCTGCCCATGAGTAAGGCATTACGCGGTAGGCTTCAAAAATTAGCCCCTTATCGTAAAGCTGCTTAAATGCCCAAAGAACCGACTCCATGAAATTAATATCCATGGTTTTATAGTCATTCTTGAAATCCACCCAGCGGGCTTGGCGGGTAACATAATCCTCCCATTCGCCGGCATATTTCATCACGTTTTCGCGGCAATGATCATTGAATTTATCAATACCAAAATCGGCAATCGCCAGCCTTCCTGATATTCCCAGTTCTTTCTCGCTGCCCATTTCGGCTGGCAGGCCGTGGCAATCCCAGCCAAAGCGGCGCTCCACCTTTTTGCCATGCATGGTTTGGTAGCGGGCGAACACGTCTTTCACGAAGCCGGTAAGCAAATGCCCGTAATGCGGCAGGCCATTGGCAAAGGGCGGGCCATCATAAAAAACAAATTCATTATCAGCATGCTTTTCCACTGATTTTTTGAATGTTCCGTCTTTTTCCCAAAACTTAAGTATTTCCTGCTCTATTTTAGGGAAATCAGGGTTTGGGTTAACTTCCGGATAGTATTTTTTATTTTTCGTTTCTTGTGACATTTTTAATATTAACCTTTGGTTTGTTTGATAACACGCTTTGTAATATTTTTATCTTTGAGTTGCAACTTGTTGTTGTTGCATTTGCGTGGGAATGTAGTATTCCTTGCGCTTTACCTCACCTAACATCCACATAATACGAGTAAACAAAATGCAAAAAGAAACATTGCTTGCCGAAGTTGGGCGTACTCCTGATGAACATAGCGGTGTAGTAAACACCCCAGTTTACCGTGCTTCTACCATATTATTTCCAGATCTTTCTACTTTTGAGATGGCAGAACGCGGTGAATATTCGCGTCCTTCTTATGCGCGCAGCGGCACACCAAGCACCGAAGCCCTTGAACGGGCAATAGCTGGTCTGGAAGGTGCGGAACATTCGGTTATCACTTCCTCCGGTCTTTCGGCGATTGTTGTTTCTTTGATGAGTTTCCTCAAAGCCGGTGACCATCTTTTGATGGTGGATAATGTATATTACCCGACCCGCAATTTTTGTGATATTGAATTAAAGCGTTTTGGTGTGGAAACCACTTATTATGACCCTTGCATCGGTGCTGGAATTGCCGATTTAATCCGCCCTAACACCCGTGTAATTTATACAGAAAGCCCAGGATCGCTTACCTTTGAGGTGCAGGATATACCAGCGATCTGTAAAGTGGCTCATGAACATAAAATCGTGGTAATAGGCGATAATACTTGGGCAACCCCTTTATTTATGAGCCCTTTTGAGCTGGGTATGGATGTTTCCATCCATTCTGTTACCAAATATATGAATGGGCATTCTGATTTGGTGATGGGTTCTATTTCCTGCCGTGATGAAAATAATTATAAACGGGTATTACAAACCTTCCGCAATATTGGAGCAAATCCAAGCGGTGATAACTGCTACCTCGTGTTGCGCGGGCTCAGGACTCTTTCTGTACGCATTAACCAGCATTATAAAAATGCCATGCATGTGGCTGGCTGGCTGGCGAAAAGACCGGAAGTGGCAGAGGTTCTGTATCCGGCTTTGCTGGGTGCGGCTGGGCATGAGTTATGGAAGCGTGATTTTACAGGCGCTTCCAGCTTATTTAGCATTGTTCTTAAAAAAGGTTTTTCACGGGATGCGCTGGCGGCAATGCTTGACGGGCTAGAACATTTCGGTATGGGCTTTAGCTGGGGTGGTTTTGAAAGCCTTATTATACCATGTAAACCGCAGAAAATCCGTGTTGCTACTAAATGGGAACGTGAGGGATATGTTTTGCGTATACATATCGGTTTAGAAAATGTGGATGATCTTATAGAGGATTTAGAAAACGGCTTTAAACGGTTAAACGGATAGCCTATAATACCAATGCCATGAATCTTGGGCCGCTATCTCCGCCAATTTGGATATGATTATCTAAAACTTTTACAGCGCCAAGTTTTTCCAGAGTGCTTTTAGTGGCATATACGTTATGGGTAGTAGGTTTGCCGTTTGGTTTTACTTCTTCGGTGGTTATCTGGTCTTTTTCAATACTTGCTTTGTTATTTGCAAACGTCACTACGTCGCCAATGCCGCTCTCATCAATTCTAGTTTTGTAGTTTGAGCTGTCTGTAAAAAATTTAGTATTCTGCCGTGTCTGCCCAATGAGCTTGAGGATTTTGTCAAGAGCTTCATTACTTATTATCGCGCTATAAATTCCTTCGCCTCTAGCTAGAGCTTGTTCGGCATGGGAATTAAATTTTTGAGTAGCTTGATTTTGCTGCATCTGATTGAAGGATATTTGAATTTTCTTATTCCTAATTTAGCTTGTTAGTGTGATACACATTAAATAATTTAATTCAGGCAACCATATTATAGGTTTTTATGTAAGTAAATATAAATTAATAATAATAAATAAGCCTTAAATAAAATTGTTGCATAGCAGCATAAATTTTGCCATTATGTCGCAGAGTTATTTTTCATTACTGCGAGCCGAGATTATGAAAAAAAATATAAATAATTCCAGTGTGCTTGCTTTCTTATCGATTATTTTTATGTTGCTTAGCGGCACTGTCTTTGCACAGGAAGCGGCATCCTCTGCACTCGTCCTTGATTCCGGTAATACGGCGTGGATGCTGGTTTCTAGCTTGCTCGTGCTGATGATGACCCTGCCGGGGCTTGCCCTTTTTTATGGCGGTATGGTGCATAAAGACAGCGTTCTTGCCGCGCTTATGCAGAGTTTTGTATCCGCTACCTTGGTAACGGTGTTGTGGGTGATTTTTGGATATTCGCTGATTTTTACAGAAAATAACGGTCTGATTGGTGGTCTTGATAGATTGTTTCTTGCCGGTATAGGTAAAGATACGCTTCATGATTCAGTACCTGAAAGCGTATTTACGATGTTCCAGATGACCTTTGGGATTATTACTTGTGCCCTTATCTTCGGTTCAGTAGCAACGCGTATCAAGCTCTCATCCGCTATGGTTTTTATTGCAGTTTGGTTCACGCTGGTTTATGTGCCGATAGCGCATTGGGTGTGGGGGCCAAAAGGAATGCTCGGCGGTTTGGGCATTGATGGTTATGCGGGGCTGCTTGGCTTTGGTGTGACGCTTGATTATGCCGGCGGGACAGTAGTCCATATTAATGCCGGTATTGCTGGTCTGATAGCTGCTATTATGTTGCAGAACCGTAAAAGTTTTGATGCCCGCTCCAGAAGAATGGCACAGCCTTATAATATCGTTTTCAGCGTAATTGGCGCTTCCTTATTATGGGTGGGCTGGTTTGGCTTTAACGCCGGTTCGGCAATTAGTGCCGGTGGCAATGCCGCAATGGCCATGCTTACCACGCAAATAGCTGCGGCAACAGGTTCGTTGTCATGGATGATGATTGAATGGAAAACCAGCAAAAAACCTAGCGTAATCGGCATTATTTCCGGTGCGGTTTCAGGTTTGATTGCTATTACCCCTGCTTGCGGTTTTGTTGGTGTCGGTGGCGCGCTTGTTATCGGTGCTCTGGCTGGTATTGGCTGTTTTTATGCTTGCCGTATAAAATTCAAATATAATTTTGATGATTCGCTGGATGTGTTTGGTGTCCATGGGGTGGGCGGTATCATCGGCGCGTTGCTTACCGGAGTTTTTGCGGTTAAGGAAATTGGCGGGGTTGATGGTAGTTTTAGCCAGTTCTTGGCACAATGTGAAGGTGTAGCGGTTACTATTATATATTGCAGTATCATGAGCTATATAATTATAAAAATTATCGATGTAACCATGGGGCTGCGCATAGACCCTAAATTTGAAGATGAGGGTTTGGATTTGTTAATCCATGGCGAAAAACTGCATTAGAGTATTCTTATTTTCGCTCTACACTTCGTTATCAATAGTTTCGTATAAATTTACAATTTTTACCTGCTGAATCCTTTATGGTTTGCGGATTGTTTTGCAATCTTATCAACATATTTTTCCTTGTGCAGATAGGCATTTAATCGTTTCAAGGAATCCTTATCATCTAAGTCAATCTGCCCAAACCATGTGGTATTGGGTAGTGATATTTTTTCCAGTTTATTGTTATGCTCGTTCAGTAATAATTCTTTTCCTATATTGCTATCAGATATTGCCCAGACCTTTCTAGGGTCATCAGATTTTAATGCTTCTTCCACTATCTTGATGGCAGCTGAATTTTTATAAATCGTTTCATTGTTTATTACAGTCGGCAGTTTTTTTCTTATCTCTATTTTCAGCCTATGCCAGCTTTCTTTGGTAGGAATAGCACCGCATTTTGCCCAAAAATATGCACCGACCCTATAGCCTGCTTTGAGGTTGATCTTGCTAACGCCACATTCCTTATAGGCTTCAATCATATTAGAAAGAAGGTTGCGAGCAAAATTCTTATCATTATTTTCGGTAGGTGATTGTATATAGCCAATCAACCCTTCGCCATTATCCTGTATCCACCAGCGAGCACACGGTGTGTTATTACAGCAGTGGACTTTGAACCCTCTTAAGTCATTTACCTTAAAGGGGTTGCCGTCTTTATGTTCACCGTCATCAGCAAGATATTTATTTTTTACATCTTCTTCACTTATTTCAAGAACTCTGGAATTTGGCAGGTCTTTGCCAAGAATATGAGTTATCTGGCGCCATTGCCTGCGTGATAAATCATTTATATCCAGATTCTTCATACAAATAAGTGAAGAAGCACAAAAACTACTTTATCCGATTCAGCAACCTCAGTCTTAGCGCATTTAATTTAATAAATCCTGCAGCGTCTTTCTGGTCATATGCGCCGGCATCATCTTCAAAAGTCACATGCTTTTCGCTATATAGGGATTTTGGCGATTTGCGCCCGTCAACTGCCACACTGCCTTTATAAAGTTTCAGGCGTACAGTGCCGCTTACATTTTCCTGTGACTTATCAATCAGGGCTTGTAGCATTTCGCGTTCAGGACTCCACCAATAGCCGTTATAAATAAGTTCGGCGTAGCGTGGCATTAGCTCATCCTTAAGATGTCCTGCGCCCCTGTCCAATGTCAGGCTTTCCATAGCACGGTGGGCAGCAAGAAGTATAGTGCCACCCGGAGTTTCATAAATTCCGCGTGATTTCATACCAACATAGCGGTTTTCAACAAGGTCAAGGCGGCCAATGCCGTTTTCCCCGCCAAGCCTGTTAAGTTCGGTAAGCAAAGTTGCGGGGGACATTTTTACACTATTGATCGCCACCGCATCGCCACGTTCAAATTCTATTTCAATAAAAGTGGCTTTATCAGGCGCATTTTCCGGTGATACAGATCGGATAAACATATCCTCATGCGGCGCTTCCCATGGGTTTTCCAAAACTTTGCCTTCATAGGAAATATGCAGCAAATTAGCGTCAGTAGAGTAGGGAGCTTCGCCGCGCTTGTCTTTGGCAATAGGTATCTGGTGTTTTTCTGCATATTCGAGTAGCTTGGTGCGGCTGGTTAAATCCCATTCACGCCATGGCGCAATTACTTTAATGTCAGGTTTTAGTGCGTAATATCCCAGTTCAAAACGTACTTGGTCGTTACCTTTGCCTGTTGCACCATGCGCCACAGCGTCTGCCCCTGTTTTGATGGCATTTTCAATCTGTTTTTTAGCAATTAACGGGCGAGCGATAGATGTGCCGAGCAAATATACGCCTTCATACACCGTATTAGCGCGAAACATAGGGAATACATAGTCACGCACGAATTCTTCACGCAGGTCCTCAATAAAAATCTCTTTAGCGCCCATCATCTCAGCTTTTTTGCGGGCTGGCTCTACTTCTTCGCCTTGACCAAGGTCGGCGGTAAATGTCACCACTTCGCAGCCATAAGTATCTTGTAACCAGCGTAGGATAATGGAGGTATCCAACCCGCCGGAATAAGCTAGAACTACTTTTTTAATTTTTTGTGACATCTTATTTTCTCCAGATTTTTATGTAAATGCGAGTAAACGCATATAACAACACTTGAAATAGTGCAAGTATTAAGGCTATATGACCATTATGAAAGAAGAGAATGATTTTTTGCCGAATATGGGGATTACCAACTGGCGTAGACGTACAGTGGTAAGCGTTTTGCGCGCTTGGCGTGAGGTAGAAGGGCTGGCAAGACACGCTATTTCCCACGATATCCGCCCTTCTGTTCCTAGGGATGATATACCTCTTTTGCTGGAACAGATGAAAAAATGTCTGGAAAGCAAAGGTGGTGAAGTAACACAACGGGCGCATACCGCTGATCTCGGGCGTATTTACTTGAAGCTTAACGAAGCAGGGCGAACAAAGTTCCTTAAATTGTTAGCAGAGGAATTCGCACCGGATAATGCTAAAGTGGTAGATCTTGCAGAAACTTACTTGAAGGCTAAAAACAATAATGAAAAGCTACGCCTTGAAATTGCTATACGTAATGCTCTCACTACACCACGCAGCGTTATTTTAAGGCAATTTACTGCACTTCCTGATGGTTTTAAGTTCTTAATAAATATGCGGGCGGATTTATTACCGGTTATAGGTGATGATATAAGTCTAAAAGGTTTAGAGCATGACCTGAAATCCATTTTATTTTCATGGTTTGATATTGGTCTGCTGGATATGCGGGAAATTACGTGGGAATCACCAGCCGCGCTGTTGGAAAAGCTGATTGAATATGAGGCTGTCCATAGCGTAACATCATGGGATGATTTGAAAAACAGGCTGGATGAAGATCGTCGCGTTTTTGCCTTTTTCCACAATAAAATGCCGCTTGAGCCGTTGATATTTGTGCATGTAGCACTGGTCGAAGGAATGAGTGATAATATTCAAAGGTTGCTTGATGTAAAAAGCCCAGTAACCGAGCTTGATAAAGCTGATACGGCGATTTTTTATTCAATCTCCAACGCCCAAAAAGGATTAGTGGGAATTAGTTTTGGTAATTTCCTGATTAAGCGGGTGGTTGGCGTTCTTACCTCAGAAATGAAGAATGTCAAAAATTTTGCTACCCTTTCACCCATTCCGACTTTCTGTAATTGGCTGGATACACAGCTTGCAGATAAGGATAGTAAATTGTTGAACGGAAGTGATAAAGAATTGTTGAAATTATTGGCAACATCTTGGCATAAGGATAATAAAACATCAGAAAAATTAAAACCGCTTTTATTGCGCCTTTGCGCGCATTACCTGCTTAATGAAAAGAAATCTGGTAAGCCTCTTGATCCGGTGTGTAATTTCCATCTTTCCAATGGTGCACGGTTAGAACGTATCAATTGGCTAGGGGATGTTTCTGAAAAAGGTCTGAAACAATCGGCTGGTATGATGGTGAATTATTATTATAAATTGTCTGATATTGATGAGAACCATGAAGGATTCATGAGTAACGGAAAAATAGTTGCAGCTAAGCAGGTGAAAGGCTACTTGTAGATATTCGGTATAAATAATACGGGAATACCAGTAAAAATAACAAAAAAATAAAAAAGGGTAGGAATATGGCTACAGAGAAATCACAAAATATTCAGGATGTCTTCTTAAATACACTTCGTAAAAAAAGAATATCAGTTACTATTTTTTTAGCAAATGGTGTTAAGCTGCAAGGTAATATAACTGCCTTTGATAATTTTTCTATCTTGTTGCGCAGAGGTGTTCAGGTGCAGTTGGTTTATAAGCACACTATTGCTACAATTGTCCCTGCCGGTGAAGTAGTGCTTCATGAAGAAGATGGTATAGATACAGCAGCACAAGTGCCTAATTCTTAATATTTGTAGGGAAATAGTGGAAATATCTTCCTCCAGTGATTTTACCAGTGAGAAAAGTACAAAACGTGCTTTTATTGTTCATCCGCATTTTAAGCAAAAATCCCGTGCTGATATGCGTGACTCTGATTCCTGCCTTGAAGAGGCGGAAGGTTTGGCAAATGCGATTGATTTGGAGGTTGTAGAAAAAATAGCGGTAAATCTAGCAGAGGCAAAGCCAGCCACATTATTTGGCAGTGGCAAGGTGGAGGAGATAAAATCCTATATTGATTATAAAGGGGCAGGGCTGGTTATCATAAATACCCATGTAAGCCCTATTCAACAGCGTAATTTAGAAAAAGTGTGGCAGGTAAAAGTCATTGATAGGACTGCTTTGATATTGGAAATATTTGGCGCAAGAGCCAGAACCTATGAAGGTAAATTGCAGGTAGAGCTTGCTGCTCTGAATTACCAGAAAAGCCGTCTTGTTCGTTCATGGACTCACTTGGAACGGCAGCGTGGGGGATTTGGTTTTCTGGGTGGTCCCGGTGAATCGCAAATTGAAATAGATAGGCGTTTAATCCGTGATGAAATCGCCAAGCTTAAAAAACAGTTGGAGCAAGTAAAACGCACACGGGAATTACAACGTAAAAACCGTCGGGCTGTTCCATTTCCGATTGTGGCACTGGTGGGATATACTAATGCTGGCAAATCAACATTATTCAATAAACTAACTGGCGCGAGCGTACTTTCCATGGATAAGTTATTTGCGACGCTTGATCCGACTATGCGTGCACTTAAGTTGCCATCGGGCGGAAAAGCGATTTTATCAGATACGGTTGGGTTTGTTTCTGATTTGCCTACTGAACTGGTGGCGGCTTTCCGCGCTACTTTAGAAGATGTTATGGAAGCAGATATTTTATTGCATGTGCGTGATATCTCCCATCATGATACGTTAGCGCAAAAACAGGACGTAGAAGAAGTATTGAAAAATCTGT
The DNA here is from genome assembly GCA_963205245.1 of Pseudomonadota bacterium. GTDB lineage: Bacteria > Pseudomonadota > Alphaproteobacteria > Rickettsiales > SXRF01 > SXRF01. The sequence continues at coordinate 34,356 of CAUJIB010000045.1, forward strand.
TTGGCAGTGAACATTTGCCGGAAAACCTTATTGAGGTTTGCAATAAAATTGACAGAATTTCTATACCGCATAGCTTTGTAGATGATGGTGGAAAGTTATATATTTCTGCCGTTACAGGCGAGGGGCTAGACATCTTGCTTGCGCGAATTGAAGAAGAAATCAGTAAAAAATTCTTCAGGCAGGTAAGTTATAATTTACGCGCTGATGATGGTAAATCACTTGCATGGTTACATTCACACGGTAAAGTGACTGAACAGAAAATAGAAGATGAGATTATTATAGTGAACGTCCAACTTTCAGAAGATAATATAAGCCGTTTTGAGCGTATTTATGCTAAGAATTAACAGGTGGTTGGTAGTTGGTTGGTGGTTGTTTATTGTAAGTCCTTCCTATGCTGCCGTACTTAATTTGCCAACTGTAACAGTTATGGCAGACCATAATTTAGGGGTGGCGGTTATAGAAATTGCTAGGGATTACTCCAGATCAAAACAGGTTGTAGTTAACAATTCTTTTGCTTCACAGGGAGCACAGCAGACACAAATAAGTGATGGTGCAGCTGCGGATATACTTATTACTTCGAAAGAAGTATGGATAGACAATCTAAAATTACAGGGGCTTATTGATATTTATTCACAAATAAAATTGGCAAGGGACAGCTTGGTTCTTATTGGATCTGTCAATTCTGATGTTAGAAATAAAGAAAATGATAGTTTTCCAGTGTATGATATTATTAAATCAGGAGATGGAGAACATAGCTTGTTGCTTGGAAATCCTGAATATTTAATGGGAGGTATTTATGCTAAAGAGGCATTGCGCAACTTAAACGTAGCAGATGATTTAGAGCCATATATTTTATATGTCAAAACTATTGATGATATGATGAATTCTATAAAGGAAAGAGAAAATTTTGCAGTGTGTTTTAATAGTACGGCTATTGCAAATAATGATATAAAAATAATAAAGCAAATTCCAGAAACTGCACATAGCCCGATTATTTATAATGCAGTGGTTATAGCTGGCGATAATATGGATGAAGCCAGAAAATTTTTAGAATATCTAAAAACAAAAGAGGTAAAGAATATTCTAAAAAAACACGGCTTTATAGTTGAAGATTAATTTTTATTGATACTCTAATCTATAATTTTCTAATCTAACGTGAGTTATCATCATCGTTATCATTGCTATCCTGTGGTAGTTCTTCTGCACCTTCACTGTTGTCTGGTATATTATCTTCAGGTTGCTCATTTTGTGGATTAGATTTTTCCGGTGTCGGGGTACTTGGTTTTTCTATGGCTGGATCTATTCCTGCTTCTAACTGTTGTACCCTTAGCAGTATATCCCTTGCAACAGGCGCCGCCGCCGCCGCGCCGCCGCCGCCATGTTCTATGGCAACACAGCACGCATATTTAGGATTATCTACTGGTGCGAATCCCACGAATAAAGCATGATGTCTAGCTTCCCACGGAATTAAATTTTGGTTTTGTCCGCGCTGTATAATTTTCCTTACCTGCGAAGTCCCAGTCTTGCCAGCCATAGCAAAACGTGAATCAGTTATGCGCTTTCCATAAGCAGTTCCATGTTGGCTATTGGTTACTGCCGACATAGCATTCATGTTTATTTTAAGAATATCTTTGCTTAGGTCAATATTCGGGAATTCTGGGTTTTCCTCACCTTCAGGAACGTAAATGCGTGGAGTTATTTTTTTCCCGCTTGCCATGCGCGCTGTCATTACTGCAAGCTGCAGTGGGGTTGTAAGAACATAACCTTGTCCAATGGAACAGTTAATAGTATCACCAGCTGTCCAGCGTTGTTTATAGCGTTTCATTTTCCATGCTTCGCTGGGAATAATACCCAATTTTTCGCTTATAAGTCCTAAGTTATGAATTTCTCCCAAGCCGAACCGGTGTGCCATTTCTGCTATTTTCTCAAAACCAAGTTTTTGGGCAGTAGAATAAAAAAATGTATCGCATGATTGCTCAATTGCTTCATGATAGTGTACTGTTCCATGCCCACCTTCTTTCCAGCAATTAAAACGGTGAGTACCAAGGAAGAAATGTCCGGGGCAATATACAGTGCTGGATGGTGTAATAATTCCAGCTTCTAAAGCTGCCATTCCCACTAGCATTTTGAAAGTAGAACCGGGAGGGTATTGTCCGGTGATAGCTTTGTTGAGTAACGGAGCTTTTTTGTCTTTAGATAGTTCTTTCCAATATTCACTCGTTATTCCCACACTAAAAACATTCGGGTTAAATGCTGGTAGTGAAACCATAGTAAGTACGTTGCCTGTAGCGATTTCCATTAATACCACGCTAGCACTTTCAGTCTTTACCAAATCTGCCGCGTAGTTTTGCAGGTCAATATCAATTGTAAGTTTTATATTCTCACCGGGAATGCTTTCTGTTTTCCCGACTTCACGCACTGGCATGCCATGTACGTTTACCTCTAATTGTCTTACTCCTGCTGTACCGCGCAGTCTGTCTTCCAGCATTTTTTCTACACCGTTTTTACCAATCTTGAAATCTGGCAGGCGCATCAACGGTTGGTCATCAGCCGATAATTCACTTTCTGTAACCGCACCTATATAACCAAGTAGATGGGCTGCTTTATCCAGCAGCGGATAATAACGGATCTGTCCAATATCTACCATTGCCCCCGCCAGATCCATCATATTGAGTTCTATAAGTGATACTTCATCCCAAGTCAGATGGTCTTTTATCATGTCTGGCATAGCGGCAGTAGAAACCCTTACCTTTTCCAAAGCTTTAAGCTTTTTTTCAGGAATTTCTATCATGGTTTTTAGTTTCTCAAGGGTGCTTTGAAATGATTGCTGTGTTATAGTACTATAATCAATAAACAGGCGGTAATTAGTTTCGCTATTGGCAAGCTGGATGTTATTTCTATCTAATATATTACCGCGGGCAGGGGCAACCAGTTGTAATTTTATACGGTTGTTTTCTGACAATGTGGCATATTTTTCGGCATTCATAAATTGCAGATAATAAAGCCTGCTGGCAAGTGTAGAAAAAGCCGCGAGCTGTATACCACCAAAGATTAGTGCACGCCTGCTGAAGATATATTGCTTTTCATTATCTTTAGCCATGTTTTAATATCCAGCGGCGTTGTTTTGTATGTTCGGATATTTTATCAAACAAATGATGAAATAATGGGTATAGGCTGATAGTTATAAGGAGCTGTAAGAATGCTGGCACTGTAGAATAAACCTGGCCATTAAGAAGGGAAATTATAAGCCATTGAAAAATTGAAATTACGGTAAGCAGAACAGCAAAATACATCCAGATAATAACAAACCCTTCTTTATGCAGATATTTACTTTGGCTATGCAGCAAAGCTAGGAATAATAGATATAGCATCGCTGACATACCTATAGGAGTTCCACTCATAATGTCAGTAAGCAGTCCTATTATAAATGCAAACCAATAAGGAACTTCTGAAATTTGCAGCTTTCCCCAATAAAAAATGGGAATTAAAGTAAGTACCGGCATAACATAACCTATCCCACCCATATGTTTAGGAATGGTACAAAATACAAGTAATATAAAAGTAATAACAAGAGGTACTA
>CAUJIB010000046.1 GCA_963205245.1 Pseudomonadota bacterium
GTATTTTTCATACGCAATCACACTATAGGGATGGATGCAGGTGTCACGCCGACCTAGATGCGGCTTTCCATGGAATGTCTCTGACCACAAAATGATTATAAATACCAAATTAAATGGACGGGAAGGGGGATTTTGAAAAAAGGCGGTAAATAACCGTCATTGCGAACGTAGTGAAGCAATCCAGTTCTTTTATTGAGTTAGATTTTTACTGGATTGCCACGGAGTTTGCGCTCCTCCCAATGGCACCTTACGCTCTTGAAGCTTTAATTTTACTATCTTCCATTAATGGAAATTCCAGTCTTCCGACCATCTCTTTCGGACAAATTTGCCAGAATTTTGGCAGTTCCCATTCCCAGCCGGAAAGGATTTTTTCTGCGCGCGGTGATGCTGTTTCGGCAAAATGTTCGCTTATTAAATCCTTTAGCACATTTTCCCAATGCGTACTTGCTACACGCTGGGTGGTAACGCTTTCATCATTAACACGGGCGGCAAAATTTTCTTCCGTATCATAAACAAATGCCATCCCGCCGGTCATGCCTGCTGCGAAATTATGTCCAACACTGCCAAGGATAATGGCTGTTCCACCTGTCATGTATTCACAGGCGTTGGAACCGCAACCTTCAATCACCGTCACTGCACCGGAATTACGTACGGCAAAACGCTCACCAGCCTGACCGGAAGCAAAGAGTTTACCGGAGGTAGCACCATATAAAACCGTGTTGCCGATAATGGTATTTTCATGCGGTACAAGTGCGCTGGAAGGGCGGGGACGAATAATAATATTAGCTCCTGATAAACCTTTACCTACATAATCATTCGCATCGCCATATAATTCAATTTTAAGCCCGTTTGTAGCAAAAGCCCCTAGTGATTGCCCTGCTGAACCACGCAATTTCAAGGTGATATGGTCTGGCTGCAAAGTTTTGGTATCAAACCGCCTGACCATCATAGATGAAAGCCTTGAACCTATAGTACGCATAGTGTTGCGGACAGTATAAGCAAGCTGGATTTTTTCACCATGTTCCAAGGCACTATGTGCATCTTTTAGCATTTGTGCGTCCAATGTATCAGGTACTTCATTTCTGCCATCCATTGCAAAATAACGCGGATGGTTACCAGCATCCGATTGCGCAAGCAGGTTATTAAGGTCTAAATCAACTAAATCTTCGCTGCCACGGCTAACTTGTTTAAGCAGGTCGGAACGCCCTATAATTTCGTTGAAATTGCTAAAGCCAAGCGAAGCTAGGATTTCCCGCGCATCTTCGGCAACAAAGCTGAATAGATTGATAACTTTCTCTACCGTACCGTCAAATTTAGCACGTAGGTTCGGGTCTTGGGTGGTGATACCAACCGGACAAGTGTTGCTATGACATTGGCGCACCATAATGCAGCCCATAGCGACCAGTGATGCAGTACCAAGCGCAAATTCTTCTGCACCCAGCATAGCCGCAATTACAATGTCACGTCCGGTTTTAAGCCCGCCGTCAGTTTGCAGCTTCACACGGTGACGCATACGGTTGAGGGTTAAAACCTGATTGGCTTCCGAAAGCCCCATTTCCCAAGGTATACCAGCATGCTTGATGCTGCTCCACGGGCTTGCACCTGTACCACCAGAATGACCGGAAATAACGATTTTATCTGCCATGGCCTTAGCCACACCGCTTGCTATTGTGCCAATACCTGATTGGGCAACCAGTTTAACGGATACGATAGCATTCGGGTTTATTTGCTTAAGATCATAAATAAGCTGCGCAAGATCCTCAATAGAATAAATATCGTGATGCGGAGGAGGGGAGATAAGCATAACACCAGCCGTCGCATGGCGCAAGCGCGCTATTTCCACACTCACCTTAAATCCCGGTAATTGACCGCCTTCACCCGGTTTTGCCCCTTGCGCTACTTTGATTTGTAGTTCGCTGGCACTATTGAGATATTCGGTAGTAACACCAAAACGTCCGGAAGCAATTTGCTTGATGGTGGAATTGGCATTATCGCCATTCGCATAGGGCTGATAACGTTCAGCTCCTTCACCACCTTCACCGGAATTAGAAGACGCACCAATACGGTTCATCGCAATAGCGAGTGTTTCATGTGCTTCGGCGGAAAGCGCCCCCAGTGACATAGCCGGTGCGATAAAACGTTTGCGGATTTCAGTTATTGATTCCACTTTATCTATAGCTACAGGTTCATTGGGCGAATTAAAATCCAGCAAGTCACGGATATGGAGTGGTGGCATAGCGCGCACTGCTTCTGAAAATTGTTTATAAAGCTGGTAAGAACCTTTGCCGACAGCTGTTTGCAATAAATGTATCTGCGTGCCTTCCCATGCATGTTTTTCTTCCCTAGCGCGGGCGCGGTAAAAACCGCCTATCGGCAATAATTGGTTGCCTGTTGCCTGTTGCTGCTGGAAAGCGATAGAATGTTGGTTAAGGACACGTTTTTCAATACCACTTAACCCGATTCCAGAAATGCGCGAAGGCAGGCCGGAGAAAAATTCAGCAACAAGGGAACGTGATAAACCGATTGCTTCAAAATTCAAGCCTCCACGATAGGCACTGACAATAGAAATGCCCATTTTAGACATGACTTTCAAAAGACCACCGCTCATAGCCTCTTGGAAATTGAGGAGCACTTGTTCACGGGTTTTTTTGCCGAATAATCCACGTCCGTGGCGTTCAAGAATAGTAGCTTCAGCAAGATATGGATTAACAGTGGTCGCACCAACACCAACCATAACCGCAAAACAATGGACATCAAAACATTCCGAGCTGCGCACAAGGATAGAGGCTTTTTTACGTAATTTATTTTTTACAAGATGGCTTTGTACCGCAGATATTGCAAGAATCATAGGGATGGCAGCATGATTTTTATCCATACGCTCGTCAGTAAGTACAAGGTAAGATTTTCCGGAACGGATGGCAGATTCAGCTTTTGCAACCAGTTCATCCAACCCTTTGCGTAGGGAATTACTACCGGAATCAGCAGTAAATAAAGTATCAATTTCAGTTACCCTGTCAGCAAAATGCTGCGTAATAAACGCCATTTCATGTGAAAGTAAAAGCGGCGAATTAGCGATCAAAACCTTGCTGTGATTTTTAGTAATGGCTAGATAATTTCCATCATTACCAAAGCGGGTAAATAGGCTCATCACCCGACGTTCACGCAAACTATCAATCGGGGGGTTGGTAACCTGACTGAAATTCTGACGGAAAAAATGATGAAAACCACGTCTTTTATCAGAAAGAATGGCTATCGGCGTGTCATCGCCCATAGAGCCGACGGCTTCCTTTCCTTCCTCAGCCATAGGATGGATAATTGCTTCAATATCCTCATGCGTATAGCCGCAGGCAAGATGAAAAACGCGTAAATTATCAGGATTTTGGATCTGCGATTCAAGCTTAGGTGCTTTACCTATAAGTTCGTTAAGCCAACTTATATTCCCTACCCAATCACTATATGGATTCTGGGTAGCAAGAAAGTCTTTGAGCTCGCGGTCACGGTATAGTTTTCCTGCACTTAAATCTATCCCCAGAATATCACCTGGCCCAAGCCTGCCACGCTCTAAAATTTGTGTGTCGGATACGTTCACCATTCCGCTCTCGGAACAAACCATAATTATATTATCTTTGGTTATGGTATAACGCATCGGGCGCAGACCATTACGATCCATTCCTGCGATTATCCATTTACCATCAGTGGCCGCAATTGCCGCTGGACCATCCCATTGCTCGGAAACACTGTTTAAGCAGCTAAACATATCTTTATGTGCCTGCGGCATATCAGAAGTGCGTGACCAAGCTGGCGGAATAAGGGTAAGCTTGGTAAGCGGAAGTGGACGGCCAGCACGGGTAAGAATCTCAAATACTGAATCAAGTGCGCCGGTATCAGAGGTATTATCAGGAATTACAGGGATTATATCATCTTCAAAACCCTTGAAATAATCACAGCTAAATGTAGCCTCGTGGCTGCGCATGAAATTAACATTGCCTTTTAATGTATTGATTTCTCCATTATGGGCAATCACACGGAATGGTTGGGCAAGGTGCCATGCTGGCGCGGTATTGGTAGAAAAACGTTGATGAATGATCGCATATGAAGAAATGAATTTTTCATTCAATAAATCAGGGTAAAAAGCCGTAAGCTGTTCAGCTTTGAACAAGCCTTTATAAATCAGGCTTCGGCAAGATAGTGAACAAATATAAAAATCATTTATAGCCTTTGCCCGCACTGCTTTTTCAATACGCCTGCGAATAGCATATAGCTCTAATTCAAAACGTTCTTCATCAACCCCATCTCTGCCGGAAATTAGTATCTGCTCAATTTCAGGGCGTGAATCAGCGGCAATTTCTCCAATCACTTCCGAATGTACCGGAACTTGCCGCCAGCCATACATCTGGTAACCTAGCTTTAATATTTCAGCTTCAACAATAGCGCGGCAGGTTTCCTGAGCTGCAAAATTCTTCTTAGGTAAAAACATCATTCCAACGGCAAGCAAATCATGACGCAATTTACGGCCAGAAGCCTTAATATGTTCACGGAAAAACTCTTGCGGGATTTGGATATTTATACCGGCTCCGTCGCCGGTTTTACCGTCAGCATCTACCGCACCACGATGAAAAATGGATTTGAGAGCTTCAATTCCTGCCTCTACGATTTTTCTACGTGGTTTACCGTCAATTGCCGCGATAAAGCCAACTCCACAAGCATCACGCTCATCATTTGGGTTGTATAAGCCGTGTTTAGATAAATGCTCAGCACGGCTATTCCAATTTTCATTCCATGATAACATTATCTTGCATTTCCATTAACAGAGTTGTGTTTTGCAGATGAACAATTTCCTGCCGAATTTATAACCATATCAGGCAGATAAAGAATGGTATATGAAATATCTTCATCCTGCCAGTATTGCTTTAGTAAATCCAGCCTGCTTGCATCCAGACCATCACAGCTTGCTTCAGAAAAATTTGTACTACTTAACTCACAATCAATCGCTTGGCTAAGAATTTTTTGTACGTTTACAGTTGCATGATTGAATCTGTCACAAGCCTGTTGCCTTTGATCTTCCATACATTCTTGTTGAATCGTATTTGAAGCGGCCTTTGCCTTATAAGAAGAACTGCAAAATTTATTTATAAAACCCTGTCCATTTTGTCCACGGCGTGAGGATGGTAATGGGAATACATCATTTGACTGATTATTACTGTTGTCATAACGGTTGTTAATATCATCAATCTGCCGTACCATATTATCATCAAAACCAGCGTGAGGGTCATTATCAAAACCAGCCATTTCTTCAAGGCTTTTGCTATCCCTGTTATTTGTTTTTGGTTTTTGCGGGGTAGCAAGCTGCTGATTGGTTCTGGCAACTGACAGCGACATATCCCTTATTGCTTGAGCAAAAGAAATAGAGCTAGGCAGTGTTATTGCCACAAATAATATTAATAAGGTTTTTAGAGTTTTAATCATGCTGCATCCCGCATTTTTTCTTGTGATAAAATGTAATTATGAATAGCATCTGCTGCCTCACGACCGTCTTTTATTGCCCACACCACTAAAGAAGCTCCGCGGACAATGTCGCCAGCAGCAAATACACCATCCAGATTAGTCATATAATTGGCTTGGTCTATGGCAATAGTTCCATATTTACTAAGCTGTAAATCCTTCGTGCCGAATATAGCCGGTATTGCTTCAGGTTCAAAACCAAGTGCTTCAATTACCATATCTGCATTCAAGGAAAATACTTCGCCTTCTACAGGTTGCACAGATTTACGCCCCGATGAATCATGGTTAAGCAACCGCATACGCTGTACCAATATCTGTTCAATTTTTTTGTTATTTTTATCGGCAACAAAAGCTTTCGGGGCAGATAGCCACTGGAAATTTACCCCTTCTTCTTCAGCATTTTTTACTTCACGTGCGCTTCCTGGCATATTTTCCTTATCACGACGGTATAGGCAGGTGACATTTTTTGCGCCTTGGCGGATAGCTGTACGCACACAATCCATTGCCGTATCACCACCCCCAACCACAACTACATTTTTGCCTTTGGCATCTAAACTGCCATTATCAAAATCTTTTACATTATCACCAAGATTGTTACGGTTGCTTGCAGTAAGATAAGTAAGTGCAGGAAATATATTTTCCAGATTTGAATTTGGTACTTCAATCACCCGAGATTTATACACACCTGTAGCAATTAAAACTGCTTGATGTTTTTTTCGTAAATCTTCAAAACCGATTTTACCGCCAATATCTACCCCTAAATGAAAATGAATACCGCTTTCCGCTAGTAATTTATGGCGACGCTCTACAATTGTTTTTTCAAGCTTAAAATTAGGTATTCCATAAATAAGTAATCCGCCTACACGATCATACCTGTCATACACATGTACTTCGTGACCATTACGCCTCAACATATCAGCCGCCGCAAGACCTGCTGGTCCTGCACCTATTATGCCTACGGAAAACCCAGATTCTTTAGAAACTGATACTGGTTTTACCCAGCCATTTTCAAAGGCTGTTTCGGTGATGTATTTTTCTATAGAACCGATAGTTACCGATTTGAAATCTTTTTCAATAACGCAGTTGCCTTCACATAGTCTGTCTTGAGGGCAGATGCGACCACAAATTTCAGGGAAATTATTAGTATTACTGGAAAGGGCATAAGCTTCTTCCAGACGACCTTCAGCAGTAAGTTTTAACCAGTCAGGAATATTGTTTTGCAGAGGGCAGTGAATCTGACAATAAGGAATCCCACATTGGGAGCAACGGGAAGATTGCTCATTCGCCTGCTCTTGCGTGAATTGCTTATAAATTTCATCAAAATCTTTTTTGCGTAATTCAGCAGGTTTAACTTCTGGAAAATGCTGTGGGGTATTGGTAAATTTTAACATAATCATGATGATGTTTTTTTATGAAATATTGAGAGATACTCTGGTACTATAGTTTCAAATAGAGTTGGTGTAATTCCTAAATGTGCAAACCCTTTTTCATCACGATTTACTATATTGTTACATTTAAGAAGTTTTACCTGATCGCTGGTTAAAGCAGGGGCAGGGCAAATTTCCATTACTTTACCAATAAATGAAGCAATGCCAAAAGGCAGGGATAGCAAAAATCTTTTTTTACCGGTTACATGCAAAATATATTGTATGATTTCTTTTAATTTATAAATATGCGCACCGCCCAACTCATATATTTGTCCTTTGCTCTCTTCTTTTAACAGGCAAGATTCAATTGCACGGGCAACATCTGCCACATATACAGGCTGGAATTGAGTTTTTCCACCGCCAACCAATGGTAAAATAGGCGAAAAAACCGCCATTCTGGCAAACTTATTAATAAAATTATCCTCCGCACCAAACATAACGCTGGGGCGTAAAATAGTGGCTTCCGGAAAAGCAGAAAGAACTGCACGCTCACCAAGTAATTTAGAACGGGCGTAAACGGAACCAACTTCACGATTTACGCCTAAAGCAGAAATATGGATAAATCTTTTAACGCCAGCGGTTTTGGCTGCAATTGCCAGTTTTTCGGCTCCCAATGATTGAATAGCTGAAAATTTCTGCCTACCACTTTCAAATAATATTCCAACTAAATTAATTACAGCGTAAGACCCTTCAAGGGCAGAAGCATAAGATTCAGGCTTAGTTATATCACCTGATATAAGTGTAATTTGCCCAACACTTCCAAAAGCATATAACTCGTTGGCAGAATCAGGGTTACGGGCAATTATGCGTAAACGATAACCAGTACGCGCAAGTTGCTGCACAACATAATGACCAAGAAAACCCGTACCGCCGAGTATGGTAATAACTCGCTGTTCCATAGCTTTAATATCCCTAAGAATTGAAGGAGATATTATTAACTTATAGCACTTTAATAGTCAAATAATAATCAACCGTACCTGCCAGTTATATAATCCTGCGTCTGCTGATGCTCAGGCGAAGTAAAAATTTTACTGGTTGCCCCTGATTCAACTATTTTCCCCATATGGAAAAAGCAGGTTTTTTCTGATACACGCGCTGCCTGCTGCATAGAATGCGTAACAATAACTATAGTAAAATGCTCTTTAAGCTCATCTATCAATTCCTCTATGCGGGCGGTAGCGATAGGGTCAAGTGCCGAACATGGTTCATCCATAAGGATAATTTCAGGATTTACAGCAATAGTGCGGGCTATACAAAGCCGCTGCTGTTGCCCGCCGGAAAGACTTGTTCCGGAATCATTGAGGCGGTCTTTTACTTCATCAAATAATCCGGCACGACGAAGGCTATTTTCAACTAGAGCATCAAGCTCGCTTTTGTTTTTAGTCAGGTTATGAATACGTGCACCATAGGCAACATTATCATAAATTGATTTTGGAAAAGGATTCGGTTTTTGAAACACCATTCCGATCCATGCACGCAGCTGTACAACATCCTGCTCTTTGGCGTTTATATCTCGCCCGTCTACCAGTATTTCTCCTTCAACTCTGCAGTTGTCTATCGTATCATTCATGCGGTTTATACAACGCAAAAATGTTGATTTTCCACATCCGCTAGGCCCGATAAGTGCTGTTACGCTATTTTCAGGCATTGATATACTAAGATCAAATAATGCCTGTTTTGTTCCGTAGAATACATTTAGGTTTTTTGTTGTTATTTTCATTTTGCAATGACTGGATTGTAGAATTAATTGATAAGAAAACTTATTGAAAGTGATGAACCGTCTAGCATTATTTTGAACCGGTTGCAACCACTTGCAGTAAATATTACCCATGGCATAGATATTGCTTCCAACGGCTTTGTTTTATAGTTTCCACACATATTGCCGAATAATATACATTATGATAAAACCATTTTCTACATGCAATAAAGATCAGGAAAGTATTTTGCGTAAATTTTTTATTATTTTCAGCATATTGCTCCTTTGTTCCTGTGACCATTTTGAGCAGGACAAACAGGTTGCTGCTGCGCAAGTAAAGCAAGATGCAAAAAATGTGGGAACCAATGTAGACAAAAGCACTAGCCGGATGGCAAATAATGTGCGTGATAGTATCAAACGTACTAATGACCGACTTCGTGAATGGTGGCTTACACCGCTTCCAAGTAATGCCAAAAAATCAACACCAACCCGTTATTGCTACAAAGTTTTGCAGGATATTTTATGCTACCGCCAGCAAATGACAGGTTGGGAAAATAAATTAGTGGGTTATCAAGGCACTAATGCCGAACCTCCAACACCAGCTACTATGAAGCCATTACCACTTCGTTCTGATGATAAAAATAGTTTTCCGGAAAATCGTGCGGCAAGTGCTAAGCCTGTGTTTTCGTCTATGCCAAAAGATGATAATGATATAAAAAATGCTATGACACCTTCAACTGAGCCAGTTACTATCGATGCTGCGCATGAAATTTTGCCTGACCCAGCACTTGCTCCGCAACTTTAAGAATCATGAATAACAGCATAATTTATAATGTTTTTATGTATATCTAAAATCGTATGAATAATTCCTATTGATATAATAGGAATTAAACCATATTAAATTGATATAGTTTTTGGAGAAATTATGCTCTCAATGAAATCAAAATATGCGATTCGCGCTCTTATGGTGCTTGGTGCTGCCGATGGCAAAATGCTGCAAAGCAAATATATTGCCAAGGAAGCTGACGCGCCTATGAAGTTTCTTGAGGCAATTTTACTGGACTTGAAAAACCACGGAATAGTGGAAAGTAAACGCGGTATTTTTGGCGGATATTATCTTGCAATGCCTACTAAAAAAATTGTGGTCGGCGATGTAATCCGCCTGATGGAAGGAATGCTCGCTCCTATACGTTGCGCCAGCATTAATAATTATGAACGTTGTGAGGATTGTGCGGATGAGGCTAGTTGTACCATCCGCCATGTAATGCTTGAGGTCAGAAACGCGATTTCTGACGTACTAGACAAAAAAACATTGGCGGAACTACTTACCACCCAAACTAAAATCTTAGATAAAAAATCACGATAGGACATAAAATGACAAATACTACACAAACCAACGCCAAAAAAATAATCTTTGGCGCAGCCTCACCCTTGCAATTTCTTCACCTGCTTTTGCCAATAACGAAACAGATGCGCTGCGGATGCAGATAAAGATTCTGGAAGCCCGCCTAGAGCAATTAGAGAAAAAACAGAAATCAGGAACTGTCAAACTAGCACCTCTTTCTCATAAAAATGATCTGGAAAAACGCTTAAATATCGTGGAACGCAAACAGGAGCTGGTGCAGGATGATATTAAAGCAAAAGCTGAAAAAACTCCGAGTATTGAGGTTGGCTCAAAAGGACTTTCAGTAACATCACCAGATAAAAAATATAATTTACGCCTCAGAGCTTATGCCCAAACACAATACCGTAATTATTTGGACAATGGTGGCACAAGCAGTACCAACCAGTTTTTGCTGCGTACCGCCCGTCCGCTTATAGAAGCCAAAATAACTGATTATTTCGCAGCACGTTTATGATGGATTTCGGCAACAACCAAACCCGTTTGCTTGATGCCTATTTTGATTTCAAACCGGTTCCGGAATCTAAGTTGTTTACACTACGTGCCGGTAAATTCAAAACTCCGATCGGTCTGGAACGCTGGCAGTCCGAACAGGAATTATTATTTGCCGAACGCGGTCAAACCACCAATCTTGTGCCTTTTCGTGATATCGGCGTAATGGCTCTTGGCGAAATTATACCAGATCAACTTGAATACCAGCTTGTCTATAGCAACGGTGTAGTTGATTTAGGTGATAATACTTCTGATTCTGACAATCATAAGGATATAAGCGCACGCATCTTCGCCCATCCTTTCCGCTTATCAGAAGCCAAGTTTTTACAAGGTCTGGGCGTAGGAATTGGTGGAAGTTACGGTCAACATACCGGCAACACTTCTTCACCAGCATTGACTGCCGGTTATGTAACTATCGGGCAATCACGGTATTTTACCTATAACTCCACAAGCTTTGCTGATGGTGACCAATGGCGTATAAACCCGTAAGCTTACTACTATAATGGACCATTCAGCTTACTTGGTGAATATGTTCTAAATAGTCAGGAATTGCGTAATGGCTCTACTAACCGTAACATTAAAAATGATGCGTGGAATGCAATCGCAACTTATGTTATTACTGGCGAAGATGCTAGTTTTGATGGTGTAAAACCAGATAATAATTTTGATATTGCAAAAGGTAATAGGGGAGCATTTGAAATTACAGGACGAATCGGTGCACTACATGTTGATGAAGATGCTTTTCCAATTTTCTCAAGCCTTGCTAGCTCTGCAAAAGAAGCAAGGGAGTGGGCTTTGGGCTTAAATTGGTATTTGAATAATTCAATAAAATTCAATGTCAATTATGCCGTAACCCATTTTGATAGGGGAGCAGCAGGAAATGCCGACAGACCAACAGAACGTACTGTAATTACTCAAGCACAATTCAGATTTTAATTTATTATTTAGGAGAATAAAGCAATGAAAATTACAAATTTAATAAGCGCATTTTTACTTGGTGCAACCTTGGTTTTTTCAGGCGCACAGGCGGCTGAACCTATTGAACTTCTCAATGTATCATATGATCCTACACGGGAATTATATGAAAAATACAACACAATTTTTATAAAGCACTGGAAAGAAAAAACCGGTCAGGAAGTAAAAATAAACCAATCACACGGCGGCTCCGGCAAGCAGGCACGCTCGGTAATTGATGGGCTTAAAGCAGACGTGGTAACACTTGCCTTAGCTTATGATATTGATGCAATCGCTGAAAAAGGCAAAACCATTCCAAGCGACTGGCAAGCAAAGCTCCCTAACAATAGCTCACCTTATACTTCCACTATTGTATTTCTGGTGCGTAAAGGTAACCCTAAAAATATTAAGGATTGGGAAGATTTGGTAAAAAATGGTGTACAGGTTATTACACCAAACCCTAAAACCAGTGGCGGTGCACGCTGGAACTATCTGGCAGCTTGGGCTTATGCTAAAGAAAAATTTGCTGGAGACGAAGGAAAAATCAGGGAATTCATCAAAACATTATTTAAGAATGTTCCGGTGTTGGATACTGGAGCACGTGGCGCAACCACAACTTTTGTTCAGCGCAATATTGGTGATGTGTTGATTGTATGGGAAAATGAAGCATATCTTTCTAAAAAAGAAACAAAAAATGTTGAATTTGAAGTTATTTATCCTTCACTTACCATTCTTGCTGAGCCATCTGTTACAGTAGTTGAAAAAAATGCACAGCGTAAAGGTACACTGGAAGTTGCACAGGAGTATCTTTCATTCCTATATAGCAAAGAAGCGCAAGAGCTAGTGGCACAGAATTTTTACCGTCCTAGCGACAGTGAAGTTGTAAAAAAATATAGCAACCAATTTCCTGCAGTAAAAGCTGTAACCATTGCCGATTTTGGCGGTTGGAAAAAAGCCCAGAAAGATCATTTTGATGATGAAGGAAGCTTTGACCAGATTTACGGTGAAAAATAAGGATTTGATGTGGCTTCCCCAGTTAACTAACGCTGACTGGGGAAGCTGCAATTATTTTATAAGACTATATATTATATTTTCCAACCTTACTGCCGATTCTTCTATTCCATAACCTGCAAGTTTTTTTCTAGCATTTTTAACCATATTTTGTACCAAAATTTTGTCGCCAAAAAGCAATTTTTCTATATTTTCGGCAAGCGCGGTGGCGCTTTCTTTTTCATAAAGCAAGCCATCTATATTATGGGTAATCAGACTGTTTGGCCCTTCGGAATTTGCCGCTATAATCGCTGTATTATATTTCCATGCTTCCAATACTACCAGCCCAAATGGTTCATATATCGACGGAACACATAGCACATCAATATTTGCAAAAAATTTTACTTTATCATTTTGTGAAATCCAGCCCCAAAATTCTATTTGTCCGCTAATGCCCAGATTTATTGCAAGAGAACGTAAATTATACTCTTCTGTTCCTGTTCCGCCAATTATTACATTCACCAATATATTTTTTGCTTTTAGCAATGAAACTGCCTTAAACAATATATCCGCACCTTTTTCTGTTACCAGACGTCCTAAAAATCCAATTCTTGGTGGATGTGCATTTGCTTTTTGCTGTTTTATTTTTTCTAGTTCTTGTATTTCATTTTCATTAGGCAGCTCAATCATATTCTGCATAACAGCGCAATGTTCACTAGAATATCCGGCAGCAATAAAATGGTTTTTCATAACTTCTGTTAGTACGATAAGTCGCTCTGCATTTTTGCTATATTTCAGGTTGTTGCTATGGCTAATCCCAACAAGACAGGTATTATTTATTCTTGATAAAGCCATGGAAGACATATGTATCGCCCGTCCATTATGGGCAATAACCACATCAGGTTTTGCGGTTTTAAGTAGTTTCCTTAATTTCCACCATGCGCAAATATCATAAAAACCACGCACCCGTAACGGAATAATCTTTATGGGTAACTTCTCTAATTCGCTAAGATATGGAGCATTGGGAGGGGCTATAGCTGTAACTTTATGCCCACATAAAATTAGAGCCTTGCTGTAATCAATATAGGCTTGTTCTAACCCTCCCATTTGCTGGGTAAAAAGAAGATGAAAAATATCCAATTTCTGATTCATTTGCTGCTTAGCGGATAATATAAAGCAAAGATAATATTGTTGATATGGCAAGTGCGCTCCAAGCGAATACTAACCATGACTGGTTACGCTTATTACGGGGCAAATCTAAATCAGCAATAGTTTGTGGGTGTAGCTTCAAACCTTTTTCATCACCTAGCGTTTTTATAATATTTTCAATATTTTGTAAAATGTAAGGGAATTTTCTTATTATTTCTTTGGTATTTTCAGTTGTACCGCGAATTTTAGCTTTAACACCGAAATTTTCATTTGCCCAATCTTCAATAAGCGGCGTTGCCAGTTCCCACATATTAAGGTTAGGGTTAAGCATCCTGCCCACTCCTTCCGCTACCATCATGGTTTTTTGCATAAGCAGCAGTTGCGGTTGGACTTCCATTTCAAATTCAGCGGCAATACCAAGCATTTGCCCCAATAAAGCAGCTATTGATATTTCATTAAGCGGCTTGCCTACAATAGGGCGCGCCACCGCCATACAGGCTTGCCTGAAAGCCTCACGGGATTTACTTGCCGGCACATAACCAGCATTAAAATGCATATCGGCAACCGAATCATAATCTTCATTCATAAAACCGCGTAGAATCTCGGCTATATATATCCGTGATTTCAAGTCCAGCCTTCCCATTATGCCAAAATCAACGGCAACAAGATTACCATTTTTATCTAAAAATAAATTACCGGGATGCAGGTCGGCATGAAAAAAACCGTCTTGAAACACCTGTAAAAACAGGCTTCTGGCCGCTTTTCCAAGAATTGCATTAGTATCAAAACCACTATTTTTAATTGCTTCAATATCACTAAAGGCAATTCCTTCTACCCATGACATAGTCAAAACACGGCGCGAAGTTAGCTGCCAATCAACCTCCGGCACACTAAGTCCATTTTCATGTTTTTCTATGTTAGTTGCCATTTCACTGGCAGCGGCAGCTTCAAAACGTAAATCCAGCTCAAAAAATACGGTTTCCTTAAAGGTATGAACTACTTGTATTGGCTTGAGCCTGCGCCAACCGCGAATGCGTTTTTCAATTATTTCTGCTATCCAAAAGAATAAATCCAAATCCCGCGCAAAAGCCTGTTCAATCTCAGGACGAAGGATTTTTACCGCAACCTGCCTGCCATCTTTGGTTTTTGCTTTATGTACTTGGGCGATTGAGGCAGCTGCTATAGCTTTATCATCAAATTCACTAAATAATTCTTCTACCTTTACGCCGAATTCATCCTCAATTATTTTTCTGGCGATATGGGTAGGGAAGGGCGGCAATTTATCTCTTAATCCGGATAAATCTGAGGCTATTTCTTCACCTATTAAATCAGAACGGGTAGAAAGTGCCTGCCCAAGCTTAATGAAGGTTGGACCTAGCCTTTCAATTGCGCTGGCCAGCCTTTCGCCTTTACGTTTACCTATCTTTTTACTGGTAAATATACGGCATATAATTGATAAAGTTGAAGAAATTTCCAAATCATCAATTAAAAATAACGCATCCTCTTTGGCCAGAATTCTGGCTATAGAAAACAGGCGACCGGTATTACGAAGGCTTCTCAGCATGTTAATATATTTGACTAAATATTTGATTTTTATTAAAATGACCGCGATTATTATATTGCCAGTAACAATACAAAATTGATATCAGCAATACAAGAAACAAATAAATCCTATAAATAAAATAGTCGGATTGGTAAAAATATAATGAGAACAGCTATTTACCCTGGGACATTTGACCCAATAACAGTCGGGCATCTGGATATTATAAAAAGAGCCCTTCATATTACAGACCGCTTAATAGTGGCTGTTGCCCTTGATACTGGGAAAGAACCAGCATTTGACATTACTATGCGTACGCGGCTGGTAAAAGAAGATCTGGTAAATTTAGGCAAAGATTCCAACAGGGTAGAAGTGAAGGGGTTTTCTGGATTATTGGTAAATTTTGCTGAGGAAACTGGCGCAAATATATTAATTCGGGGACTGCGCGCGGTATCTGACTTTGAGTATGAATTCCAGATGGCCTGTATGAACGCACGCCTGAAGCCGGATATTGAAACTATTTTTCTTACCGCTTCAGAAGATACCCATTTTATTTCTTCGCGTTTTGTTAAGCAAATAGCCCGTTTGGGTGGTGATATTTCCTCATTTGTATCTCCAAATGTATCTAAGCATTTGCAGGCGCATTTTTCTGCTATTAACCAATAATATAAAAACTATAAAAGTTTTGTTGACTTTATGCTTTCTAATGCCTAATTCCTAACATCTAACTTTTTTATGGCGGGCGTAGCTCAGTTGGTTAGAGTGCCAGATTGTGATTCTGGATGTCGGGGGTTCGAGTCCCCTCGCTCGCCCCACTATCTGCTTCTGGATTGCTCTTCTATTTGAAGTGCTTTTGCGTGGTATCTTCTATAAGCGGTCATTTCCACAAAACTTGGCTTATATTTTTCCTTAAATTCTTTAACTTTATCATCCACACTTTGTAACCATTGTTGTTTTCTATAAGTATCCAGTCCTGTGTTTACAGAAATATCCAATGCTCGCATTAGCTTAACTATTTCCCTATCAGCTATCTTTTCAAGCTGTTTATAATTTTCTATAATTTTTCCATCTTCTGTAACTGGTTTATCCTTGTGGGTACGCATAGCGTAATTTATCCCAGAATTATCACTATCTGGGAACGACAGGGTATCATTAATTTTTTTATGAACTATAGGATAGGATTTTTGCACTGTTTTTGGTCTTAACACCACTTTTTTATCAGATGATAAATTTTCCCATGTTCCATTTAATTTTACAACATCATCCAAAAACAATTTTCTTAATGATACTTCTATTCTACTGCGGTGATTAGGATGCGAATGTTTTCTATCAGGGTAATCATATAAATATGACTCAGAAAGAATATCAGATAGGAGCAGAGATAAAGCTGACCTGCTATCAGAATGCCTATCTGCTAAATATTCTTTTTGATGGTTGTTTTCAGGCTCTATCAAAAATGGTTTATTTTTTTCTTCTTCATTCAATACAGATTTTTTATAAGCACTAAACTGTTGTCGGTGATGACCGATTTCATGCGCTAATAAAGCAACAATTTCATCAGTGTTTTCTAATGATCTTATCTTCGGAATTGATACTGAAATTCTGCCAAATTTAGAGCCAAATAAAGAGTAAGAAGCATTATTACCGTATTTATATATGGTTATAGAATCAGGAGGAATAATTTTCTGATACATATCCGATGAATTATCAGCTTGTTCTATAGATTTTATAATTATCTCATGAAATTCAGGACATAAATCCTTCATTTTGCTGATTGGCAAAGTTATTCCTGAATTGATAAATTTACTATAAAAATTGCTAGAAAGAGAATCATGGGACTCAACCACTCCTTTTGCCCAGTTATCTTTATAATCACCGGATTTTGCTAAAGATCTCGCCGATTTAATAAGCCTTTCCAATTTGTTAGACAATTCTTTGGTGGCAATAGAATTATTATTCTTTATATCCATAATCATATCTTACCAGAAAATTTAGGAATAAATATTAAATTTTAGTGACAAAATTATAGTTTGTTATAAACAAATAATTGCAAGATTGCGATTGATAATTTATCCTAACCATTAGGAATATGTTTTATAATTAAGCTATTATTTATTAAGGTTTTTTATGTATAAGAATTTATTGGTAATTTTTTCCTGTTTAATGCTGGTTGCCTGCGGAGAATTTGCTTCATCAACCCAGATTTATACCTCCGAAGGAAAAAAAGGCTATGCCGTTAATTGCTCAGGAGTCAAAAGAAACTGGGGTTTATGCTATCAGAAAGCCGGTACAATTTGCAAAGAACGTGGCTACGAGGTGTTAGAAGTAACCGGAGAAGCAGGAACAATTACATCCGTACAATCAGGAACTGGTATGTCAACAGCCACCACCAATACCACCCATAATCGCATTATGATTATCCAGTGTAAATTTCCTGAACCTGCGGGAAGTGCTGGGATTCCATCTGATCTTGTTAATTTTTAGAATAGGATTTTTCTAAATCCAGCAATTGCTCTTTCATTGCCATACCACCACCAAATCCGGTAAGTGCCCCTGATGCACCAATAACACGGTGACACGGAACAATAATAAGTAGCGGATTGCGTCCATTAGCTGCGCCAACCGCACGGGCTTTCTTAGAATCCCCAATCCTTGCCGCCTGCTGTCCATAAGAAATTGTTTCGCCATAGGGGATTTTTTGTAGTTCCCTCCAAGCATTTATTTGGAAAACCGTTCCGTTAATTTCTAATTTTATATCAAAATTCTGTCGTTTTCCTAAGAAATACTCGGCAAGCTGTTTTTCTGCTTTCATTAAAACTGGGTGATCATTATTTTCTACCAACTCAGAACTAGGCTCACGAAAATGGTTTTGTGGTAAAACAGCGACTAACCCACTACGGGCAATCAATTGCAACCTACCAATAGGGGAATGATAAATTTTATAATATAAAATATCAGAAACCAGATTTTTCATAATACCTACTAACCCTGTATCAAACAAATATAGCAGTTATTTTATATTAAAAACTTATTTGCGCCAATAATTATTAGCTGCTGCAATGGTTGCAAATTCCGTAGCCACTACCTGCGCAATCTGTATTAGCATTCCTGCATCATTAGCATACACATCGCGCAAACGATTACGTGCATCTTCATCAGGCTGGGTAGTTTTGATAATTAACCTAGCCATTTTCATTGCTAACTGCCTTCCTTCCTCCGGAGTAGCCCTTATCAAACTATTTTCCGGCACAAGATCAATAGCCATTTTTATTCCTTTGCAGATAAATTATTATTAAATAGTTTAGAAAACTACTAACTCAAAACACCATGGCAGTGCTTATATTTTTTGCCGCTACCACAAGGGCAGAGTTCGTTACGCCCAACTCTAGGATGGTTCAATTGAGATTCATCATTCGCCCCAGCTTCTCCTCTATGTTCAAACATTTTACGGGCAGGAGGCTCAGAAATTGGTTCAGGCGGACGCTCAAAATGGATTTCCAGATGAGAAAGACGGCTAACCACTAGCTCACGCAACTGTGACAGCATCTGCTCAAATAAAGTAAATGCTTCATGTTTATATTCATTAAGCGGATCACGCTGACCATAACCGCGCAGATGAATACCCTGACGCAAATGATCCAAAGCAAGTAGGTGTTCTTTCCATAGCTGATCAAGAGTTTGCAGTAAAATGCGCTTTTCAGCCATCTGCATAACTTGCTCACTATATTTATTAACTTTATCCATAAAATGCTGGTTGGTCGCATCAGTGATACGCTCAGTTATTTCCAGATCAGCTATTCCTTCTTCTTTTGTCCAGTCATGAACCGGAAGGTGAATACCAAAAATACGGAATAATTCTTTTTCTAATGATTCCGTTTCCCAAGAATCAGCATAGCTTTTTGCAGGTATATAGGAATTCACTAAAGAATGAATGGTCTCATCACACATATCTTTCACGGTGTCAGATACTGTTTCTGCTTCCATAAGTTCAATACGCTGCTCATAAATAACCTTGCGCTGGTCATTCATCACATCATCATACTTCAGTAAGCTTTTACGCATTTCATAATTGCGTGCCTCCACCTTCTGCTGAGCACGTTCTATAGCTTTACTCATCCACGGATGGAAAATAGCTTCATCTTCTTTCATGCCGAGCTTCTGTAGCAAGCCATCAATCCGCTCACTTCCAAAAATCCTCATTAAATCATCTTCCAAGGACAGGAAGAATTTGGATGCGCCTGTATCACCCTGACGACCGGCACGACCACGCAACTGGTTATCAATACGGCGGGATTCATGGCGCTCCGTGCCTATTACAAATAGACCGCCTGCATCAATAACTTTTTGTTTATCTGCTTCCAGTTCATTTTTTATTTTAAGAATATCAAATTCAGAAGGGCTTTCACCTAACTCCTGCTTAATTCGCATTTCTGCGTTACCACCCAGCATAATATCGGTTCCCCGACCAGCCATATTCGTAGCGATAGTAACAGCGGCAGGGCGACCAGCTTGGGCAATAATATAGGCTTCCTGCTCATGATAACGGGCATTAAGAACCTGATGCTTGATTTTTTCTTTCTTGAGCATATCAGAAAGCATTTCTGATTTCTCAATAGAAACTGTACCTACCAGTACAGGCATCCCTTTTTCATGCGCGATTTTTATCTCTTTTATAACCGAACGGTATTTTTCTTTTGCAGTACGATAAATTTCATCCTGATGGTCAACACGCTTTACAGTCACATTAGTCGGAATATCTATTACTTCCAGCTTGTAAATATCACGGAATTCACCGGCCTCAGTCATCGCCGTACCGGTCATACCGGATAACTTCGGATACATGCGGAAATAATTCTGGAATGTTATAGAAGCAAGAGTCTGGTTTTCATTCTGGATTTTTACATTTTCTTTTGCTTCCAAAGCTTGGTGCAAACCATCCGAATAACGGCGACCTTCCATCATCCGCCCTGTAAATTCATCAATTATAACTACCTTGCCATCTTTTACTATGTAGTCAACATCTGGAGTAAACATCGTGCGGGCACGTAAAGCCTGATTTACATGATGTACCAGAGATACATTATCAATGTCATATAAAGATGCTTTTTCTGACAGCATACCCTTTGCCGCAAGTAAAGCTTCCATATGTTGTACACCCTTTTCTGTAAGTGTTACACTGCGTTGCTTTTCGTCTTTTTCATAATCTTCAGCTGCAAGCTGTGCCACCAGCTTATCAATTATAGTATACAGCTCTGAATTATCCTCAGTTGGCCCAGAAATAATAAGCGGGGTACGAGCTTCATCAATCAAAATAGAATCAACTTCATCCACAATGGCATAAGCAAAGTGACGATGAACCATTGCTTCACGCGTATATTTCATATTGTCACGCAAATAATCAAAGCCAAGCTCGTTATTAGTTGCGTAGGTAATATCGCAGTTATAGGCTTCTTTGCGCTGTTCATCAGTAAGACCATTGGTTATACAACCAACAGTAATCCCTAAAAACCGGTGTAGCTTACCCATCCACTCCGAGTCACGTTGCGCCAGATAATCATTCACAGTCACCACATGCACACCTTTTTGCGGCAGAGCATTTAGATAAGCAGCCAGCGTACAAACCAACGTCTTACCCTCACCAGTGCGCATTTCAGCGATCATACCTTTATGCAGCACCATACCGCCAATAAGCTGGACGTCAAAATGACGCATTCCAAGCACGCGTTTCCCTGCTTCCCGTACCGTTGCAAAAGCATCAATAAGCAGGCTATCAAGAGATTCACCGCCATTATAACGTTCGCGCAGCCATATCGTACGACCGCGCAACTCCTCATCTGACAAGCGTGAAATTTGTGCTTCTAGAGCGTTAATCTGCTGCACTTTTGGTTGCAGTGATTTTACGAAACGTTCATTGGCAGAGCCAAATATTTTTTTTGCAAGAGAATTTATCATATCTCCGATTAGATAGGTGTTTGTTTTTGGAAAGTCAACGGGCAGAAACGAATTAAAATAAATATTTTGCAATTGATTAGAGGCTATTGCCAAAAAACTTATAATGTGCAATAAGGCAGCAGGTGAATTTGGTGCATTTATTTTTTTAACTTAAGGGATATTTTTATGAAAATGACTATACATACCAGCATTTTGCTTGCGGCGACCATGTTTGGTTTCTCAGCTTTTGCTGAAGAACCAAAAGCTCCTTCCGATGCTAAGCCATCAGCAGATAAAGCACTGGCTGCAGCATCAGCTGCAAATACTACAGCAGCTACACCTAACACAACCTCTACTGCTTCTACTGCAAAAGATCCCAAAGATTATGTTGTTATAAAAATAGATGGTGATGATATCAGAAATTCTGAAGTGCAGGAAATATGGAAAGGGCTTTTCCAAGGCTCTACACCACCTGATTTTTCCAGTTTTGATGAAACTATCCGCCAAAATGTATTGCGCGGGTTGATTTCTGAGCGTTTAATTTATAAAGAGGCTACAAAAGCCGGTTTTGATAAAAATGAAGAAGTAAAAAAACGCATAGAAAGCCTACAAAAACAGCTTATCATGCAAGCTTTTATGGAAAGCAAATCTAAAGCAATGGTAACTGATGAACAGATTAAAGCTGCTTATGATGAAAAAGCTGCCGCAAATAAAGGGCAAGAAGAAGTGAAAGCCCGTCATATTTTGGTTGCCACTGAAGCGGAGGCTAAAAAAATTACTGAAGAACTTAAAAAAGGCGGAGATTTTGAAAAAATTGCCAAAGAAAAATCAACTGATAAAGCATCTGGCACAAATGGTGGTGATTTAGGATGGTTTACTAAAGATAAAATGGTTCCAGAATTTGCTGATGCTGCTTTCAAACTTAAAAAAGGTGAAGTGTCTGCACCAATTAAGACAGCTTTCGGCTGGCATATAGTAAAATTGGAAGACCGCCGCCCATTACAAATGGCTAGTTTAGAAGAAAGTAAAGAAATGCTAAAAGCTGAACTTACCAATAAGGCTGTGCAAACCTATGTTGAAGGATTATTGAAAGCTTCATCCATTAAGTATTTTGATGAAACTGGTAAAGAAAAAGAATTTTCTCGTACTTTAGCCGCTCCAAAAGATGGTGAAAAAACTGAAAATTCTAAACCTGTTGAAACAAAACCAGCTGATACTAAGCCGGCAGATACAGCAGCAAAACCGGTAAAAACCGAAAACTAACTAGTTTTAGATCGGAAGGGGGGGGGGGAATTATAATTCCCCTCTTTCCTATTCTGATTTTATAAATTTATGCAAACATCCCCTTTAGCTCCAAAATCTTACCCTACATTAAAAGCAATTGCTGGCGTACGGCTCGGCACTGCAGAAAGCGGCATTCGCTACGCTGGACGCACTGATTTATTGGTAGCAGAATTAGCGGAAGGAACAACAGTTGCTGGCGTCCTTACCAAATCGCTTACTGCTTCTGCTTCGGTGCTCGCCTGCAGGGATTCGCTGATTTCTGGTAAGGCACGGCTTCTGGTCGTAAATTCCGGTAATTCAAACGCTTTTACGGGCAAGGCTGGCGTGAATTCAGTTGAGCGTATTAGAGCTGCTGCCAGCAAACTATTCAACTGTGACAAAAAAAATATTTTTACCTCATCAACAGGTGTGATTGGTGAAAAACTGCCGGATGAAAAAATTACATCGGCACTTCCGGCCATTCCGCTTTCCGAAACGGCATGGGATGAAGCAGCCCGCGCAATCATGACCACGGACACATACCCCAAACTTGCGACTATGACAGCGCAAATAGAAGGTACTACGGTTACTATAAACGGTATAGCCAAAGGCTCAGGAATGATCGCCCCTGATATGGCCACCATGCTTGCTTATGTGTTTACTGATGCCAAAATTCCAACCGGTGAGTTACAAAAAATACTTTCTGAGGAAAATGAAAGCACGTTTAATAGCATTACAGTTGATGGTGATACTTCTACCAGTGATACATTACTTCTATTTGCCACAGGTAAAGCTGATAATAAAAACGGTGATTACAGTGATTTTCGCCGCTCCTTGCATATTTTATTGCACGATCTTGCCCTACAGATTGTAAAAGACGGTGAGGGAGCAGAAAAACTGATCACAATCACTGCAGCAGGGGCAGAATCAAAAAAAGCCGCAAAAAACATAGCTATGAGTATTGCCAATTCACCTTTGGTAAAAACCGCAATAGCTGCCTCTGATGCTAACTGGGGACGAATAGTTATGGCGGTTGGTAAAGCGGGAGAAAAGGCGGATAGAGATAAATTGTCTATTTCAATCGGCGGTGTAAGTGTTGCCATAAATGGGGAAGCAGACGCTAATTATAGTGAATCTCAAATAGCATCTCATATGCAAGGACGTGATATTATAATTAATGTTGATGTTGGAATTGGCAATGAATCAGCTACGGTCTATACTTGTGACCTGACGCATCGTTATATTGATATAAACGGCAGCTACAGAACCTAAAATCATTATAATGGCGAATCTGCTTGCGGAAATAAATCATGAAAATCCTTCTTGTTGTTGCAGCGATTATTGTTAATGAACAAGGTAAAATCCTGCTGGCGCAACGCCCTGAAGGCAAACGCCTAGCCGGTAAATGGGAATTTGCAGGTGGAAAAGTTGAAGATGGAGAAACGCCTGAACAGGCAATAATACGCGAACTGCATGAAGAACTTTCTATTGTTGTCCATCAAGATGATTTAGAAAATTTCTGGTTTTTATCGCATCCTTATCCTGAATTTGATTTCCATTTGCTTATGCCGGTATATATTTGCCGAAAATGGCAAGGTAACCCCCAACCTCTGGAACATGCTGCCTTGCAGTGGGAATATGCCCACGAAATGCACAAAATGGATATGATAGAAGCTGATACCGAATTGGTAGAACGCTTAAAACAACTGCAATTTTCTTGATATAAACCATTATTTACGCTATACACAAAAGCAATAATTTAATCGGAGGGTATATGGATAACGATAAGGTAATTGAAGCTCTTAATAAAATATTAGAATTTGAGCTGGCAGGCGTAGTACGTTATACCCATTATTCACTAATGATTTTTGGATATAACCGCATACCTATTGTAAAATGGCTACGCGATCAGGCAAACGAGTCGCTAACACACGCCAATCAAGCTGGTGAACATATTACCACCCTTGGAGGTCATCCATCACTAAAAATTGCCTCTCTGCTTGAAACCCATAAGCATGCAATTCATGATATTTTAGAAGAGAGCCTGCAACATGAAAAAACGCAGGTGGAGAATTTCAAAACCCTTCTTACATTAGTTACTGGGCACTCTATCTTTCTTGAAGAATATGCAAGGAAAATGATAAGCGATGAAGAAACCCATATTTCCGAAGTGGTAAAAATGCTCCGCAAAGCGGCATAATGTTTGCCTGATGAAAAATAACGGATGACTAAAACCGTTACGGACGTAATCAACCAATCAACCCCAAACTCTCACTATCAAGGTTTTGTTGTAGCAACCCTCTGTAACCCGAAGCCTCAGTTGCTATAACAACTCCAGAGAATTGTGATAATGCAGAAAGTTCATTGCTTGAGAGCCTGCTGCTGCCTATTTCAAATTTATTATCTAAATCGGTTGGTTCATCCTGTATTTTTTCACCTGTCAGAGAAAAATAATATTCACGAAATTCCAGATCATTGCTTTTATTCCATGTTATATAAGTAATCATGCATACATCCTTTTATGGCGGGCGTTATAGAATTTTATAATTTTGACAACATCAGAATCAGTCACAACAGAATTTAACATCGCACAGCTATAAATTTTTGAACCACTTGGTAATTTGCTTGCCGCACCAACTGCTCCTATGGATGGTTTTACTCCTACTACATCCAGAGCAGTAGCAATAAAAGTCATGGCTGTGCTAGTGCCGGTAGAGCTATTCACCCAAGATGTTACTGTATTAGCTGATGAGTTATAAGAAAGTACGATAATCCGATCCCTAGCATCAACAGGACTGATTGACCCTCTAGAAGCAGTAGCACTAGAAGTAGTAACACTTTGCTTATAGAATAAAAATGAAAAGCCATGCCTGTATGATAAACCTACATTGCTGCTGTTATAAGTATCAGTCGTAGCAAATAAACCCATATCACCAGATGTACTAAAAAGGCTATTTATGCACATAATCAGCGTATGGGATGTTCCTTTATGCAAACTATTCAAAAAAGAAGTTATAGTTCCAGATAATGTAAAATAATCTCCACCATCAAATGAAAAATAGGCATTGGCGCTACCTATGGCACCTGTAAAAGTCGGATCATCAGTTGTTGGTGTGTTGTTTGCCCCAGAATTAAAATCATAGGCTGATTGTGCTACTCCATCAGCAGGATTTGCTATAATATTTTTCCACAACTGCCCACCCGAGTAGCTCGCTGCAATGGTGGCATCCAAATCAAATACCGAGCTTGAAGGAAATAATGAATTAAGAGGCGCAATAGACCTGTTTCCGCCAAATAAAGTTAATATTTGGCTCATATTATAATGACCGCATAGCTAAGGTTATAACCGCATCAGTGCTAGCTTGAGAAGTACCGGCAGTAACTTTTAGAAAGCGTAACCCAGCAACAATATTAAAATTATTAATAGGCACATACTTACTGGCTGCAACGGTCATAGAATAAGTAGAACCGTAACCATCCTGTACTGCTACATAACTTCCGCCTATAGCTGTTGAGGTTTGTAAAGAAATGCTAGTGGCGGTAAAATTGGCAGGAATAAAAAGCCCTACCAATTCCAGACCGTTCAGATCAATTGCATTACTGTCGGTCTGTCCAACTGCTATAGTAATAGTTAAATCATAAAATTTATCATTTACGTAATTAGTTTCACTAGCCATATATTTTCCTTTTTTGGTTAAATTAATAACCTATTGTTTCCTCAGATATTGATGGTCAGGAAGAGGGAAAATATAAAAAAATTATAAATAGAATTCAGGAAAAATAAACGTCTGCCTAAATACCGATATAAGAACCAGCAGCTTCAGTGGCTACTTCTTTTCCTTTTTTTATCAGGTCTTTATAAGAATCAACAGATACATTACCGCGTCCAAGCCTAGCAACATGGTTGGTTGTGCATTCCGCTTTACAGATGCTATCTGTAGTAGATCTTTCCTTAGTTTGTGATTTTACAGCTATGATATTATCATTCTGTAATTGCTTACCGGATTCAGGAGATTTTTTCCAGTCAGTACCCAACAATTCACCACTCAGTAATCTTCCGGCAAAATCCTGTGCTTCTGTTGTTATTTTAGGAAAATTCACACCAAACAACGCACCAAACATGGACATTACACCAACAGAATAAGCTGTCACAGCAGCAGTGTTACTTGCTAATGCAGAGCCAAGTACAACATCAAGTGCTGGTGCAATAGAAGAAGTAGCTGCCACAACACTACCAGCAACAATAGATGGGGCAAAAAAACCAGCAGCCAGAACCGCACCGGCAATCGCCCCCAAACCTGAGAAAAGCGCACCAACTTTGAAGTTAAAATAACGATCATTATTTTGTTCCGGTTTTTCTAAAGCAGGAGAAGGCATAGAAACCTCAAGAGCTTTACCTACTTCCTGTTCACGCTTCAAATTACGTGTTTCAATTTCTTTGGCAACAGAATTAACCGCCCCAGCCGATGTACCTATTAGCCCGCCAACAGCAAAACCGGTGGTCATACCGGTTGCACCAAAAACAGCCATTGAATGCGGAACAAGAAAGGAAACACCGGAAAATGTAGCTGCCACACCTAATTACTCAACAAATAATCCGGCTATGGCAGGAATAAAAGGAGCTGCGGCACCAATCAATAAACCAAAAGCAAGACCAACAGCAAACAGCCCACATTGCACGGCTACGCCCCTTCCACGCTCCCGCGAAAGCAGCCTTACTGTAATCCGCCACTTCTATTTTTGCTTGATCCACCAATAAAATATCTAAATAAAATAACCAGTTATAATGCTATCATAGAGATAAAAATTAGGCAAAAACGATTTTATTAAGATTTAATAACAATAAAAAAACTGAATTTTAATTCAGTAATATTTTGATAAATATAAATTTATGCCTTAATATTGACTTCATTTTCTGCTGTGCGGGTGAGGGCATAATCCTCTGCACGGAAAATTTCAATAATCCTGCTTATTTCATGATCAGAAACCCCAACTTCCCTAAGCAATGAACCGCCAAGCTGCAAACTCACCTCAAACATTTCTGCAACAGCTAAATTAGCACCAGCTTTTTCCAGTTTCTGTACCTGTTCTATATTTTTGGCACGGGCAACAATAGGTATGCTCAAACCAAGATCACGAATCGTTCCTATTGTCTGCAAAGCAATGCGCGTATCATTGTGTGTGATAATAATTGCTTTTGCCCTCTCAATAGCAAGAGATTTTAGAACATGTATTCTGGTGGTATCACCATAATAAATCGGTCTACCCAATTTACGCTCCCTTGCCACCATAAAAGAATCAATGTCAATAGCAACATAACAAATATTCTCGCTTTCCAGCAGTTTTGAAACCGTATGCCCAACACGCCCGAAACCACTAATTATTATATGCTGGCGTAAATCTATAGTTTCTTCAATCATGGTTTCAGTGCTGGAAATTGAGTGTTTTTCCAAGATATTGACAATTTTCTTACCCAAATGAGCAACAAGAGGAGTCAAGGCCATACTCATGGTAATAACTACCAGAAGAATTTGTGCCAATTCTTTTTCTATTAGGTTATTTTCTGAAGCTAAGGAAAATAATACAAACCCAAATTCACTGCCTTGTGATAACAACAACCCAACATGGATAGCTGTTGCTAAGTTAAATCTGAATATTCTGCACAACCCCATAATAACTAAAGTTTTACAAGCCATCAAAGCAATTGTAAGACCAATAATACTTAAAAATTTACTGATAAGCATATCTATATTAAGCGACATACCCACGGTCATAAAAAATAAGCCTAATAAAATACCTTTGAAAGGCATAATATCCGCTTCAACCTGCGGCTTAAATTCTGTTTCTGCTATTAAAAGACCGGCAAGAAATGCACCAAGGGCAGGGGAAAGTCCAGCAAATCCAGACATCCAAGCAACACCAAGCAATACTAATAACGTTGTTGCTGAAAATAATTCGGTATTTTCAAGAGAGGCTATAAAACGAAATAATGGGCGTAACAGAAGATGACCAGCTGTAAAAATAATAGTCAGGCATATAGAAGCTTTGACTACAGCATCTATTAAAGCTTCCGCAAGGTTAGTGTTATGATTGTTAAGTATAGAAACCAACACCAACAAAGGTATAACGACCAAATCCTGTAAAATCAGAACTGCTAGTGACAACCTTCCTATTTGTGATGATTTTTCTCCCTGCTCGCTAATTACCTGTAACACAAGAGCGCTGGAAGAAAGGGCAAGCCCCAATCCAATTATAATCGCCGCCTGAGTTGTATTACCAAGCCCCATAAAGAACAAAGTAAATAAGCAGCCAGTTACAAAAACCTGCATACTGCCAAAACCGAATATATGCTTCCTGATAGTTTTCAAACGGTTAAATGACAATTCTAAACCAATAATAAATAACAAGAAAATAACACCAAATTCTGCTATACCGGAGGTTGTTTTAATATCGCTTATAAAAGAAAATCCAAATGGCCCTATAATTGTACCAGCCGCTAAATACCCAAGCGCAGGACTCAAGCGCAAGACACGAAAAAGCGAAACCGTAATCACCGCAAACAGAAGAAGTATAACTATTTCAAATAATGGGATGGAGTCATGCATAATAGAGCGTATAAAATACTTATTTGTTTCTAAAGGCAAATGATGTTTTATGATTTGAAATTTAATAATTTTAAGTTAAGTTTCAGTCAGCCTTAGCCAATTACTTAAATTATAGGAAAAATATGACTGATATAAAAACACTTGCATCTACCTCAGGCGCATGGCCATTTCAAGAGGCCATGAGTATAGTAGAACGCTATAAAAATAGTGCACCGGAGAAAGGCTATGTATTATTTGAAACCGGTTATGGTCCATCCGGTCTTCCACACATCGGTACATTTGGCGAAGTAGCACGTACAACAATGGTACGTAAGGCTTTTGAAGCTATAAGCAATATTCCTACCAAACTTATTTGCTTTTCTGATGATATGGACGGGCTACGCAAAGTACCTGATAACCTACCTAATCAGGAAATGATAAAGGCGAATCTTGGCAAACCACTTACTTCCATCCCTGACCCATTCGGCACACATGAAAGTTTCGGCGCTCATATGAATGCACGTTTAAGGGCATTCCTTGACCATTTTGGTTTTGAATATGAATTCAAAAGTTCAACTGAAACTTATAAAGCTGGTGAGTTTGATAATGCTTTGCTCACTTTGCTTGAACGTTATAAACAGGTGATGGATGTTATGTTGCCGACCCTTGGCGATGAACGCCAGCAAACTTATAGCCCATTTTTGCCTGTATCGCCCCGTTCAGGTAAGGTTTTACTGGCTAAAGTTGTGGAAATAAAACTAAGCAAAGGCACTATCGTTTATGAAGAAGAAGACGGAACATTAGAAGAAGTTCCAGTAACTTGTGGACATTGCAAACTACAGTGGAAACCAGATATGGGGATGCGCTGGGCAGCACTCGGTGTTGATTATGAGATGTATGGCAAAGACCATCTTGCCTCTGCCGAACTATACAGCGCAATTTGCAAAATTGCCGGTGGACTTCCCCCGCAACAATACATGTATGAATTATTTTTAGATGATAAAGGACAAAAAATATCCAAATCCAAGGGTAACGGCCTAACTATTGACGAATGGCTTCGTTATGCTCCACAAGAATCACTTAGCCTTTATATGTATCAATCTCCACGTAAAGCAAAACGTTTGTATTTTGACGTAATCCCAAAAGCAGTTGATGAATACCAAACCTATCTGGATAAATTCGCTAAAGAAGATTTAACAGCAAAGCTTAATAATCCGGTTTATCATATCCATAGCGGCAATCCACCTGCACCAGAAGGTGTACCAAGCTTTAATCTACTGCTTAACTTAGCCAGCGTAGCAGGGGCAGAAGATGGGAAGGTTCTTTGGGGTTTTATTACCCACACCATGCCACAATTCTCAGCACAAACTCATCCTTTTTTAGATAAGCTGGTAAATGGCGCAGTGAATTATTATCAGGATTTTGTAAAACCAACCCGTAAATTCCGCTTACCTACAGAATTAGAAACTGACGCACTTAATCAATTAGCAAATTATCTGGAATCAATCAGCGATGATGCAACCGCTGAAGAAATCCAAACCAGAATCTATGATATTGGAAAAAACAACCCTTTTCCAGAGTTAAAATCTTGGTTTTCCGCACTATACGAAACCTTATTGGGGCAGCCACAAGGACCAAGGATGGGATCTTTTGTAAAACTTTATGGCAGGCAGGAAACTGTAAAGCTTATTAAAAAGGTTCTGGCTCGGGAAGATTTAGCAGCTTAATAAGCTCTACTGGTACAAAAATCAACTAGATCAAATAGCGCGCTTCTTGATTGTGATTCTGGAAAAGAGAGTAAAGCCTGCCTTGCATTTTCACAATATGATTCCGCCATATCAACAGTCCTTTTAATAGTATCGTATTTTTTTATTAAATCTATGGCCGTATCTAAATCACCTTCCATTTGATTAAGATCCCCTAACGTACGCTCCCAGAAAGCTCTTTCTTCTCCACTACCTTCTGAATAAGACAAAATAACTGGAAGCGTTATTTTTCCTTCCCTGAAATCATCACCTATATTTTTCCCGAGAGCCTGTTCGTTTGCCACGTAATCCAAAGCATCATCAATAAGTTGAAACGCTATACCTATATTCATTCCAAAATCATGCAATACAGCTTCACGTTCTATATTTTCTGAGATAACAGCCCCTATTTCACAGGCCGCTGCGAATAATATAGCTGTTTTTGCCTCTATAACATTCAGATAATTGTCAATGCCGGTTTGCGGTTCGCCTTCTGCCATAAGCTGCATAACTTCACCTTTAGCAATTACCGCAGAAGCGCCAGAAAGTATTTTCAGAACTTTTAATGAACCATCACCAACCATTAATTGGAATGCTTGACTCAATAAAAAATCTCCGACGAGTACGCTGGCTTTATTGCCAAATACTTCATTAGATGTAGGTAGGCCACGGCGTAATTTGCTTTCATCAACTACATCATCATGCAGCAATGTTGCTGTATGAATAAACTCTACCGCTGCAGCAAGTGAAATCTGCCTATCCCCCTTATATCCGCACAGTTCGGCACAAATCAACGTAAGAGCGGGGCGTATGCGCTTCCCCCCAGATGCCACTATATGAGTAACTATATCAGTTATAAGTGGAATTTCATTTTTTACCAGATTCAAAATTAAATCATCAACCAGCCTTAAATCGCTATTAATAATTGAATACATTGAGGCAAGAGAAGGGTTTTTTTCTTTTGTAGTAGAAATAAAAGCTGCAGTTTGTGTCATATATTTTCACTATTCATATTCTACTTCTACGATTTAAGCGTTTTTTTATAAAAAACCAGAAAAATCATTCACGATTAACCGTTTTTATACCAGTTTATTGTATTATTCTACTTCAACCAAACTAATTATGCATAATTTATTTATTATTTCCATTGTGTTAATAAACTTGTTTTGTTAGTCTAATACAGATTTATTATAAAATATACAATATACGATGAACAATAACCAACCGACAATAGAAGAATCATTAGAAATAGCAGACAAAGTCCGTAGCGGCGAATATTTTCGTGATGCGCGCACAATGGCTGATTTTGATTTACATAACCCTATGTCAGAGCGTTATGTCTATATATTAATCACAATATTTTCTTTAATTACATTTAGTTTTGCAATCATTGCTTGGCAAGGTTTATATCCGCTAAAACCACAAGTTCCATTTATTTTTATAACTAATGATATTGTTGAAGACTATCCTAGAATTATTGCATTACGTAGTTACACTGGCGAAGATAATGATACGGCATTGCGCCGTTATTTAATACAAAATTACGTTCTACTACGTGAAGAATATGACGCAACATTATTTGACCGTAACCATAGTGCTGTGGAAGTATTAAGCAATAAAGATGTTGTAAAAGAATATGAAGATTTTATTGCCCCTATTAATCCAGAAAGCCCAATAAGCCTTTACCAGCGACACACAACAAGAAGGGTAGCGATTCTATCTACAAAAGAACTAAAAAGACCTGAAAATGATGAAAATTACCATATACAGGTGGTATATAATTCTTTTTTGTTAAGGGATGATGTAGAAAAAGAAGCTGGTCGCTATCAAGTAGATGTTGCTTTTAAGTATAAAAATATTAAGTTAGACCAATCTACAGGAAAAATAGAACCGTATGGTTTTATAGTTACCTCTTATCAGATAAAAAAACTATAGGGCGCAATTCATATGAAATATTCAAGTGTTAATGTTAGATTTTTATCATTTTTTTCAACATTAATTTTTTTGCTAATATCAGCTAATGCTGCAAACGCCACGAGCAGTTCGCGCTCCCTTCCTGTTGATCATCGCGTCCACGTAATTCAATATCAACCGGATCAAGTTTATAAAATGGACGGTCATTACCGCTATCAGTCTACAATAGAGTTTGAGCCTGATGAAGAAATAAAAACTATTTCCATGGGTGACTCAACAGCTTGGATGATCAACCCTTCAGGGCATCGCCTGTTCCTTAAGCCTGTAGAAAATGATGCTACAACCAATATGACATTGATTACTAATAAACGTGTGTATCTGTTTGAATTACACGCTCATGAAACAAATGATATTGATGACCCTAAAATGGTATTTATCATGCGATTTGCTTATAACCGCTCAAATGGGTTGAACTCTGAAGGCAGCTATTTGGATGCTGTACCTGAAGCTGACCTATTGGAAAATCCTGAAAAATACAATACTGATTATACAATTTCTGGCAGTGATGTTATTGCTCCTCTCAGAATATTTGATGATGGTGAATTCACATATTTTCAATTCCATGATAAAAATGCTGAAGTTCCGGCATTTTATTGGGTTGACGGCGAGGGCAATGAATCCATTATTAACTACCGTACCCGCGGTGACTATATAGTAGTAGAGCGCGTTAATGCACGATTTACCTTGCGCCATGGTAATGATATTGTATGCGTGTTCAATGAAAGAAAATTAGCTAATTCTCCAAGAGGCTTGCCGAATATAACGCCACAAGGTGGAGAAATGATAAAAAATAAAATAGGACAAGTAACAGATCAAATAACTAGGTAAATATAAAATAAATGAAAAACGGCTATCGTGTAGGTATAATTGGCGGTGGCGCATGGGGAACGGCTCTCAGCATAATTGCAAATCGTGCCGGTAGCCAAGTAACTCTTGGTACTCGTAATACCAATGTTATTTCTTCTATACGCCAAAAACGTATTAATGAGATTTACCTTCCTTCTATATTTATTGAACCCAATATAGAGATTAGCGACCAATTTACTGATGTTTGTCGTTCTGATGTAATTATTATAGCTACACCGTCATATTGCCTGCGTGCAGTCTGTATCTCTATTTCAGATTTATTATCACCTGATGTGGTGGTTGTAATTGCCAGCAAAGGAATAGAGCGCGGCAGCCTTATGCTTATGGGTGAAGTGGTAAAAGCTATTCTTCCTAATAATCCCATTGCCATTCTTTCTGGCCCTAACTTTGCGGATGAAGCGGCAAGCGGTTTGCCAACCGCAACTACTATCGCCTGCGAAAACAAAGAATACTGGGATACATTAATGTATGCTATTGGCGGAAGATTATTCAGACCATACATGACTGATGATATTATAGGTACACAAATTGGCGGCGTAGTTAAAAATATCATTGCTATTGCCTGTGGCATCGCGGTTGGTAAAAACATGGGAGAAAATGCCCGTGCGGCACTAGTTACACGTGGATTTGCTGAAATGAGCCGGCTTACGCTTGCTAAAGAGGGTAAATATGAAACCTTAATGGGTCTTTCCGGCCTTGGCGACCTGATTTTAACCTGCGGAAGTCCAAAATCTAGGAATATGTCTTTTGGCATGGCCATTGGACAAGGAAAAACCAAAGAGGAATTACTTAGTAACCGCGGACGTACAGCACTTGAAGGGGTGGTTTCATCAGAATCAATTAGTAAATTAGCTAAAAAATACAATACATCCATGCCAATATGTGACGCTGTCTACCGCATTGTCCATGAAAATGCCCCTGTAGAGCAAGTAATAGAAACTTTATTAGAACGTCCTTTTGTAAACGAAGCTATTTGAAAATAATAATTGTTTACGCTATAATTACCGAACTATGAATTTTTTATCACCAAATACTATTAATAAAAAAATAGATTTTGAAGCAGAAATAAACCGCATGCGTCAGGAGATGAATGCGGTTATATTGGCGCATTATTATCAGGACGATGAAGTACAGGATATTGCCGATTTTGTTGGTGATTCACTGGAACTGGCAAGAAAAGCAGCAGCAACAAAAGCTGACGTTATTGTTTTCTGTGGTGTCCGTTTCATGGCAGAAGGCGCAAAAATACTTAATACTGACAAACTGGTACTAATTCCGGATATGAATGCAGGTTGCTCACTGGAAGATTCCTGCCCACCCAAAGAATTTTCTGAATTTAGGGAAAAATATCCCGATCATATAGTGATAACCTATATTAACTGCTCAGCGGAAATAAAAGCCCTTTCAGATATTATAGTAACCTCAAGTAATGCTGAAATGATTATAAACCAGCTTCCTAAAGAACAAAAAATTATTTTTGCACCGGATAAATATCTGGGATCTTACCTAAATAAAAAAACCGGTCGCAATATGGTTCTATGGGACGGCACATGCATGGTGCATGAGCGTTTTTCTGAGCAGGAAGTCATTAAGTTAAAAACCCGCCATCCTGAAGCCCATGTAATTGCCCATCCCGAATGTCCAGAACAATTGCTACGCCATGCGGAGCATATTGGTTCTACATCGTCATTACTGCGTTATACAGAGCATCATAATGGAAAGAGTTTTATCGTGCTTACCGAACTCGGTATTTTACACCAGATGAAAAAACTGTCGCCAGACAGCACTTTCTACGATGTACCAAGTGTCAGCAATGAATCAGCAGGGGCTTGTATTTCCTGCAACCAATGCCCATACATGAAGCTCAATACACTGGAAAAAATCTACGATTGTATAAAAAACCGTAGCCCTTCACTGGAATTATCAGCAGAGCTAATAGCCCGTGCCAAAAAACCATTGGAGAGAATGCTGAGAATGAGTGCTAAAC
>CAUJIB010000047.1 GCA_963205245.1 Pseudomonadota bacterium
TATAACAAAAATACCAGTAATAGATGCTCAACTGATGGATACTGCTAATGTCCACTCCTCACAATGCTTTTGATAGAAATGAACAGCAAACCAGCCAAAAAGCAAAAATAACTGCTGGCATCGAACGCCTATCAACTTTATTTCGGGCAACCCTTTGGGAAGAAGCCAAACTTTACAATCTAAGCCCATTACAGGTTCAAATTTTATTATTCATAGCATTTCATGATGAAACCCAATGCAATATAACAAATCTTGCCAAAGAATTTGCTGTTACCAAAGCCACCATAAGCGACGCAGTAAAAGTCATACTGGAAAAATCCTTACTAAGGAAACGTGGGATAGAGGACGCTCGCGGCTTTCTACTTTATCTTACTTCTGATGGCAAAAAATGCGTGAATAAACTCTCAGGACTTACAGATTTTTTTATAAAATCATTAGATAAAGTTCCAGAAGATGAAATAGCAAAAATCTGGGAAGGAATGCTGCTATTGATTGGGCACCTCCAGAAAACCAATATAATTCCCGTACGCATGTGCTTTAGCTGCCGCCACTTCGGCAAAGACCACCCTAAAGGCGCACCGCACTATTGCAATTTCATGCAAAAACCACTTGAAATAAAAGACATCCGTCTCGATTGCCCAGAATATTCAGGACAATCCTAAAAAGTTTAGCTGCCTATTCTAATACTTTCGCACTATAATCTGCCATTAGTTGCTTGGTTATATTCCCAACAGAAAATTTCTGCTCACCTATCTGACCTACAGGCGTTACTTCAGCCGCTGTTCCGGTTAAAAACACTTCCTGCACATTCTTAATCTCATCAGGATAGATATGACGCTCTATAACCTCAATACCACGCGTACGTGCCAAATCCATTACTGTACGGCGGGTAATGCCGTCCAAGAAACAGTCAGGAATCGGGGTATGGATTTTACCGTCCATCACCAAGAATAAATTAGCACCGGTTGCTTCAGCCAGCAATCCGCGATAATCCAGCATCAGCGAATCATCAAACCCATCATTTTCTGCTGCGTGCTTAGAAAGAGTACAAATCATATAAAGACCAGCAGCTTTACTGGCAGTAGGAATGGTATTAGGTGCAGGACGAGCCCATTTTGAAATCTGCAAACGCAAGCCACGCTCTTTCGCATCTTTAGAAAAATAATTCGGCCATTCCCAACTAGCAATTGCTACATGGATTTTATTTTTCTGGGCAGAAATCGCCATCATCTCACTGCCACGCCATGCCACTGGGCGGATATAACCATTAACTACATTTTGTTTAGCAACTGTTTCTTTAGTCGCAGCTTCCAATTCCTCCAAAGAATATGGCAAATCAAAACCAAGTAATTTTGCCGAATTAATTAAACGCTCGGTATGTTCCCGCAATTTGAAAATTTTCCCATTATAAACACGCACACCTTCAAACACACAAGAGCCATAATGCAAACCATGAGTAAGCACATGCACCTTAGCATCACGCCAATCAACCATTTTCCCATTAAACCAAATAAACCCATCGCGGTCATCAAACGAAAGCATATTATTTTTCCTTATTTTTTAAGCATAATCGTTGAAATCTGGCGACCATAAGCAGGCTCACCCCGCTTACAACTCCGCCTGTAACTAAAAAAATCATTATCATTAAAATACGTGTCTTGTGCAATAATATTTATTTGTAAAATTCCTGCGCGTAAAAGCCTGTGTTTTGCATAACCTGCTAGGTTGAATAAATAAGTATCACCCTGTCCGTGTTTTATGAAAAACTCTGAATTTACAGATGATTGCTCTATAAAACGTTCAAAAAATTCTGCACCTACCTCATAAGAGTCCTTGCTGATGGCAGGGCCAATTGTAGCAATAATCTCTGAATTTTCTGCTCCTAAATTCTGCATAGCAGCAAGAGTATTCTCTATTACCCCTGAAAAAGCACCCTTCCAGCCAGAATGGGCAGCAGCAATTACCTTATTTTTTGCATCAGCAAATAATATTGGTAAGCAATCGGCGGTTAAAATCCCAAGAATTATTCCGGCTTTATTGGTAGCCAGAGCATCGGCTTGCGGTGCATCCTTATGTTCCCACGGCTCCTGCACAATAGCTACATCAGGGCTATGAACCTGATGGACGGTGCAAAGCCTTCCACCCCCAATTTTTTCTGCTACACGCCGCCTATTTTCACTAACTTTGTCAATATCATCACCCGAACCATAACCACAGTTAAGAGAGCCATAAATCCCCTCACTAATCCCACCATTTTTAGTAAAAAAACCGTGATTAATTAAAGGGATAGAAGAAAGTGATAAACAAGATACATTCATAATAAATCTTAACAAAATTGTAACAATACATAATTTACTATATTGCTATA
Source organism: Pseudomonadota bacterium (assembly GCA_963205245.1). GTDB lineage: Bacteria > Pseudomonadota > Alphaproteobacteria > Rickettsiales > SXRF01 > SXRF01. The sequence goes on from CAUJIB010000047.1 coordinate 2,369, forward strand.
ATGACCACATAAATTCAATCATTTATCATAAAAACAAGCAGAGGAAATATGCCAGCATTAACAGTTTCATATGAAGACTTAGAAAAAAGCAATTCCTTATTTCGTACAAAATTTAGGCAGAATGTTTATGAAACATTAAAAGAACACGACATAAACCTATCCGAACATGAAAAAGACGCACTCAGAAATATGGTGGGTAGAATATTTGGTGCAATACATGATAATGGCGAGTTATCAGGTTTAAAAATTGTTAACCCAGAAGTTTCTCTTCCTCTTAAAAATGTAATAGAAAAAATAGCTCAAAAAGATGCCTTAAAAACACCCGATGAGCATTTAATTACATTACTGAAGCAAGACTTTCATCACCTTAAGAAACTGAATAAACAAACTATTGTACGAGATAAAATGGAAATTATTGGTGGAATAAACTTGATAATTTGATTAAGCACGCAAAAGATGGCAAAGAACTGCCTTTTGACGCTGTTAATGAAAGAGCGGCTAAAAATGGAAATGGGAATAATAAATTCAAAAAACCTAATAACCATGTTGATGCGCTATCAAGATCCGAAACAACTACTAGCAGACAACTCTAAAACCCTTCCACTTGCGTAATATGTTTTGATGCTATTGCCATCACCTTGAATAGCTCGCCCATTTCTTTTGGATCCGCTAGGCGAGCCAGACCGGAAATTAGTGATTGCTGCTGCTCATGGCTGGAAACTTGGCATAAAGTTGTGGTGCGCTCGCCGGCACCAAGCCGCATCAAAAACGCCCCTTGCGGAACTATACCATGTATATTTACTGATTCTGACTGCGCAGCTTGCGACAACGCTAAAAAATCCACGTGCGCGGTAAGATCAGCCGTACCAATATTATTTAACACCGGATGATAGGCATGGTATTTTATAGCCTGTAGCGTATCACCTTTACTGCCTTCCGTATAACCATAATCAATAATCAAAGCCACACCGCCATATGTTGCAATATGTTCAGAAAGCTGCCTTACAATCATAATTGCCGGTTCACAGGTTTCTATTATTTCCTCATTATTTTTTCCTACCATCCCACCTGCTAAAATTCCGCCTAAATCCTCCTTAATAGAATCAACAGGCATAATAGAAATGGGCAGAATAGTAGCATCAGAAGAATTGATAAACACTAGCTCATCATTTTCAATATCAATCATTCTTTCATGCCAACCATCCTGTTTTCTTATGAACTGCCTGATCGGCAAAGCATCAAAAAATTCATTCGCAATTAATAGTAACGGTAGCTCTGGTAAGCTATCTATGCTCTCATGCCACTCTATACGTTCATGCTTACCTGCCAGAGTTTTCCATTGTTTTTGTTTAAGGGTTGGGCTTATTTCTACCAGATGCACACTTAAAGCCTGATGGAAACCTGATATGTGTTTTGTAGCACGCAAAATATCCGCCATAAGCGTACCACGCCCTGCCCCAAGCTCCACCAGTGCTATTTCTTCTGGCGCACCGAGCAATTGCCAGTTATGAGCAAGCCATGCACCAATAACTTCTCCAAACACTTGTGATATTTCTGGCGAAGTTATAAAATCCCCTTCCTTACCAAATGGGTCACGCTGCATATAATAACCATATTCAGGATGGGAAAGCGCAAGCCCCATATAATCTGCAACTGTAATAGCCCCTTGCCTGCGGATACGCTCTTTTATCAACTCCTCAAGACTCATATCGTTTTCTGCTTTCTACGTATTAGATATAATCCTGCTATAAGCATCGGCAAACTGAGCACCTGTCCCATCGTTGCGCCCAAATATAAAAATCCTAAAAAACTATCTGGCTCACGAAAATACTCACACACAATCCGTGCCAGTGAATATAATATAAGAAAAATTCCACTTAAATAACCAATTTTGCTGCGTAAATTAGTTTTTTTCAGTAAAAATATCATTATCATAAATAATAATATTCCTTCTAAAGCCGCTTCATACAATTGGCTGGGATGGCGCAAAACTTCTCCGCCATGCGGGAAAATCATACCTAGCTCAGAATTTGTCACCCGTCCAAACAACTCCCCGTTAATAAAATTGGCAATACGCCCAAAAAACAAACCAATCGGAGCGGCACAGGCAAGTAAATCCGTCAACGCCAAAAAACGGATTTTATATTTCCGGCAAAATAAATAAAAGGCAACAATAGTACCTATCAGACCGCCATGGAAAGACATTCCACCCTCCCATAACCTGAGTATTTCTAGTGGATTTTGTAAATAATAGTTTGGTTTATAAAATAATACATATCCAAACCTTCCGCCCAATATAATACCAGCAACAGCCCATACCACAATATCATCAAGTGCAGATTTTGTAAGATTTTCCAGAGGTTTTTTACTGTTTTCCTTAGCAATAATCCACCATCCCAATAATATTCCTGCCATATAAGCCAATGAATACCAACGGATAGCAAAACCACCTATACTTACAGCCACAGGATCAATATTCGGAAAAACAAGCATAAATAACCTTGACGAAAACTATAATTTCTCTAACAACTAGCAAAATTTTCTTTAGATTGTAACAAAAGTTTTACCAACTAGAAAAATTTTCTTCTCTAATCTCCATTCACAATACTAAGTTTTTATTTCCGTTTCCGTTTTTTACTAAATTTTTTATCTGCTTTATACTTTCCATTTTTATCAGGGACAGAATGCTTTGCTAGTTTTTTGCCGTGCTTATTTTTTCCATGTAAAGGCAAAATATTTTTCTGAGGCATAGATTCAGTAACAAAAATCAAACTGCCGGTCATAGCATTGGCTTCCTGAACCCGAACCATAATTGATTCCCCGAGCGCAAATATTTCTCCACTACTTCTTCCTTTGAAACAGGAATGTTTTTTATCAAAAACGTAAAAATCATGCCCTAAATTTCGAACCGGAATAAAACCAGTTACACCAGTACCATTTAAAGTTATAAACAGGCCATATTCATTGAGGCCGCTAATTACTCCGGCAAATAACTCACCGATTTTCTTGGCCATGAAAGACACTTTATACCTGTCTGCAGCATCGCGCTCAGCAAGCATCGCCCGACGCTCGGTTTCAGAAATATGAAGGGCAGTATCGGCAAGTTTTACATGCCGTTTTTCCTTATTCAAAAGCGCAATTATTGAGCGATGCACAACCAGATCGCTATAACGGCGTATAGGTGAAGTAAAATGGCAATATTTCTGCAAAGAAAGTCCAAAATGCCCAACATTTTCTGCACTATAGAAAGCCTGCATCTGGGCACGTAAAACAGCGGTGTGAATCATCGGGCGGCGCGGATCTTCACTTGAAGCTTTGAGTACGCGGTTAAAATGCTTGGCAGTAACCGCCCCTTTTTGCAGGCGGTAGTCAGAAGCAAGCAGCAAACTACGTAAATCCTCTAACTTTTCTTCAGAGGGTGCTTCATGCACACGGTATATCCCCGGCATTTTATGTTTAAGTAAAAAATCTGCCGCTGCGACATTCGCTGCAATCATAAAACATTCAATAAGCCTGTGGCTCTCCAGCCGAGCTTTAGGGGTAATATCTGCCACATTCCCAGCTGCATCAAAATGGATTTTATATTCCGGCAAATCCAGATCCAGAGCGCCACGATTATCCCGCTCATAAGCAAGGGCAGTATAGGCAGCATTAAGAATTTTGATAAGTGCTGAGTGCTGAGTGCTGAGTTGTGAGTTTGTTAACTCTTCTACTTTTTCATACGTAAGTCGTGCCGCCGAGCGCATAATGCCGCGCATAAATTCATATTTTTTTATTTCACCTCTGGAATCAATCCAGATATGCACCGCAAGGCAATATCTATCTTCATTTGGCACAAGCGAGCAAAGCCCGTTTGAAAGACGCTCCGGAAGCATAGGAATCACACGGTCAGGAAAGTAAACTGAATTACCACGCTCAAAAGCAGTTTTATCCAGCGCACTTCCCTCTTCCACATAAAAAGCCACTTCGGCAATAGCAACTATTATATGAAACCCATCCCCATCAGCTTCAGCAAATACCGCATCGTCAAAATCGCGGGCATCTTCACCATCAATAGTAACAAGCGGTATATTACGCAAATCAGTACGGTCTGGAGTTAAAACAGGTAACGGTGCAGATTCCGCCTCTACCAACGCTTCCTGTGAAAATACACTAGGTAAGGAATGAATAGCCGCAGCAATCAGGCTGGCAGCACGTGGGGAATCAGCCCGTCCCAATCTTTCCGTGATTTTAGCATAGCTCATGCCCAGTGATGGCATTCCCACTATCGTTTCACCACTTACCAGTTCACCATGCTGTGCACCGGCTGCATCAGCCGCAGATACCATGAAACTTTCTTTCATCTTCCGTGAAATCGGCTCTATTATCCCGCCTTCAAGAGTTGGGATAAAAACACCGGTGACAGACCTAGACAACTCACTTTCCAACACCCGAATAACCGAAGCCTGATAAAAATGAGGACGCAAAGAGCGCAGTTTTACTAAAATCCTCTCCCCAACAGCAACAGCCCTTCCCCTGCCTGATTCCAGCACTGAGATATGCGGTGGTTTTTTATGTGACTTCCATTCCAGCGGCGTTGCCAGTAACTCACCATCTTCTGTTTGCCCGCTTACCGTAAGCACACATATTTCCGGCAGCTTATCCGCCCCACCTATAAATTTTTGGCCAGAAAATTTTTTCTGTTTTTTAGAAGAATCACGAGATTTCTTACCGGCTTTTTTAGCCGGTTTTTTATGGGGATTTTTAGATTTTTTTTTATCTTCTGACATATATGCTACTCTGGTTAAATTGCCGCCAGTGTAGCATGAATTACTCAAACTAACATTAGTAAATTATTGCAATATCCTAATATTATCCGGTTTTCTTTTTAGCTTCCGGCTTTTTTACAGCCGCTTTTTTGGCAGACGCTTTCTTTTCCTTTGCTGCTGGCTTTTCTTTGGTTTCCGCTTTTTTAGCTGCTGGTTTAGCAGCCTTTTTGCCAAAACCTTTTTTGGAAGGAGCCGCAGCACGAGCAGCAAGAAGCGGCAAAGCCTGCTCAAGAGTAAAACTCGCTATATCCGCATCCTTTGGCAAGGTAGCGTTTATTTTGCCATGTTTAATATAATCACCATAGCGGCCTTTGAAAATAGCAACTTCCATATCATCATCAGGGTGTTTGCCCAGTGATTTAAGGGCGACATTTGCAGCACCGCCTTTTTGTGGTGCCTGCGCCAAAACTTCCACCGCACGGTTAATGCCGATAGTAAGCAAATCCTCACTGGCGGGAAGAGTAGTGAATTTGCCATCATGCAATATATAAGGGCCAAATTTGCCGTTATTAACTACAATCGGCTTACCTGTATCTGGGTGTTTTCCAAGCTCACGCGGCAAAGCAAGTAATGATAACGCTATTTCCAACGTCATGCTTTCAGGGCGCATGGATTTTAGCAAACTGGCACGTTTAGGAGTTTTTCCCTCACCAATTTGGACATACACACCATAAGGCCCTTTACGCATGGTTATATCCTCACCTGAGGCTGGGTCTTTCCCTAAGGTTTTCGGCAGTTTGAATTCTTCACCGCTGTCATCAAGCTGAGCCGGCGCAGTAAGCTCGCCAAGTTGGGCTTTATGATTACATTCAGGATAATTTGAACAAGCAATATAAGGTCCAAACCGCCCAATTTTTAAGCCCAAAAGCCCCTTACTGCAAGCCGGACAGGTGCGGGGATCTTTCGCATCCTTATCACCAGATATTTGCCCAAAAGCATATGATGCAAGGAGTGTGTCCAAAGCTTCCAGAACCTGTGAAACGGTTAGCTGTTTGCTATCATCAATTTTTGCAATAAAATCAACCCAGAAATCACGTAACACCTGCTTCCAGTCGCGCTCACCAGATGACACCTCATCAAGCCGATTTTCTAAATCGGCGGTAAAACCATATTCTACATAACGTTCAAAGAAACTTACCAGAAAGGCATTAACAAGCCGTCCTAACGATTCGGCAACGAAACGTTTTTTATCCAGCTTTACATACCCCCTATCTTGCAGCACAGAGATAATAGAAGCGTAGGTAGAAGGGCGGCCAATTCCTAACTCTTCCAGTTTTTTTACAAGGCTGGCTTCAGAATAGCGCGGCGGCGGCTCGGTAAAATGCTGCTCTGGTTTGACTTCTTCAACACCAAGTTTTTCGCCTTTTTTAAGAACCGGCAGTTTAGCATTTTCCTCATCTTCATTATCATCATCACTGCCTTCCTGATAAAGTTTCAGAAAGCCGTCAAATTTCACCACCGAGCCGCTAGTACGTAATACAGCCTGCTTGTCATGTGCAGCAATATCAACAATTAGCTGGTCAAATAAAGCTGATTCCATCTGGCTTGCCACCATCCGTTTCCAGATAAGATCATACAGCCTTTCCTGTTCCCCGCTTAGCCCTGCTTTTTGGGTGGTTAAGGAAATATCAGTAGGTCTTATTGCCTCATGCGCTTCCTGCGCGTTTTTTGCTTTATTTTTGAAAGAACGTGGAGAATCCGGCGCATATTCTTTGCCATAAGCTTTACTTATATAATCACGTGCAGCAACCACCGCATCCTGCGATACGCTGACACTATCGGTACGCATATAGGTAATATGCCCGTCCTCATAAAGTTTTTGGGCTATTTGCATAGTTTTTTTCGCACCAAAACCACATTTGCGCGCTGCTTCCTGCTGCAAGGTAGAGGTGGTAAATGGCGGTGCGGGATGTCGACGAACCTGTTTTTCCTCTAAATTTGCTACGCTATAAGTTTTCTTACGCAAATCATCCGCAATGGCATTTGCCTGTTTTTCATTGGTGATAGAAAATTTTTCTATCTTCTCGCTTTTATATTCAATAAGGCGAGCCAGTAAATTTGTGCCTTTTTCCGGAGAAAGCAATGCCTTAACATCCCAATATTCCCGCGAGATAAATTGTTCAATTTCTTCATCACGTTCACAAATCAGACGCAGCGCCACAGATTGCACACGTCCTGCCGATTTACTACCCGGCAATTTCCTCCATAAAACCGGAGATAAGGTAAATCCCACCAGATAATCCAATGCGCGGCGCGCCTGCTGGGCATTCACCATATTCATATCAATATCACGTGGATGCTTGAACGCTTCAATAATGGATTTTTTAGTTATCTCATTAAATGTTACCCGTTTCACATCCAGATTTTTATGCAAATTTTTGGATTCTTTCAAGGCTTCCAGAACATGCCAAGAAATTGCCTCCCCTTCTCGGTCAGGATCAGTGGCAAGAAACAGCGTATCCGCTTTTTTAACTGCGCTTGCTATAGCTGATATATGTTTTTTAGAATCACCATCCACCTCATAAATCATAGAAAAATCTTCATCAGGTTTCACCGATCCGTCTTTACTAGGAAGATCGCGCACATGCCCGAATGAAGCTAACACCGTGTAATCGCTGCCTAGATATTTATTGATGGTTTTTGCTTTAGATGGTGATTCTACTACTACTACATTACTCACTGATTCTTATGCCACTTCTTCTATAGAATTGATTAAATACACCTTATTGCCAACAGTACGCCTTGCCTTCCCAGCAAGCTCCAGTTCCAACAATATAATTTGCATTGCCGCAGCAGAGGTATCGCATTGTTCAATCAGTTCGTCAATAGCAACCGCATAAGCACTTAATTTATCTATAATTTTCTTACGCAATTCCAAAAGTTCGCTTTCATCAACATAAGCTGCCGGAGGAATATTAGCATATAAAGAAGCTTGCGTTTCAAATAACTTCATCCTGCGTATATTGGCAATTACTTCCAATATATCATTTGCAGACTCCACCATCGTCGCACCTTGCTTAATAAGCTGGTTACAACCTTTAGAGCGTGGATCAAGAGGAGTTCCCGGAATCGCCATAACTTCACGCCCATTCTCCAATGCCAAACGCGCCGTTATTAGAGAGCCTGATTTAATGGCAGCCTCTACTACAACTGTCCCTGCACTCATACCGGCAATGATCCGGTTTCTGCTCGGGAAACTGCCAGCATAAGGCAACCCACCAAAAGGCTGTTCACTTATAACAGCTCCCTGCTCAAAAACCTGCTGATAAAGTCCTGAATTCTCCGGCGGATAAACATTATCAATCCCCCCTGCTATTACTCCAACAGTTCCAGTTGCAAGCGCACCCTTATGTACAAAACTATCAATCCCGCGCGCTAGACCAGATACAACCACTACTTCTTTATCACCCAACTCTTTAGCAATTTTTTGCGCCAGTTGACATCCACCTGCTGAAGAATTACGCGCACCAACCATCGCAATCAGAGTTTTATTCTTCCAAAACCCTGTATCACCACGAATTGTAATAACAGGCGGCGGATCAGGAATATTAAGCAGCAATTCCGGATAATCTGGACTGCCATACATCGCCATTTTCGCACCGAATTTATAACAATTTTCTATTTCTTTTTCTGCCATCTCCCTAAGGAAAGGAACAAGACCGATTTTGCTGCCGCCACGCCGCGACAGTTCAGGGAGCGCGGCTAGTGCTTTCTTTGCTGTTCCAAAACGCTGTATTAGATTGAAAAAAGTTATTGGACCAACATTTAACGTCCTTATTAGCTGGAGAACATCCAGCAGGTTTTCTTCTGCAAGCGATGGGAAATTCATCATGATTTTTTCCGAAATGCCAGTTCTGTTCCGCTAAGCAAGCGCATTAAATTACGGCGATGGCTGAAAATAATAAGTCCTGCAAGACACAAACATAACAAGGCAGCCAAATAACCATTAAATAAATAGGCAACCACTGGTGAATAGCCAATACTCATAATTGCCGAAAGCGATGAAAAACGGGTAATTAAAAACACCACCAGCCATATTGCACAAACTATTAATGCGAACACCCAATTAAGTGCAAAAAATGCACCGAAGGTAGTAGCAACACCTTTACCGCCATTAAAACGCAGCCATACAGGAAACACATGCCCCAGTACTACAAATAAACCCGCAAGCATGGCAACATCATTACCATATAAATACTGGGTTAATTTTACTGCAACAATTCCTTTTGACAAATCAAGCAATAAAGTTGCAATAGCCAACCCTTTTTTGCCGGTACGCAGCACATTGGTCGCGCCAATATTGCCCGAACCGATAGAACGTATATCCCCTACCCCGAATAACCTAGTAAGCAACAGTCCAAACGGTATAGAGCCTAATAAATAGGAAACTGCAAAAGTTCCAAACAACCAGCTGAAAGACATTGTTTAACACCTTGTTTTATCTAAAAACCCCTGCAGTATATAGCTTGCTGCCAATTTGTCCACTAATTCCGCACGCCGCCTGCGCGACATATCAGCTTCAATCATCATTTTTTCTACTGCCATAGTGGACATCCTTTCATCCCAAAACAGCATAGGAAGGGAAATATGCTTACTGATATTGGATACAAAAGTCCGCACCGACTGGGTGCGCGCACCAAGACTTCCATCCATATTTATAGGGTAGCCAATCACCAACCCGCAAATTTTTTGTTCCGCTATTGCTGTTTTTAGCTTTTCTATATCTTTAGTAAATTTTTTACGCTCAATAGTTGCAAAAGGCGTGGCAATACCCCGTAAAACATCGCTTAAAGCCAATCCGATTGTTGTTTCCCCGACATCCAGTCCTAACAATCTTCCCTCTTTTGGCAAGATTCTGGCAAATTCTTCTTGGTTTTCTATAAGCATAATGCTAGTGGCTAATGGTTGGTGTTCAGTGTAATTAAGGAGCAAAACATAATGGCATTAGATAGTCAAGCAGTCGCAAAAATCGCCCGCCTCGCCCGCATAGCCGTAAGCGAAGAGGAAAAAGAGCATTTTGCCAAGGAAATTTCAGGAATTTTACAGTGGGTAGAGCAGCTTTCAGAGGTAAACACCGAAGGTGTGCCGCTTATGACCTCGGTTTCGCATATGAAATTACCACTGCGGTCGGATGTAGCGACTGATGGCAACCAGCAGGAAGCTATCCTCAAAAATGCTCCCGATAGCGACTATGGCTGTTTTGTTGTACCTAAGGTGATGGAGTAGTTTTTTTCGTATGGCTATGGACGATAAAACTTTGATAGCGCAATATGCCGCAGAAGAAATGGTGCGGATAAACGAACGCCTTAAAGATATGATTACCTCTGAAGCTCCGCCTCCAGAAGAAGTAAGGCAAAGTGTGATCGGTGATATTGAAACCACCCTTGACCGCATTAAGCGCGCACTTTCGCAGTTAGATATTAATCCTGATGATGATAAGGAAGAAACCAAACAATGAGTACTGAATTATGTAACTTTACCCTTGCACAAATGCGTGACGGCCTGAAAACAAAGGAATTTTCGGCAAGTGAGTTGGCAAAAGCGCATCTGGATGAAATTGAACGCACCAATGATCATTATAACGCTTTCATAACTATTACCCGTGATAAAGCTATGGAAATGGCAAAAGATTCAGACGACCGCCTTGCCCGTGGTGAAGGCAAGGCAATTGAAGGCATACCGGTCGGCGTGAAAGATTTATTCTGCACTAAAGGCACACTCACCACCGCCGCTTCGCATATCCTTGAGGGATTTAAGCCTGAATATGAATCAACCATCACCCAGAATATCTGGAATGCTGGCGGGGTAATGCTCGGCAAGCTTAATCTTGATGAATTTGCAATGGGTTCGGCTAATATCACCAGCTATTACGGCAATGTTATCAACCCATGGAAAAAATCTGGCAGCGATGCCAATCTCGTTCCGGGCGGATCATCAGGCGGCTCGGCGACCGCGGTTGCCGCCAATCTTACCCCTATCGCTCTTGGAACCGATACTGGCGGCTCAATCCGCCAGCCGGCATCTTTCTGCGGAATCGTAGGCATAAAACCAACTTATGGGCGTTGCTCCCGCTGGGGAACAATCGCCTTTGCCAGCTCTCTTGACCAAGCAGGGCCAATCACCAGAACAGTGCGTGACAGCGCAATTATGCTATCAGTAATGTGCGGACATGACGCTAAGGATTCCACTTCAGCCAATCTGGCAGTGCCAGATTTTGAGGCATTATTAAAGGCAGATGTTAAAGGCAAAAAAATAGGTATCCCGAAAGAATATCGCCCTGACGGCATAAACGCCGATGTACTGCGTGTGTGGGATAATGGTATAAAACTGCTAAAAGAAGCAGGTGCTGAAATTATTGATATATCATTACCGCATACCAAATATGCGCTAGCCACCTATTATATAGTTGCACCTGCGGAATGCTCTTCCAATCTGGCTCGTTACGATGGTGTGCGGTTCGGCCTGCGTGTCGGAGGTGATAAAAGCCTTACCGAGATGTATGAGCTAACCCGCGCAGCCGGCTTTGGCGCAGAAGTAAAACGCCGTATCATGATCGGCACTTATGTACTTTCGGCAGGTTATTATGACGCTTATTACAAAAAAGCCCAACGCATACGCTTCCTAATCGCTGAAGATTTCCGCAAAGTCTTTGAGAAAGTTGATGTTATACTTACACCAACCACACCGTCAGCGGCCTTCGGTTTTGATTATAAGCCAAGCAACCCTGTGGAAATGTACTTAAATGACGTGTTCACTGTTCCAACTTCACTGGCTGGCCTTCCTGCTATCTCCATTCCTGCCGGACTAAATAAAGACGGCCTACCGCTGGGCTTACAGCTTATCGGCAAAGCCTTTGATGAACAGGAAGTATTGAACATGGCTTATGGTTTGGAAAAAATGATAGGATTCACTACGAAACCACAGAAAATATGAGTGACTACAACAAAATATTAAAAAAAACAAAGCATGTCGTCTGCTTTATTGCCGCCATTATCTTTTTATTTGAGTCTTGGCTGTGGGAAGTTCTGTATCCAATTGTTGCGAAAATAATTGCGTGGTTACCGTGGGAAAAGCTTAAAGCATGGATAGCTGACCGTGTTCAACATCTCCCTGCCTCAGTTTGCGTTTTTATGTTTATAATCCCGGTACTCGCTATTTTCCCAATAAAAATTCTAGGTGTATGGCTGGTGAGCAAACATTATATTTTTTCTGGTATTGTGGTGTTTTTCTCCGCCAAACTGGTTGGACTGGGGATTACAGCCTTTTTATTTGAAACCTGCAAAGAAAAATTACTTAGCCTCAGTTGGTTTTTACGGCTATATAATACCATGCTAAAAATCAAAAAATGGGCAAGTGCGCAAGTAACTCCGGTAATTCAAGAAATACGATCTATAAAAGGAAAAATCATTGGTGATAGAGGTCGCATAATTTTGTTGCTTAAGAAAATCCGCAGAAATGTTTTATATCGTGCGAAGAAATTATAATGAGGAAAAACAATGAGCCAAGTTAAAAATAATCTAATCAAAGGCAACACCGGTGACTGGGAAATTATCATCGGGCTGGAGGTTCATGCCCAGATAAACACCCATTCCAAACTATTCTCAGGGGCATCCACCGAATTCGGGCAGGAACCGAATGTTAATGTGGCGTTTATTGATGCTGGTATGCCGGGAATGCTGCCTGTACTAAATGAATCCGCAGTGGAACAAGCCGTAAAAACTGGTCTTGCCATTAACGCGCAAATCAATCTGAAAAGCGTGTTTGACCGTAAAAATTATTTCTATCCTGACCTTCCGCAAGGCTACCAGATATCACAATTCCTAGATCCAATAGTGGGCAAGGGCGAGATATTGCTGGATATGCCAGAAGGCATTAAAAAGGTTGGCGTCACCCGCATCCATATTGAGCAAGATGCTGGTAAATCAATACACGACTATAAACCAAAAAAAACATG